>NZ_CP034145.1:1258892-1573615 GCF_003856835.1 Haloplanus aerogenes
CCTCGACGACGACGACCACCTCGACACGACCGTCGAGACGGCCCGGTGGGCGCGGGCCTACCTCCGCGATAACCTCGACGCCCCGACGTGGGAGAGCGGCGGCAATTTCGTCCTCGCGGAGGTTGGCGACGCCTCGGCGGTGGCGGAGGCCACCCAGCGACAGGGGGTCATCGTCCGCGACTGCTCCAGTTTCGGCCTGCCGGAGTGCATCCGCGTCTCGTGTGGCACGCGCGAGACCACGCCCCGCGCCGTCGAGACGATCAACGACGCACTCGCGGAGGTACGGGTATGAGCGACGCCGACGAGGTCGACTACCGCGTCGCCGTCACCGGCACGCCCGGGACCGGCAAGACCTCCGCCACCACGCTCCTCGACGGTCCGGTCATCCACCTCAACGAACTGATCCGGGAGGCGGGCCTGTGGTCCGAACGCGACGCGGACCGCGACTCGCTCGTGGCCGACCTCGACGCCGTCCGCGAGTCGCTGGGCGACTGGTCGGGCGTCGTGGAGTCACACCTCGCGCACCACCTCGACGCGGACAGGGTGGTCGTCCTCCGGTGTCGGCCGGACGTACTCGAAGACCGCCTGCGCGACCGCGGCGCCGACGAGACGAAGGCGACGGAGAACGCGGAGAGCGAGGCGCTCGACGTGATCCTCTCGGAAGCGGTGGATCGCCACGGGCTGGAGCGGGTGTACGAAATCGACACCACGGACCGAACGCCGGCCGACGTGGCCGAGGCAATCGAGGCCGTCGTCGCTGGCGACCGAGAACCGAGCGCCGGCGACGTGGACTTCACGGACTACCTGTGATAATGATCGTTGGAAGTCATTACCGGCGGTTCGCCGTACCGTGCCGGCGAACAACCGGGAAACAGTTACAATCACCAGTATGACGCTGGATCGCCTCCGCCCCGTGGCCGAACTCGTCCTCGATCCGATGGTCGCCGCGGCCGATCGGATCGGCCTCACGCCAGACGGCGTCAGCGTGGTCGCCTTCGGGTTCGCCGTCGCCGCCGGCGTTGGATTCTACCTCGCCACGCCGCTCGGCTACGTCCTCGGCGCGCTCTGTGTCCTCGCGAACGGCTGGCTGGATCTGCTCGACGGCGCCCTCGCGCGCACCCAGAACGTCGACTCCCGTGGCGGCGACCTGCTGGATCACGTGCTGGATCGCTACGCCGATATCGTCCTCGTCGTCGGGTTGGCCGCCGGCACCGGTCGGTACGACCTCGGCCTCCTCGCTGTCACCGGCGTCCTGATGACGTCCTACCTCGGGACGCAGATTCAGGCGGTCGGCCTCGGCCGCGAGTACGGCGGCCTCGTCGGCCGCGCGGACCGCCTCGCCCTCATCGGCGTCGTCGCCGTCGTCGCCGCCGTCGTGGGCGGGCCGGTCGGCCCGCTCTCGCTCACCGTCGTCGGCTACCTCCTCGTCTTCTTCGCCATTATCGGGCACTTCACCGCGCTCCAGCGGTTCTGGGGCGCGTGGTCCGATCTGACGTGAGGCGGGCCGTTGTCGGTCGTTTCCGGCCGTCGCCACCCCGAGGTCGGCGACGGCCGGGACACAGCTACAACGGGCTGGATGAGGGGCGCACCTTTTATCCCCCGCCGTCCGCTACGGAGGAGTATGCCCCAGTGTGAAATGTGTGGAGCCGAGAGTTCGTCGCTCACCACGACGAAAGTCGAAGGGGCCGAACTGGAACTCTGCGACGAGTGTTCGGACTTCGGGACCGAGGTCCGCACCGAGTCGAGCAGTTCGTCCTCGACGAAATACTCCACCTCGTCGTCTTCGTCCTCGTCGAGTGGCGGGTCGAGTTCGTCGTCCGGCGGGTCGTCGAGCGGTGGCGGCAGTTCGCGCCGCCGGCGCGACATGTTCGACGACATGGAAGAAATCGCGACCGACTACGACGACCGTATCCGCACGGCCCGCGAGGACCGCGGCCTGACCCAGGAGGAGCTCGCACAGGAACTCAACGAGAAGGCGAGTCTCATCCGCAAACTCGAACGTGGTGACGTCCTCCCGAGCGACGAGGTACAGACGAAACTCGAACGCAAACTCGACATCTCGCTGTCCGAGGGTGCGGGCGACGAGGACGCCGAGTGGTCCGGTGGCTCCTCGACGACGACGACGCTCGGCGACGTGGTCAAGCGCAAGGACTGATCGCTCGCCGTCTCCTTTCTCGCCTCGCACGCTCGACAGCTACATGGGCTCGGCCTGCGAACGGCCCGGCCATGGCTCGTGACCGTGACGTAGCCGAGTCGTTCACGCTCGGTGCCGCTCAGATCGAACCCGTCTACCACGACGCCGAGGCGACCCTCGACAAGACCTGCCGGTGGATCGAACGCGCCGGCGACCGTGGCGTCGATATCCTCGTCTTCCCCGAGACGTACTTCCCCGGCTACCCCTACTGGCGACGGAGCACCTCCATCGCTCGGTGGACCGACCTGATGGTCGACCTCGGGGCGAACAGCCTCCACGTCGACGACGACGCCGTGGCGACTATCGGCGAGGCCGTCGCCGACGCCGACCTCCATCTCGTCCTCGGCACGAACGAAGTCGACGACCGCCCGGGAAGCGAGACGCTCTACAACTCGCTCTTTTTCTTCGACCGCTCGGGGTCGCTCGTGCGCCGGCACCGGAAACTCATGCCCACCCACGACGAGCGTGCCATCTGGGGCCGTGGCGACCCCGAGAGCCTCGCCGTACACGACACCGACGTTGGTCGACTCGGTGGCCTCATCTGCTACGAGAACCACATGACACTCTCGAAGGCGGCGCTCTGTGCGCAGGGTGAGGAGATTCACGCCGCCGTCTGGCCGGGGTTCTGGGAACAGCACGGCCACCCCGGCGACAAGACCCGTGCCGACTCGGCCGCGGCCCGCGACACCTGTGACATCTACCCCGCCGTCCGCGAGTACGCCTTCGAGACGCAGTCCTTCGTCGTCTCGTGTTCCGCCTACATGAACGAGGGCGTCCCCGACGGCTTCGAGGAGGGCGAAATCGGTTTCGGTGTCGGGAACGGTGGAAGCATGCTCGTCAACCCCGCGGGCATCGTGAAAGCCGGTCCCGTCATCGGCGAGGAGACACTCCTGACTGCCGAATTCGACCGCGACGAGCGTCGGGCGACCAAGGCCTACTTCGACGCCATGGGGCACTACAGTCGCTGGGACGCGGTGAATCTGGAGGTGAACGACGGGCGTCTCGACCCGATTCACGACCACCACGGCGACGACGCCGCTTCCGCTCCGTCCCTCTCTCCCGCCGCCGCCCAGTCCCTCGCCGAGGAGTACGATGTCGATGTGGAGACCGTCGAGGCCGTCGCGGACGCCATCGCGGACGCCGAATAACCACGTTTTTTCACCTCACCCCACGCTTGCCCCGGTATGTTCGTTCTCGTCAACCTGAAGGCGTATCCGTGTGATCCGGTCGAAGTCGCCGAGGCGGCCCGCGACGTAGCCGACGCGAGTGGCGTCCGCATCGCCGTCGCCCCGCAGGCCGCCCACCTCGACCGCGTCGCCGCCACCGGCGTCGAGACGTGGGCGCAGCACGTCGCGCCGGTCGCCCACGGCAGCCACACCGGCCACACGCTCGCCGAAGCCGTCGCGGATGCCGGCGCCGAGGGAACCCTGCTCAACCACTCCGAACACCGCCTGAAACTCGCGGACATCGACGGCGCCCTCGACGCCGCCGACCGCGCCGGTCTGGAGACGGTCGTCTGCGCCAACAACCCCGATCAGGTCGGCGCGGCGGCCGCCCTCGGCCCCGACGCCGTCGCGGTCGAACCCCCCGAACTCATCGGCGGCGACGTGTCCGTCAGCACTGCCGACCCCGGCATCGTCGAGGGCGCCGTCGCCGCCGCCAGCGCCGTCGACCCCGACGTGGACGTGTACTGCGGTGCCGGCGTCTCGACCGGTGAAGACCTCGCCGCGGCCGCCGACCTCGGCGCCGAAGGGGTGTTGCTCGCGAGCGGGGTCGCCAAAGCCGACGATCCGCGGGCGGCGTTAGAAGATCTGGTGTCTGGCGTTTAGAGAATCTCCGCGTCGGTTCGCGAGTTCGGGTCGTCACCCTCGCCGCTCCCCGACGCCATCTGCTGTCGCGTCGCGTGATCCGCCGAGGCGGGCGTCTCGCCCCCGCCCTCGACGAAGACGGCGTCCTCGTCGACGAACCCGTCGTCGCCAGCCACGTCGTCGTCGACGACTTCCACCTCGTCGCGTTCGTCGGGTACGCGCACGTCCTTCGCCTCGGCGGCGAGCGTCTCCCCGTCGACGAACGCCTCCTCTACCTCCCGGACGACTTCGTCCAGTGTCTCGTCGTCGAGATGTCCGTCGAACGCCTCCGCGACGCGATCCGGGAGCGCGTACCGGTAGCGGTCCTCCTCGACGTGTTCGACGAACCCACCCGTCCGAAGGGGCCGGTTCCGCCCGTACGCCATCGGTTGGTCGGGCGTCCCGCCGGCGGCGACGTGCGCGTCGACCGGATCGGCCTCCCGCTCGATCCGGTAGTGGGCGAGCATCTGCTGGGAGAGAGCCGGCAGGTCGCGAATCTGCCCTCGGAGTCGGGCCACGACCGCCTCGCGGGTTCCGGGGGCCGCGCTGGACGTGCGGGTCGAGGTGGGCGTGTCGGTGTCAGCCGTGGGATCGGCGTCGTCGTCCGCTTCGGGCGCCGTGTCGTCCCCGAATGTCACGTCGGTCTGTTCGTCCGCCGACGGGGCGCTGGCGTCGGTGTCCGTGATGTCGTCTGCGCTGGCGTCCTCGTCGGCGTCCGCGCCCTCCGCGCTCGCCACAGTATCGGGCGTCGGCCAGTCGTTCGGTTCGATTTCGGGGCGGTCGTGATCGGCGTCCGTCACCGCTTCCGCGTTCGCGTCTGCGGGGTCGTTCCCGTCCGACTCGGTCGTCGCGTCCGCGTCCTCGTCCCCGCGCTGCTCCGTCCGCTCCCGCTCGTACTCGTGCAGTTCGGCCTGATCGTCCGCGACGGTTCCCGCGCGGGCGAGGTTGCGACCCCCGCCGCCGCGGTACGGCGCCTCGGCCTTCTGGAGCATCGCCTGCGCGAACCGGTCGGCCATCCGCGAGAGGTCGCGGGCCTCCTCCAACTCGGCTTCGAGTTCGCGGATGCGTTGCTCTTTCTTGTCCAACTCCTGACGGAGGTCCGCGAGTTCGCTCTCCCGACGCTCCTGTTCGTCGCTGATCTCGCGGAGGTCGGAGACCAGGTCGTCACTGATCGACTTGAGTTCCGGACGCTCGAAGTCGTCGAGCCCCGGCGTCGCCCCCGCGTCGAAGGTGCGTTTGCGGTGGAACTGCACCCGCCGCACCGACTCGCTCCAGTCGGTCATAAGGAAGGCTTCGCCGTCGCCCAGATCCTCGACGGCGTTGGCGTGTTCGGCGTCGATGATCCGACTCACGACGTTCGTGTCGTTGTTCCACGTCAGGCGGTGCCACACCAGCCAGTCACACTGCGTGATGAAGTCCTTCTTCACGTCCGCCGGTCGCTGACTGATGCCGACGATCCCGAGACCGTGTTTCCGGCCCCGCTTGCCGATCTTGATCAGCATCTTCCCCGTCTCGTCGAGGCCGCCGCCCTCGGGGATGTACTCGTGAACTTCCTCGACGAGCATCAGGAAGGGCTTTTTCAGTTTCTTCTCCTTGGCGAACAGGTGGCGGGCGACCGACAGCAGGAGTTCCTTCGCCTCGTCCTCGTCGAGATAGCCCGACACGTCGAGGATGATCGGCACGTTACCCTCCAGCGCCAGCGACGCGATTTTCTCGGCGTGTTCCGGGCTGACCTGAATGTCACACTCGTCGTCCGCGCCCGCGTGCAGGAGTTCGAACTCCTCTTTCAGGCCGTAATACTCCCCGTCCGTGTCGACCACGAGAACGGGAAAGTTGTTCTCCAGCAGGTTCTCCACGAGTACCGACGCGGTGTTCGACTTGCCCGATCCGGACTTCCCCGTGACGAACCCGCGACCGGTGAGCAGTTCGACGACCGGAAGGTCGACCGGCGTCCCCGGATCGGCGTCGGCGTCGCCGCCGGGACCCTCGCTCACGTCCGCGACCGTGATGGTTTCCGTCTCCGTGTCCGTCATTGGTCTGTGAGAGTGTCCCGGCCCCCATAGTTCCGCGTCAGACGGGCGTCCTACGGATCGATAGGGTTCATCGGAAGTCATCTATGAACAGTTACGATAATCCCTAGAAATCGGTCAGCGACGACTGGCCGTCCGAGGACGACGGCCGGGAGGTGTCGTCGTCGGTCGCCGTCCCCGTCTCGCTACTGCCCCACCCATCCAGCCGCGCCTGCGCCGCCGCCTCGAACTGGAGGTTCGACACCCGAACCCCGAGTTTGCGGATCGGATCTCCCTCGAACTCCGCGAGGAGGTCGAGCGCCACCTCCCGGACCAGGTCGGCGTCGGCCACGGGGCCGGGGAGCGACCGTTCGCGCGTGTTCACGTCGTACGGCGGCGTCACGGCCTTGATCCCGATAGTGCGATAGAGGGCGTCTTTCCCCTCGGCTCGCTCGGCCACGTCCGCTGCCAGCCCGTCGACCGTCTCGCGCTGACGCTCGGGGTCGGCCGTCGCCTCGGTGAACGCCGACTCCCGCGAGAGGCTCTTGGGTCGGCCAGTCGGCCGGACCTCGCGGTCGTCGTGGCCGCGGGCCCGATCGTAGAGCGTCCGCCCGCGCTCCCCGAACCGCTCCCGGATCGCGCCGGACTCGGCGGCGGCGAGGTCGCCCGCCGTCTCGATCCCCATCTCGCCCAGTTTCCGTGCCGTCACCGGACCGACGCCGTGAACCGCCTCGACCGGCAGGGGATCGAAAAAGTCGCGCACGTCGCCGGGTTCGACGACGACTAGCCCGTCGGGCTTGTCGTGGTCGCTCGCCACCTTCGCGGCGCTCATGGTGGGCGCGACGCCGACGCTCGCGGGGACGCCCACCTCGCGCGCGATCCGGTCCTTGATGTGTCTGGCGTAGCCCTCCGCGAGGGGTCGGCCGTTCACGACGGTCCACCCCGTCCGCTCGGTCACGTCGAGATACGCCTCGTCGACGCTCACCTCGCGCACCCGGTCGGCGCACTCGTGGAGGATGTCCTTGATCGCGCTCGCTATCTCGCGGTAGTACTCCAGATCGACGGGCCGGTAGTGGGCTGCGTCCGCGGGATCGAGGTCGGGGTCGTCGCGGGCGACGTCTTTCCGGGGCAGACGGTCGAGCGCCTGCGAGATGGGCTGGGCGCTCTCGACGCCGTACGCGCGCGCCTCGTAACTCGCCGTGGCGACGGCGCCGTGGGGTTCGCCCGATTCGTAGCCCATCCCCACCACTACCGGTTCGCCGTGGAGGTCGGGTTCGCGCAGGCGCTCACAGGAGGCGTAGAAACAGTCCATATCGACGTGGCAGACGATGCGGTCGTCCTCGTCCGCGTCGTCTACCCCTGCGCCGGGGAGTCGCTCGCCTTCGCCGCCGACCATGCCACGTCTCGGGTGCCGACGACCCTCAATATTCCGCTACTGCTACTTCAGCCGTTCCTGCAGGAAGGAGGGGTGTGTCGCCGTCACGCCGTCGATGTCGAGGATGGTGTCGTTGATCACGTCGCCGAGGGCGTCGCCGTCGCGGGCGCGGACTTCGGCCATCAGCATGTGGTCGCCGGAGGAGGTGTAGAGGGCTTCGACCGCGTCCATCCCCTTGAGCGCGCGGGTGACCTCGACGTAGCGCTCGCTCTCGACTTCGATGCCGACGATAGCGATAGACTGCCCGGAGAGCTTCTTGGGATCGACCTCCGCCGAGTAGCCGACGATGACGCCGTCCTCCTCCATCTGCTGAATGTACTTTCGAACCGTCGGCTTCGACACCCCGGCACGATCGGCAATCTCTCCGTAGGACGCTTGGGCGTCCTCTTCGAGGACGGAGAGAATTCGACGTTCCGTATCGAGCGTACCCATACACTTCCGTTTCGGTCCACGGAAAAAATATGTTGCGAAGACGAAAATCGATTCGTGGTCCCGCTTCGGCGTCTACTTGTGACGGTCGAGGAACATGTCGTGGGCCCGCTCCCACTCGTAGTCCTCGTCGAAGTAGCGCTCCGCGAGCGGTTCCTCGGGCATCTCGCCGATGGCCTGCTTCTCCTCGGAGTAGGACAGCCGGTCGCTGTCGACGTAGAACCGGCCCGTCAGGACTTCGCCCTCGTAGAGCGACTGCTCGGCCTCGGTCGCCATCGCGGCTGCCTCGTCCTTGTTCGTCGGGTCGAAGTCGTAGTCGTCCGACTCGTTCACGTCGATGTAGGGGACGTACTGCCGCGCGTCCTTGTTCCAGGTCGGACACTGGGTGAGGAAGTCGATGTGGGCGAAGCCGTCGTGTTGCATCGCCTCGACGAGGATTTCCTTGGCCTGATTGGGGTTGACCGCCGCCGTCCGCGCGACGTAGGAGGCGCCGGAGGTGAGCGCCAGCGAGAGCGGGCGGATGGGGTCTTTGGCGCTCCCGTGGGGCTGGGTCTTCGACTTGTGGCCCTTCGGCGACGTGGGCGAGGTCTGCCCTTTCGTCAGGCCGAAGATTTCGTTGTCGAAGACGATGTAGGTCATGTCGTGGTTCTCGCGGGCGGTGTGCATGAAGTGGTTCCCGCCGATGCCGTAGCCGTCACCGTCGCCGCCGGCCGCGATGACCTCCAGTTCGGGATTGGCGAGTTTGGCCGCGCGCGCGATGGGGAGCGACCGGCCGTGGATCGAGTGGTAGCCGTAACACTCGAAGTAGCTGTTCAGCTTGCCCGAACAGCCGATACCGGTGACCAGCAACACCTCGTCGGGGTTGCGGCCGATTTCCGGCATCGCCTGTTTCAGCGCCTTCAGGACGCCGAAGTCGCCACAGCCCGGACACCACGTCGCCTGTGGCTCCAGCGTGGGCGTGAACTCTTCGCGGTCGATCTCTCGGTCTTCGCCGATGGCTGAGAATGCACTCATTGGTTAGTCACCTGCCGCGGGGACGTAGGTCGTCTGCTGGTCGGGGACGTCCTGCCCCTCGATGCTCGCCTCGAACCCGGTGACGATTTCGGCGGGTTCGAACGGTTCGCCGTTGTACTTCAGGAGGCTCGACAGTTTGTCGCCGAACCGGCCGAGTTCCTTCTGCGTGAGGCCGCGGAACTGCCCCGAGGAGTTCATCTCGACCACCAGCGCCTCGTCGACGCTCTCCAAGAACTCGGTCATCTCCTCGACCGGGTACGGCATCATGTCGCTGACGCCGATGCCTTTCACCGAGTGGCCGGCGTCGTTGAGGCGGTCGACCGCCTCGGCGACCGTGCCCTGCTGACTCCCGAAGGTGATGAGGCCGTACTGGGCCTCGTCGGGGCCCATGTACGTCTGGGTGGATTTGTCGTCGAGGAACTCGCGGATAGCGTCGAGTTTCGACGCCCGACGCTCCACTTGCGTGACGCGGTTCGTCGGATCTTCGTCGATGTGGCCGGCCGGGTTGTGTTCATTGCCGGTTACGAGGAAGTGCCCGCCCTTCTGGCCGGGGATTGCCCGCGGGCTGACGCCGTCTTCGGCGTCGTAGCGGTAGCGGTGGAACTTCCCGCCCGGACCGTGGGGGGCGTCTTCGAGTTCTTCCTCGGTCGTCACCGCGCCCAGATCGGGGTTGGGCTCGCGGTCGAAGTGACTCGCGGGCACGTTCATCAGTTCGCCGCCGATCTTCTGGTCGTACAGCAGGATCGCCGGGATGTTGTAGCCGTAGGCGAGCTGGAAGGCGAGGCGGGACTGTTCGTACGCCTCGGCGACCGTCCCCGGTGCCAGCACGACCCGGTTCGAGTCACCCTGACTCGTGTAGAGGACGTGTTCGAGGTCGGCCTGTTCGGGCTTGGTCGGCAGGCCCATCGAGGGACCGGCGCGCATCGCTTCGACGAGGACGACCGGCGTCTCGGACATCTCCGCGAGGCCGAGCGGTTCGGACATGAGCGCGAACCCGCCGCCGGACGAGCCCGACATCGACTTGACGCCGGCGTGGGAGGCGCCGAGCGCGAGCGCGGCCGCCGCAATCTCGTCTTCGACCTGTTCGGAGATGCCGCCCAGCTGCGGCAGCGCCTGGGACATGATGGTGAACACCTCGGTCCACGGCGTCATCGGGTAGCCGGCGATGAATCGACAGCCCTCGTCGATGGCGCCGTAGGCGATGGTGTCGCTGCCCGAGAGGAGCACCTGTTCCTCGTCGTGGCTTCCCTCCGGCACTCGGAGGTCGTGGGTGAACTCGAACTCCTCTTTCACCATGTCGTGGGTGTAGTGGAGGATTTCCTTGTTGGGTTCGAGGATGTCCTCGGGCATCGACTCGGCCATCAGTTCCTCGAAGTACGCGAGGTCGATCCCCAGCAACGCGGCCGTCGCGCCGACGCCGGCCGTGTTCCGCATCACTTCCCGTCCGTGTTCGCGGGCGATCTCTCGCAGGTTGATCGGGTAGACGTGCCAGTCGTTCTCCTCGGCCCGTTCCTCGAAGTCGGGAATGTCGTCGGCGTCCAGCAGGCCGGTGTCGTAGACGATGACACCGCCTTCGTTGAGTTCGTCGAGGTTCTCCGACAGCGGCTTCACTTCCTCGTCGCCGTAGTAGGCGCCTTCTTTCGGGTTGCGTGCGAAGGAGTCGCCAAGCGCGAGTAGACAGTTGAACCCGTCACCTCGGGAGCGTACGGGTTCCGTGTCGGCACGTACCTCGGTGTACGTATGACCGCCGCGAATCCGCGACGGATAGTGTCGATGCGTAAAGACGTGTAGGCCCGCTCGCATCAGGGCCTTGGCGAAGTTCTGGCTGGTCGACGCGATGCCGTCGCCGGAGCCACCAGCGATTCGCCACATGAGCTCGTGGTCAGTCATATTTACATCACGGCCCTCCGCGGGCCACTACCGAGACGGTTGACCACGGTTCGACTAAAGCCTTTGCTATACGTTACCAAGCAAAAATGATGTAAGACCGCCGATTTCGGCGGTCTAGCGGTTCGATACTGTGCCGGTTTGTGCCCCGTTCTGGGCGGAACGAGTCGGTCGCACACACCGCGCTCAGAACGACCGGTCGAGATAGCCGTCGACTTGGGTGACCGTCTCGGGGTCGTACGTCCAAAATCCTCGCCACCGGTTCGGCTCCTGCTGATTGGCGAGTAGTGCTGCGCCGCCGTCGTCGGGCGGCTGAAACACCACACACCACGAGCTTCGGTATTCGTCGCTGGTGCCGCGATGGACTGTCACGTCCAGTTTCTCCGGGTTGCTGTCGGGCACGCCGTAGACGTGCACGTCGATCGTCCATCCCGCGAGCCGTTCGTACACCGTCCGGGTGCCGAACTCGTCTTCGAGCCGCGAGAGCCGCTGGAACGTCGACCGCAGTCGTCCCTCGCCCGTCTCGTACGCGAGCCGCTCGATGTGTTCACCAGCAGGAACGATCGCATCACCTCGGTCAACGACGAGATGGCGCTGACCTCGCCATCCTTGCGCAACGCGACGAGATCGTCGTCCTCTCGGGGTAACGACCGTTCGACCAGATCGATCGACTGCGTGCTGAATGCGTCAGCGAGTAACTCCTGTACCGGCCTCGGCTGCGCGCGATTGATCGTGACGAGTGAGACCGCCCCGCCGCTCACGTCGTCGAAGAAATCCCGGAGACTGGATGGGCTAGCGTCGGCGGCCATCTGAAACAACTGGAGGACTGCACCGGAATATATCCCCGGGACAAGCTATCAATCCTGAGAGGGGATCTACGAGTCGACGTTCTCCGGGCTCCGCGGGTGGTAGTCGGTCTCGTACTCGCCCGGCTGGTCGTCCATCCGGTCGGGATTGATCCGCCCACCGAGGAGCATGAAGTCCACGAGCGTCAGCGCGAGCATCGACTCGACGACCGGCACGCCCCGCGGCGGGAGAACGGGATCGTGACGACCGACGACCTGAATCTCCTTTTCTTCTCCAGTTTCCCAGTCCACCGTCGTCTGCGTCTTGGGGATCGACGTGGGCGCGTGGAGCGTCACCTCGCCACGGATCGGCTGGCCGGTCGTGATCCCGCCCTGAATCCCACCGTGGTCGTTGCCGACGGGGATGGGGTCGCCTCGCGCTCGCGGCTCGTCGCCGCTCGCGTCTTCCGAGGCACCCTGTGCCTCGCTCTCGTCGAACGTCCAGTCCTCGTTGCGCTCCGATCCCGTGTAGCGGCGCGCCTCGCGTCCGAGGCCGAACTCGAACGCCGTCGCCGCCGGCACCGACATCATGGCCTGTCCGAGTCGCGCGGACACCGAATCGAAGCGGGGAGCGCCGAGGCCGCGGGGGACGCCCCGCGCCTCGAACTCGATGGCGCCGCCGATGGAGTCGCCTTCCTGCTGGTACTCGTCGATCCGGTCGCGCATCTCTTCGGCCGTTTCGGGATGCCCACACCGAACCTCGTTGTCCTCGCTGTGTTCCAGCATCTCCTCGAAGCTCACCTCGGGCGCCTCGATGTCGCCGATCTGGTTGACGTGGGCCTTGAGTTCGACCCCGTTCTCGTTCAGGATCTTCTTCGCCACCGCGCCCGCGGCGACCCAGTTCACCGTCTCCCGGGCCGAGGAGCGTCCGCCCCCACCCCAGTTGCGCGTGCCGAACTTCGCGGAGTAGGTGAAGTCACCGTGGCTGGGTCGCGGGGCGGTGACGAAGGGTTCGTACTTGCCCGAGCGGGCGTCCTTGTTCTGGATGACCATCCCCAGCGGCGTGCCCGTAGTGTAGCCGTCCTGCAGGCCGCTGTGGATGCGCACCTCGTCGGGTTCGCCGCGGCTGGTCGTGATCATCGACTGTCCCGGCTTGCGCCGGTCGAGGTCGCGCTGGATATCCGCCTCTTCCAGTTCGAGACCGGCCGGACAGCCCGAGACGACGACGCCCATCGCGTCGCCGTGGCTCTCGCCGTAGGTCGTCACCTGGAACAGACGACCGAATCGGTTACCGTTCATGCTCGTCCAGTTCGACCCCGAGGTCATAAAGCACGTCGAAGAACCCCGGGAAGGACACGTCGACGTGATCGGCACCCTCGATGGTGGTCGTTCCCTCCGCGACGAGGCCAGCGACGGCGAGCGACATGACGATCCGGTGGTCGTCGTGGCCCGCGACCGCCGCCCCCCGAAGGTCGCTCTCGCCGCCGTGGATCGTCAACACGTCTTCTTCCTCCGTGACCGCGCCGCCCAGTTTCTCCAGTTCCGTCGCCATCGCGCGCACCCGATCGGTCTCCTTGTACCGGACGTGTTCGCAGTTGACGATCCGGGTGTCGCCGTCCGCGACGGCCCCCAGTACCGCGATGGTCGGCAACAGATCGGGGGTGTCGCCCACGTCCACCTCGACGCCCGAGAGGGCGCTCCGGCGGACCGTGATCTCGCCCGCGTCGCGGTCCCACGCGATGTCTGCGCCCATCCGCTCTAGCACGTCGACGATGGCGCTGTCGCCCTGCGCGCTCGGATACGCGCCCTCGACGACGACGCCGTCGTCGTCGCCGGCGACCGCGCCCGCGGCGAGGAGATACGACATCGACGAGAAGTCGCCGGGGACGGGATAGGCCTCGTCGCGGCCGTAGGACTGGCCGCCCGGGACACGGTAGCCGTCACTCGTCTCCGCGGCGTCGACGCCGAACGCGTCGAGCACTTCCAGCGTGATGTCGACGTACGGTGCCGACTTCAGTTCGGTTTCGAGGTCGATGTCGATCCCCTCGTCGGTCACCGCACCCGCCATCAACAGGGCGGTGATGTACTGAGAGGACACGTCGCCGGGAATCGACACCGCGCCGCCGTCGACGTGGCCACCGATCACCAGCGGCGCCTGTCCGTTGCCGCGCGTGCTCTCTGCCCGTCCGTCGAGTTGCTGAATCGCATCCAGTAACGGTCCCTGTGGCCGCGACCGGAGCGAGTCGTCACCCGTCAACACCGTCAGTCCGTCCGCGAGCGCCGCGCAGGCGGTTACGATGCGCGTGGTCGTCCCGCTGTTCGCGCAGTCGATCACGTCGTCGGGGACGCCGGGTCGGCCGTCGAACCCGGCGACGTCGAGGCGGCGCTCGTCCCGGTCGACGTGTCCGCCGAAGGCCTCGACGGCCCGCATCGTCGCCCGCGTGTCCGCGCTCACGAGCGGATCGGCGACGACGGCGCCGTCGCTGTACCCCGCGGCGAGAATCGCCCGGTGGGTGTAGCTCTTCGACGGCGGCGCGCGCGCTCGCCCCCCGACCCGCGATCGGCTGATATCCACGTCCATGGGCGACCCGTCGGACGGCCGCCGTATCAGCGTACCGAACCCGGCGGCTCCGTCCCCGGCCGTCGACTCGTCGGGACTCGGTTCGCTCGTCACTCCCCACTGCCAAAAGGTTAGGTAAGTAGCACGCGTCAACACGATTTGTGGCTCCATCTGACCCCGAGACACCTCGTATCGGTCTCGTCGACGGGGGGGATCGGCTCGAAGAGCGATTCGCGCCCACGTTCCTCGACGCTGGCTACGCCGTCACGACGGTCGATTCGGCGGGCGACTGTCTCGGTCTCGTCGCCGATGGAAATCTCGACGGCATCGTGAGCGGCTACGACCTCCCGGACCTCGACGGCGTGCGCCTCCTCCGGTCGGTTCGGGTCACCCACCCTGCCCTCCCCTTCCTCCTCGTACCCGCGGCCGGTTCGGAGACCATCGCCAGCGAGGCAGTCGACGCGGGGGTGAGCGGCTACGTCTCTGCCGACGCCGACGCGCTGACGGTCCTCGAGCGACTCGAAAACGCCTTCGACCGACAGGGGACGTGGAGCGACGCGGAACACCAGCGGCGGTACCGCCACCTCATCCAGATATCGCCCGTCGCGGTCAACCTGTTCGACGAGACCGGCGAGTCGATCTGGTGTAACGACGCCACCCTCGACTTGCTGGGACTGGACGGGCGCGGCGACTTAATCGGCCGACAGATATTCGAATTCATCCACCCCGACGACCACGACACCGCACGACGGGAGATGGAGTCGGTCATCGGACGGAAGGTGTCCGTCGGCCCGACCCAGCTACGGCTTCGGCGAGCGGACGGCACGGTTCGCTTCGTACAGGTAGCGACCGCAATCGGCAGTTTCCTCGGGGCGGATATCGGACAGGCCATCATCGTCGACGTCACGCCGCTCCGCGAGGCGCAAGAAGAACTCCGGAACGAACGCCGGTTCGTCGACGGGGCGCTCGATGCGCTTCAGGACGTGTTCTACGTCGTCGACGCTGACGGTGACCTCCTGCGGTGGAACGAGGCGCTGACCGAGGTCACCGGCTACGACGACGACGAACTGGCGTCGATGAACGTCTCGACGCTCGTCTCCGAGGCCGACGCGCCGCGACTGCTGGTGTCCATCGAGACCGCTATCGAGGAGGGAGCCGACGTGACCGAGGCGACGCTCGTCACCGAGCGCTGCCTCCGACTCCCGTACGAGTTTCGCGCTCGGCGATTGACCGAGGCGGAAGACGACGGCGAACCCCGCGTCGCCGGCATCGGCCGTGACGTCACCGAGCGAAAGGAGCGCAAGCGGCAGCTACAGGCGCTCGAACAGTGGCTCAGACACAACATCCGAAACGACGTGAACGTCATTCAGGGCACCGCCGAGGACGCGCTGGCGGGGAAGATCGACGACGTCGACGAGGGCTTGCGTCGCATCGAGCGCTACGCGGAGCACCTCCTCGAACAGGCCAACCGCGAGCGACGAATCGTCGAAATCCTCACGACGCCGCCCGACCCCGTGTCGGTCGACCTCGAGACGGTGGTCCGACGGCTCCTCGGCGACCTCCGCGAGCGGCACCCGAACGCCGACATCGACCTCGAGCGGGTGGACTCGGTCGTCGTCGTCGCCATCCCCGACATCTCGGCCGCCGTCGAGGAACTCGTCGATAACGCCGTCGCGTACGCCGACAGCGAGACGCCGACGGTCCGAATCGCCGTCGTCGCCGACGACGCTCGGGGACTCGTCCGCGTGTCGGACGACGGCCCCGGTATCCCGGCGCTCGAGCGGAACACGTTGCGGATCGACCACGAAATCGACTCGCTCCACCACGGCTCCGGACTGGGACTGCTGTTCGTCTACTGGGTGGCGCGTCTCTCCGGCGGGGACATCACCATCGACGACGACGACGACGGTAGCACCGTCACCCTCTCGTTCCCGATGGCTCACGAGAGGTGATCGTTTTTCGGCGTCGACCCTCAGCTACTAAAGGATCAGGTCGAGTAGGGAATCTATGTTCGACAAGTCGACGTGGATCAAACTCCCGCGGAACGTAGTCGTGGGCCACGACGTTCTCTCGGACCTCGGCGCCGTCGTCGACGACCTCTCCGTGGCCGGGCGGCCGCTGGTCGTCACGAGTCCGACGCCGAACCGACTCGTCGGCGACCGGGTCCGCGCACAGCTCGGGAGCAACCCTGCGACAGTCACCGTCGAGAAAGCCGGCTTCGACGCCGTCGAGCGCGTCGTCGAGGCTGCGAAGGCCGAGGAGGCGACGTATCTGGTCGGTCTCGGCGGCGGCAAACCCATCGACACGGCGAAGATGGCGGCCGACCGCCTCGGCTTCGGCTTCGTCTCCATCCCCACCGCCGCCAGCCACGACGGCATCGTCAGCGGCCGGTCGTCGATCCCCGAGGGCGACACCCGGCACAGCGTGGCGGCCGATCCGCCGCTCGCCGTCGTCGCCGACACCGAAGTCGTCGCGGCCGCGCCGTGGGAACTCACCACCGCTGGCTGTGCCGACATCGTCTCCAACTACACCGCCGTCGAGGACTGGAAACTCGCCTACCGGCTCCAGAACGTCGAATACTCCGAGTACGCGGGCGCGCTCTCCCGCATGACTGCCGAGATGCTGGTCGAGAACGCCGACTCGATCAAGCAGGGGCTAGAGGAGTCGGCGTGGGTGGTCGTGAAGGCGCTCGTCTCCTCCGGCGTCGCCATGTCCATCGCGGGCTCCTCGCGCCCCGCCAGCGGCGCCGAACACCTCTTCTCCCACCGCCTCGACCGCATCGCCCCGGACCGCGCGCTCCACGGCCACCAGGTCGGCGTCGGCGCCATCCTCGTCGCCTACCTCCACGAGGGCGAGAAGGGCATGTGGCGGAACATCCGCGACGCGCTGGCGGTGATCGGCGCGCCGACGACCGCCGCTGACCTCGGCTTCGACGACGAGACGGTAATCGAGGCGCTGACGACCGCCCACCGCATCCGCGACCGGTACACCATCCTCGGCAACGGTATCAGCGAGGCGGCCGCGCGCGAGGCGGCGACGAAGACGGGCGTGATCTAGCGCCGGCCCCGTCGTCCCGCTCCGAAACGGAAGACGCATGGCGGTGCGGTCCAACCCTCCGCTATGGCAACGGCCAGCGCCAGCGGCCCGGTCAAGGACCATCCCGCCGCCGTCACGTTCGTCCTCTCCGTCGTCGGGTACACCCTCGTCGTCGGCACCTTCCTCGGCGTCGTTCCGGGATCGATCTTCCCCGACCTCTCGCTCCAGCAGGTGAACCGCCTCTCGGACGCCATCGCCGTCGTCAACACGCTCGCGACGCTCTCGCTCGTCGCCGGCTGGCGGTGGATTCGCCGCGACGAGGTGAAAAAGCACGCCGCCGCCATGGTGACCGCGTTCGGCCTCATCCTCGTCTTCCTCGTCCTCTACCTGACCAAAATCGGCGGCGGCGGCACCAAGGAGTTCGTCGGCCCGCAACTCGTCTACTACGCCTATCTCGCGATGCTCGCCATCCACATTATCCTCTCTATCGTCTCCGTCCCCGTCGTCCTCTACGCCATCGTCCTCGGCGCGACGCACACGCCCGCGGAGCTCCGTGACACCGCCCACGCCCGCGTCGGGCGCATCGCCGCCGGTTCGTGGATCCTCTCGCTTTCGCTCGGCGTCGTCACTTACCTCCTTCTCAATCACGTCTACAGCTGGGAGTTCGTGGAGGCGGCCGTCGTCGTCGCGGCGCCGGGGCTCCGTAGCTAGTCCCACTCCCCGCGGACGACGAGCGTCGGCACGTCGGTTCGGCGGACGACTCGTTCGGTCACGCTCCCGACCAGATAGCGATCCATCCCCCGGCGGCCGTGAGTCCCCATCACGATCAGATCGATTCCTTCCTCGTCGGCGTAGTCGACGATGATGTCCTCGGCTAACCCCTCGACGACCGCGGTCGTCACGTCGACGCCGCGGTCGTCGCCGCGTTCCGCGACGGCCGCCGTCGCCGTCTTTCCCTCCTGTCTGAGTGTGTCACGGAGGGTGTCGAGAGTCAGCCCCGGCGCCTCGTGCGCGATACCGTCGACGTCGACGATGTACAGCGCGTGGACCGTCGCGTCGAAACGCTCGGCGATCGTCAGCGCGTGGTTCGTCGCCGTCGACGCCGGATCGCTCCCGTCGGTCGGGACCAGAATACGGTCGTACATGGGCGACCGTTCGATCGATTGCGCTACAAATCCGACGGCCGTTCCCGGGATCCGAGAACGCCGGTCCACCGACCGACGGAAGGACTTTTTGTCCCCCCGTCGCGTGGTCGTGCGTGTGCGTGTCGCGTTCGTGTCGCTGACGACGGCCCACGACGGCGACGACTGGTACGCCCGCCGGATGCGAGCGGTCGCCGAGCGACTGGTGGCCCGTGGTCACGACGTGACCATCTGCTGTACGCAGTGGTGGGACGGCGACCACCCCGCCTTCGATTTCGAGGGCGTCACGTACCGCCGCGTGACGGCAGAGCCAGCACCCCAGGCGTTCGTCGCCAAACTCCCGTTCGTCCTCAACAGCGTCCGTCCCGACATCGTCCACGTCGCCACCAACCCGCACCTCGCGGTGCCTGCCGCCCGCGTCACCGGCCGCCTTCGGCGCATCCCCGTCGTCGCCGAGTGGTGGGCCCAGCCCGACGACGAGACGACGACGTCGTGGCACCGCCGCTGGGCCGCCCGGTCGCCGGGTCGCGTGCTCGTCCCCTCCCGTACCGTCGGGACGGCGGTCCGGGAGTGTGGCGCCGACGCCGACGATGTCGAGGTCGTTCCCGACAGCGTCGACATGGCGGCCATCCGAAGCGCGTCCGTCGACCAACGCGCCGACGTGGTGTACGCCCGGCCGCTCGACGACCACGCCAACGTCGAGGAGTTCCTCCTCGCGCTGGCGGAACTCCGGCAACTGGAGTGGCGGGCGGCGGTCATCGGCGACGGCCCGGCCCGCCCCGACGCCGAGCGCACCGCCCGTGACCTCCGCATCGCGGACCGCGTCGAGTTCCTCGGGGCCCTCGATCCCGCCGACCAGGTGCCGATCCTCAAGGGTGCCCACGTCTTCGCCCAGACAGCCACGTGGGAGCCGTTCGCGACGAACCTGTTGCGGGCGCTCGCGTGTGGCTGTGTGGGCGTCGTCGAGTATCAGGCCGACTCGGCGGCGCACGAACTCGTCGAGGAGGAACCTCGCGGCGCCTTGGTGACCTCTCCCCGCGAACTCGCGGACGAAATCGTCGACGCCGCGGAGATGGAACGGTGGACGGTCAACGAGGCGTACGCACCCTACGACCACGACGCGGTGCTCGACCGCTACGTCGACTGCTACGAGCGCGCCATCGACGACTACGGCTTTTTCTAACGCTTTCGGAACGCTTTTCCCCCCGATACGTCCACGATTTCCCATGAGCGACGACGTTGCGGCCGAGCTCCGCGAGCAGTTCAGGACGGCGTTCGAGGGCGCCGACTTCCCGGTTACCGACCAGATGGATCTCGTCCCGGCGCTGCCGAACGGTCCCGGAACCCGCTTCGAGGCTGGCGACGTGTCTTTCTCCGCCATGGAACTCGCCGCGACCCTCGACGGTCATCAGGAGTTCCCCTACGAGTCCGTCGACGAACTCGTCGACGACGTGATGGTGGCGCTGGAAGCCGAAGGGCTCATTTAGGGCCGTCGGGGGGAACACGTTTTGGTCACCCCCGACCAACGGCCCGTATGTTCGACATCGAGCGGTATCTCAATGTACGGAGCGCCCACGGCGTCTCCGTCGGCCCGGACGGCGACCACCTCTCATTTCTCATGGACACCACCGGCGTCCCGCAGGTGTGGACGCTCGATTCCCCCGGCGGGTGGCCCGAACAGCGCACCTTCTTCGACGACCGCGTCACCTTCGCCTCGTGGTCGCCCGAACGCCTCGAACTGATCGTCGGCCGTGACCGCGGCGGCGACGAGAAAGAGACGCTCTACCTGCTCAGCGTCTCGGACGGCTCGATCACCGACCTGACCGAACATCCCGACGCGAAACACTGGTTCGGCGGGTGGAGCCCCGACGGCGAGCGCTTCGCCTTCGCCTCCAACCGCCGCGATCAGTCCGTCTTCGACGTGTACGTGCAGGACCGTGACGCCACCGGCTCGGACGCCGAACGCGTCTACGAGGGTGACGGCTGGTTCTCCGTCGCCGGGTGGAGCCCCGACGGCGACCGACTCCTCCTCACCGAATCCCACTCCAGTTTCGACCAGGACGTGTACGTCCTCGACGTGGAGACGGGATCACGCCGCCACCTCACGCCCCACGAGGGGACGGTCCGCCACCTCAGCGCCAACTGGGGGCCGGCGGGCGAGAACGTCTACCTCGTCACCGACCGCGACACCGATACGCTCCGTCTCTCGCGGATCGACCTCGCGACCGACGAGCTGTCGCCGGTCGAGGCGGCTGGCGACGACACGCTCGCCGACGACGAGTGGAACGTCGACGGCGTCGCCGTCGATCAGGACTCCCGCCGTCTCGTCTACTCCCGGAACGCCGATGGTTACACCGAACTCGGCGTGGGCGAACTCGTCGCGCCCGGCCGTCTCGACCACTTCCCGACGCCCGACCTGCCCGACGCCGTCGCCGGCGGCGTGAGTTTCGGCCCGGACGGCGACCGCTTCGCGCTCACCGTCACCCGGAGCGACGACACCGCCAACGTCTACGTCGTCGACGTGACGAGCGGCGAGGCGACGCGCTGGACCCGCGCCTCCACCGCCGGCATCCCCCGCGACTCCTTCGTCGCCCCGGAGCTCGTCCGCTACCCCTCCTTCGACGGGCTAGAGATTCCGGCCTTCTTCTCCTTGCCCGAGACGGACACCGGGCACGGCGAGACGCCGGTCGTCGTCGACGTCCACGGCGGTCCCGAGTCGCAACGGCGGCCCTCCTTCGGCCGCGTGAAACAGTACCTCCTCTCGCGGGGCTACGCCGTCTTCGAACCCAACGTCCGCGGATCGACGGGGTACGGCAAGGCCTACACCCACCTCGACGACGTGGAAAAGCGGATGGACTCGGTCGCGGACCTGAAGGCCGGCGTCGATTGGCTCCACGACCATCCCGCCGTCGACCCCGACCGCATCGCCGTCATGGGTGCCTCCTACGGCGGGTTCATGACCCTCGCCGCGCTGACCGCTTACCCGGATATCTGGGCGGCCGGCGTCGATATCGTCGGCATCGCCAACTTCGTCACCTTCCTCGAGAACACGGGTGACTGGCGGCGCGAACTCCGCGAGGCCGAGTACGGGTCGCTCGCCGAGGATCGCGAGATGCTGGAGTCGATCAGTCCCATCAACCACGTCGAGGACATCGCCGCGCCCCTGTTCGTCCTCCACGGCGAGAACGACCCCCGGGTGCCCGTGAGCGAGGCCCACCGCATCGTCGAGGGCGCCCGCGAGGCGGGCGTCCCCGTCCGCGAACTCGTCTTCGAGGACGAGGGCCACGGCTTCACGAAACTCGAAAACCGCATCGAGGCGTACTCCGCTATCGTGGAGTTCCTCGACACGCACCTCGCAGAATAAGGGGTCGCGGCCGGGTCATACGGATTATTGTAACTGTTCACCGGTAATGACTTACAATAAACCGTATCAGGTCGCCCGCTGGTCGTCGGGGTTCTCGGCCCGGTTCCGCACCGTGTTCTCCTCGCCTTCACGGCGGCGTGGGTCGGCCATCTCGGCCACGGCCTTGGTGGACATGTCGTCGCCGCCCTCGTCGTCCTCCTCGGCTTCCGATTCTTCTTCTTCGGCTTCCGCTTCGTCTTCCTCGGCCGCGTGATCCGCCGGGTTCTCGGCGCGGTTCCGCACTGTGTTCTCCTCGCCTTCACGGCGGCGCGGGTCGGCCATCTCGGCCACGGACTTGGTGGACATGTCGTCGCCGCCCTCGTCTTCTTCCTCGGCTTCGGCTTCGTCTTCCTCGGCTTCGGCTTCCTCGGCGGCCGCGTGATCCGGCGGATTCTCCGCCCGGTTCCGCACTGTGTTCTCCTCGCCTTCACGGCGGCGTGGGTCGGCCATGGCGGCCACGTCTTTGGTGGGAACGTCGTCGCCGCCTTCCTCTTCTTCCTCGGCCTCCGCTTCTTCGGCCTCCGGTTCAGCCGTCTCTTCCGCGACCGTCTCCTCGGCCGCCTCGGCCGCCTCGGCCGCCTCGTCCGGCGTCGACGCCCGGGACGTGTCGCTCGACTGCGACCCGCCGCCACCGAACAGCGACAGGATCTTGTCGATCAGACCCATGCGGACTCACCTCCGTTCTCGTGGCCGCCGTCCGCGGCGGGTGCTGGCGTCGATGTGACTGTCGTCTCGGCCCACTCCGTCTGGTCGGCGTGTACCGCGAGAATACCGCGGGTCAGTGCGAGAACGGTGAGGACGATGCTCGTTACGGCGGCGGCGACCACCTCGGCCCCCTTGCCGACTGTCGGTATCAATCGGTGCATGTCTATCGTTAACATTACGGTCTGTTATAAAAGTAGGTCACGGTCGTGACCGAAGATTGTCACGATGGCGGCGCTTCGCCGGCCTGACGAGTGATTTCCGGTCGCTCCGCGTCGACGCGTGGCTCCGTTAGAGTCAAACGGACGCACGGTGAACGGTAACGCATGAGTACGGGGCAGGAACAGCGAACCATCCGGTGTCTCGTCGCCAAAGTCGGCCTCGACGGTCACGACCGCGGCGCGCACGTCATCGCTCGGGCCTTCCGCGACGCCGGGTTCGAAGTGATCTACTCCGGCCTACACCGCGCACCCGAGGAGATCGTGCAGGCCGCGGTACAGGAGGACGTGGACGTCCTCGGCATCTCCATCCTCTCGGGGGCACACAACACGCTCGTCCCGAAGGTGATCGAGGGGCTGAAGGAGTACGGCGCGTTCGAGGACACCCTCGTCCTCGTGGGCGGCATCGTCCCCGACGAGGACCGGGACGACCTGAAGGATGCGGGCGTGGCCGAGGTGTTCGGCCCCGGGACGCCGATGCAGGAGACGATCGATTTCGTCCGCGAGAACGTCCAGCGATGAGCGAGGCGCGTGTCGACGACCTCGTGGCCGGCGTCCTCGACGGCGAACACCGGGCGCTCGCCCGCGCCATCACGAAAATCGAGAACCGCGAGCCCGGTTACCGCGACCTGGTGTCCGCGCTCCACGCCCACACCGGCGACGCGGAGGTGATCGGTGTCACCGGCAGCCCCGGCGCCGGCAAGTCCACGCTGGTCGACAAACTCGCCAAACGGTACCGCGATCGGGGGCTCACCGTCGGCGTCGTCGCCGTCGACCCCTCGTCGCCGTACTCCGGCGGCGCGGTCCTCGGCGACCGCATCCGCATGGCCTCGAACGTCGGCGACATGGACGTGTTCTTCCGGTCGATGAGCGCCCGCGGCCAGTTAGGGGGACTGTCGACCGCTACCGCGGACGCCATCACCGCCCTCGACGCCTTCGGCAAGGACCGCATTATCGTCGAGACGGTCGGCGCCGGCCAGAACGAGGTGGACGTGGTCCGCACCGCCGACACCGTCGTCGTCCTCGTCCAGCCCGGAAGTGGCGACGACGTGCAGATGCTCAAAGCGGGCATCTTGGAGATTGGCGACGTGTTCGTCGTCAACAAGGCCGACATGGACGGCGCCGCGACCACCGTCTCCGACCTCCGGGAGATGCTCCACATGCGCGACGGATCGCCGGCGAGCGCTGGCGCTGCCGGCCATCACGGCATGGGGTCGATGGCGGACGGCGACGACGACGTGGCCGAAGACAGTGCCGACGACTGGGATCCTGTCGTCGTCGAAACCGTCGCCACCGAGAACACCGGCGTCGAGGACCTGATCGACGCCCTCGACGACCACTACGCCCACCTGCGGGAGACGGGCGAACTCGACCGGCGGGAGCGCGCCCGCTACGCCGAGGGGATCCGCCAACTCCTCCGCTCGGACACCGCGGACCTGCTCGAAGACGAGATTGCCCGTCACGGCGGGATGGACGCGCTCGTCGACGCGGTGCAGGCGCGGGAGGCGGACCCCTACACCGTCGCGGATCGGATTCTGGACCCGCTTGCCGACTGCGTCGACCGCCGCCGAGAATAAGGCGACGGCGTCCGACGAGTACGTATGAAACTCAGACGCCTCGGCCTCGCCGCCGCGGGCCTCGCCGGCGGGGTCGTCGCCGGCGACAGACTCCTTCGTGACGCTGCTGGCGAACTCGAACCCGCCCTCGACGCGACCGAACGGACGTATCGCTGGCGCGGGATGGACGTCGCGTACGCCGAACTGGGTGACGCCGCCGACCCGACGCTCGTCTGCTTCCACGGCATCAACGCCGCCGGCTCGTCCGGTGAGTTCCGCGAAGTCGTCGACGCCCTCGCCGAGACACACCACGTCGTCGTTCCAGACTACCCGGGATTCGGACGCTCGGATCGCCCGCCGCTTCGCTACTCCGCGGCGCTCTACGAGGACTTCGTCGCCGACTTCCTCGCGGAGTACGAATCCCCCGCCGTCGTCGCCTCGTCGCTCTCGGCCGCCTACGTCGCCCGCGCGGCCGACGACCGCCGGGTGACGCTCGACTCCCTCCTGACTATCTGCCCCACGACCGTCGCTGGCCCCGCCCCGCCGAAGACGTGGCTCCGCGAACTCCTCCGCGCCCCCGTCGTCGGCACGGCCCTGTTCGACGCCCTCGTCTCCAAGCCGTCGATCCGCTACTTCAACGCCGACCACGCCTACGCCAACCCGGCCGCCGTCTCCGACGACTGGACCGACTACCAGTGGCGGACCACCCACCAGCCGAACGCTCGCTTCGCCGTCGCCTCCTTCGTCGCCGGGCACTGCAACTCGGACATCGACCTCGGCGCCGCGCTCCGTACCTGCGACGCCCCCGTCACTCTCGTCTGGGGACGCGACGCGACCCTCCCGCCGCTCTCCCGTGGACGGGATCTGGCCGACGAGGCGGACGCGCGGCTCGTCGTCTTCGATCACGCCAAACTCCTGCCGCACGTCGAGCATCCGGACGCGTTCGTCGACGCGGTGCGCGAGGCTACCTAGCCCGCAGGATGAGGAGGCCCTCGCCGGTCGTCCGGTTGGTGCCGACCCGCGCCTCGACGGGCATCCCGACCGTCACGTTCTCGGGGTCGGTGCCGCGGACGACGCCCGTCAGGCGAACGTCGCCGAAGTCGACGATTGCGGTCGCGTACGGCTCCTCGTCCTCGAAGTCGGGACCGCCGACGTAGCAGATGGTGAACGTCTCGACGGTGCCCGTCGACGGTAGGCTCGCCCGTTCGAGTTCCGACGACCCGCAGTGGGGACACACCCGACGCGGCGGGAGCGCGCCGTGGCCCTCGTCGCACTCGAGGTAGTAACCCTCGCCGTCGTCGATGGCGTCCAGCCACTCGTCGTAGCCGGCGTCGGTCATCGGTCCACCTCCAAGACGTGGACGACCGCAGAGGCCACGGTCCCGCCGGCGTTGTGCGTGACGCCGAGCGTCGCGTCCTCGACGTGTTCGCTGTTCGGGTGGTCGCCGCGGAGCAGGCGCGTCATCTCCGCGATCTGACTGCCGCCAGTGGCGCCGACGGGGTGGCCCTTCGCCTTCAGGCCGCCCGAGAGATTGACCGGCAGTTTGCCGGTCGCCGTCGTCTCGCCGCGGCGCGCGGCGCCGATACCCTCACCGGAGTCGTAGAAGCCCAGCCCTTCGAGCGCCAGCACTTCCGCGATAGTGAAGCAGTCGTGAACCTCGACGAGGTCGACGTCGCCGGCTGTACAGCCGGCGTCGTCGTACGCCTCGGCTGCCGCGCGCTCGGTTGCCGGCGTGACCGCGAGGTTCTCGCGGTCGTGGAGCGCGAGGTTGTCGCCGCCCTGTCCCGACCCGGTGATCGACACCGGCGCGTCGAGGTCGTGTTCCTCGGCGTACTCGTCGCTGACGAGGACGATCGCGCTCGCGCCGTCCGTGACTGGGCAGGCGTCGAGCAGGCCGATGGGGTCGGAGACCATCGGCGCGTCGAGCACCTCGCCGACGGTGATGGCGCGGTGGAACTGCGCGTACTCGTTGGGGAGGGCGTTGTCGTGATTTTTCACCGCAATGTGTGCGAGATCCTCCCGTTCCCCGCCGAACTGTTCGAAGTACGCCCGCGCCATCAGGGCGTACGCGCCGGGGAAGGTCATCCCGGCGCGAATCTCGTAGAGTTCGTCGGCCGCCGTGGCGAGGGCCTCGGTCACGTCGGCGGTCGAGAGATTGGTCATCCGCTCACAGCCGCCGGCGAGAACGACGTCGGCCTCGCCGGAGCGGACGGTCCGGACCGCTTCCCGGATCGCGACACCGGCGGACGCACACGCTTCCTCGTAGCGCGTCGCCGGACACTGGAGGCCGGCCATCTCGGCCATGAGGGGCGCCTGGTGGCCCTGCCGCTCCGCCAGCGACCCCATGAAGTTTCCGTAGTTGATCGACTCGATATCTTCGGGAGGGACGGCCGACTCCTTGCGGGCGGCGAGGGCGGCTTCACCGAACAGATCGCGCCCGGTCCGTTCCGGATGTCGCCCGAACTGCGTCAAACCGACGCCGGCGACACGTACGCCTGTCATGGGTTCACATAGGCGGACGAGCGGATAAAGACCTGCCGGATTCGGAAGCTCTCGGGCCCGGTATCGGCCGTTTGACGTTCGACAGTTGTGCGTCGGGTGATCGACGTTCGACGTTCGAACTGCCCCGGCCCCGCCGACCGAAACGATTAGCCGCGGGGACGCACACGCAGGGGCATGGAGTGGATCGGCGAGACGTTCACCAGCGACGTGGGGTGGACGCATCTGGAGCGCTTGGTCGACATCGGGAACCGAATGACGGGGAGTCCGGGCGAACGCGAGGCGTTGACGGCGACACGCGATGCCCTCGACGCCGTCGGCGCCCGAAACGCCCACGTCGACGACTTCGAGATTCAGGGCTGGATCAGGGGGACGAGCCGGATCGACACGCCCGACGGCGAGGCCGACTGCATCGCCCTCCCGCGCAGTCCCGCGGCGACCGTCTCGGGACCGCTCGTCGACTGCGGCGACGGTCTCCCCGAGGATTTCGAAGACGCCGACCTCGACGGCGCTATCGCCCTCGTCTCCTCGACCGTTCCCGACCACTACGACCGCTTCATCCACCGTCGTGAGAAGTACTACCGTGCCGTCGAGGCCGGCGCGACGGGCTTCGTCTTCCGGAACCACACGCCGGGCTGTCTCGCCCCCACCGGGAGCGTCGGCACCGACGACGCTCCGGTCGGCCCCATCCCCGCCGTCGGCGTCAGTCGGGAGGTCGGCCTGCGTCTCGCCCGCCGGCACGACGGGGAGCGCGTCTCCCTCTCGGTCGACTGCGAGACGCCCACGGCCGAGAGCGGCGTCGTCCGCGCCGACATCGGCCCGGAGACCGACCGCGCCGTCTACCTGACCAGCCACGTCGACGCCCACGACATCGCGGAGGGGGCCGTCGACAACGGGGCCGGGACCGCGACCGTCCTCGAAGTCACGCGCGCCCTCCTCGCGCGCGAGACGCCCCTCGACCGTCGGGTTCGGATCGTCTGCTTCGGCGCCGAGGAGGTCGGCCTCCGTGGCTCGAAACGCGAGGCCGACCTGGTCGACCCCGACGCGGTGCAGGCGGTCGTCAACTGCGACGGCGTCTGCCGCGGCCGGACGCTCCAGTACTACACCCACGGGTTCGACGAACTCGGCGCGGCGGTCGACCGCGTGGCCGACCGATTCGGTCACCCCGTCTCCCTCCGCCCGACCCAGCATCCCCACAGCGACCACTGGCCCTTCGTCGCCCGCGGCGTGCCCGCCATCCTCGTATCGAGCGACGACGGCGACCGGGGACGGGGCTGGGGACACACCCGCGCGGACACGCTCGACAAACTGGAGCGTCGCACGCTCCGCGAGGCGGCCATCCTCCTGACGGGATTGGTGGCGGACCTCGCCGCCGCCGACCGCATCCCCCGCCGCGACCCCGCCGACGTCGCGGCCGACCTCGAACGCGAGGATCTGGCCGCGGGGATGCGCGCCACCGGCGACTGGCCGTTCTGATCGCGGACGTTCTGACCGAGGAGATTTTTAACGCCGTAGGTCGACGTGTGTCGCATGACACGGACCGGAGGCGGGCGACGGTGAACGTCGCCGTCCGCGGCGGCGACGATGCGGTGGCGTCGGCAGTGGGCGTCGGCGGCGCCACGGTCGTCGCCGAGGACGACGATCCGGATCTGGTCGTCGCCGTCGGTGACGAGGCCATCCAGTCGGCCGTCACGACCCCACCGAACGTCCCCTTGCTCCCGGTGACCGCCGAGGGCGGACGCCACCTCGTCGCCCGCGACTCGCTCGACGCCGCCATCGCCGCCGTCGCTGCCGGTGACCGCCGCGTCGACACCCACCCGATCCTCGGCCTCCGCGACGGCGACGCCGTCGTTCGTGCGCTCCGCGACGTGACGCTCGTCACCGACGCGCCCGCGAGTATCTCCGAGTACGCCGTCACCGTCGGGGAGGAACGACTGGGATCGGTTCGGGCCGACGGCGTCGTCGTCGCGACACCGCTGGGCAGCGACGGCTACGCCGCGGCGGCGGGTGGCCCCGTCGTCGAGGCCGGCGCTGGCGTCGCCGTCGTCCCTATCGCCCCGTTCTCGACGACGGCGTCGCGGCGGGTGGTCGATCCCGACGCCCCGCTCACCGTCTCCGTCGAACGCGACGGGGCCGTCGCCGTCGTCGTCGACGGCGTCCGTCGGGACGTTGTCGACCGGGGGGCCGACCTGCAGGTCGAGCGCGTCGATTCGCTCGACGTCGTGACGCCGACCCGAACGGAAAACTTCTAATGAGTCTGCGCGTGAGTTCAGGGTATGCAACCGCTACAGTTCGCCGTCCCGGTCGGCGCCCTCGACGCGCTCGAACCGTACATCGCCCACGTGGTGCTGGCGCTGGTGCTGGTGAATATGTTCACGCGGATTCGCGCGCACTCGGTCCACCAGCAGCAGGTCGATGACGGGGCCGACGAACTGAGTCGGTATCTCCCGCACTCGATCACGACGGTCCTGCTGGTGCTCGCCTCGTTCGTCTTCCTGATCGTCGAACCCCACGGCGGCATGGTGATGTCGGTCCTCGCCATCGGCCTGTTCCTGACCGACTTCTTCGAGTTCGAATCCCGGCAGGTCGAAGCCCGGAACGACATGACGTTCGAACGGCCGAAAGGCGCCGTCGCGGCGTCGCTGCTCGCCTTGCTGTACGCCGGCTACCAGAGCCTGTTCGTCTTCATCCAGCCGGTCTGGAACGCCATCGTGTAGGCCGGTCGGCGTCGCTGGTTTCTGCTCTCTTTCCACACACGGACCGATACCTATCGAACGCAGTCTCGCGGAAAAAGATCGTCAGCGTCGCTTACGCACTCCGGTTTTCCATCGCCTTGCGGGCCTGTCGAACGGCCGGCAGGACGATCCAGAACGCCAGTGGGCCGAGGAGGGCGAACCAGAAGAGCACGTCCATCAGCATGATGCCGAGCAGGTTGAACATGTCGGCGCTCGCCGGACTGGGAGAGGCCGGACTCACGAGCTGGCGCGTGCTCTCGAATCCCGGCGTCCGGTACCACCCAGCGAGCGTGAGCCAGCCGAGCCCCGCACCCGTGAAGATGCCGAGCCCTTTGATGAATTCGTCAGCCATTATCCGAAGATTCGTCGGCGTCCTCTTGAGGGTTTCCCATTCCGCGAGCGCGGAATCGCGTCCCGAGCACGTAGACGCCGGCGCCGAAGGCGATGGACGCGAGGCCGAGGACCGCGAGGATGGCGCTCAGGACGGTCGCGGGCGGCGAGACCCCGACCATCTGGAGCGCGCCGATCACGAGGCGACGCAGGAGGCTGAGTCTGATCGTCGCCGCGTCGAGCAAGACGAACCCGAAGACGACGGCGACGACGGCGATGAGCGTCGAGAAGACGGTGACGGTCTTGTACAGGCGCATCGGGACGACCACGTCGCGGCCGCCCTCGTCGGCACGGACGCTCCCCTGCGTATCGGTGCGGTCGTCGGAAGAAGACATTTGACGTTACGTCACTTCGGCGGTCGGAGCCGGTAGTACCGCCGGTTGAGGTCGTACATGTACCCCTCGCGCATCGTCTTCAGCACCGCGTAGGTGACCGTCGTCGCCACGATGGGCAGGAGGAAGGTCAGGTCGAAGAGCAGGTGGACGTCCATCGGCATCAGGTTCTTGACCGCCAGCAGGCTGATGGTGAGCGCGAAGACGACGCCGCCGACGCCGACGGCCGACCAGAACGGCTGCTCGACCGGCCGCCGGGCCGATCCCTTGTTCAGGAAGGGAACGATGGCGATGAAGCCGACGACGACGACGTTCGCCAGCACACCGTAGGTGCGGTCGGCGGTGAGCTTCTGCCCGCCGAGGATGGCGAGGTCGGGGTTCAGCGGGCCGAGCTTCAGCAGGCCGAACGACCAGTAGAGATACCAGTCGGGCAGGATGATCGCCGGCGTCGAACTCGGATTGGCCGGCGCGCCGATGTGCGGCGGCATCGTCGCCGAGAGGAAGAAGATCATCCCGGTGAAGAAGGACGCGATGGCGAGGTTACGGACCGTCTCGTGGGGCCACGTCGGGAACGCGAGCACGTCCCGTTCGACGTAGTCCGACTCGGTTCGCAGGTCCTGGTCCTCGCGACGGGCGCGCTCGAAGTACTCGTACGTGAGCCGCGAGAGCCCCGTCGTCCGTTCCTTGCGCTCGCGCCACGTTGGCGTCTCGTCGTCCGGGGCGACGATGCCCGGGCTGCCGCCGTCGGTGCGCGTTTCGTCCGTGGTGGATTCGTTCTCGCTCATGGTTTAGTGGGGTTCCGCGATGCCCTGAACCCAGACGATGCCGATGTGGATGGCGATCAGCGTCGTCACGACGAACGGGAGCAGGAACACGTGGATGATGTACATCCGCTGGAGCGTCGCCTGACTCAGGGTGAAGCCGCCGAACAGGAGCTGGGCGATCCACTCGCCGGCCAACGGGATGGACAGCGACATCTCGACGCCGATCTGTCCCGCCCAGAAGGCGAGCTGGTCCCACGGGAGCAGGTAGCCCGTGTACCCGAACACCATCGTCAGGCTGATGAGCACGATGCCGAGCAGCCAGTTGAGTTCGCGTGGCTCCTTGTACGCTCCCGTGAAGTACACGCGGAGCATGTGGAGGAACACGGCCGCGACCATCACCTGTGCCGACCACCGGTGGATGGATCGCAGCATGAACCCGAACTGGAGGTCCGTCATGATGAACGTGATCGAGTTGTACGCCGTACTCGGATCGCCGGTCTGTGCCGGGGCGTAGTAGAACCCGAGAAGGGCACCACTGACCGCGGCGACGATGTACGCCAGCGTCGAGAACGATCCGAGCGCGTACAGCGGGTACCAGTACCAGAACTTGTTGTCGAGGTCGTACTGCTCGGTGTGGCTCTTCGGCATCTGGAGGTTGACCTTGTAGTACAGGTTCTCCAGCAACTCCAGGTAGTCGACGATCCGGAGCCGCTTGTCCATCCAGATGAGGGCCGTCAGGAAGGTGGACTCGACGGGTGTCAGATCCTTCCGCTTCATCCACCCCTCGTGGTCCATGTCGTCTTTCTTTTCTAGGCTCATTGCTTATCGCTTGTAGTACGGGTAGACCGCGCGTTTGACTGTGTCCCACGCCCCGTCACCGAGAGTCTCGCCGTCCACGTCCTCCTCGCGGATGTAGAGGTCCTCCCACTTCCGACGCCGTTTCTTGACGATGACGACGTCGGGGAGGAACTCCTTGCGGTACAGCGCGAGGATGAACGCGAGGTCGACGAAGATCACGGCCAGGATCGCTCCGAGGAACATGTTGCCCGTCTCGCTGAGGCCCCACCCGCTCACGAGGCCGTAGGCGAACATGAACACGAAGACGACTTCGATGACCGTCAGGAGGACGATCGTGATGGCCGCTGCCGTGCTCTCTCGGGCCGGTTCGTATCGGTGAATGTCGCCGTAGGTGCTTCCACTCGATGACATTTACTCTCCTCTCCCAGTTCCGGTGTGTGGTGACTCGCCGTATTTCAGCACGTAGAAGCTGAATATCAGCGAGACGATGATGCCGAGGATCGTCGCGGCACCGACCCAGTGGGCCTGAATCGGCACGCCGAGCGTGTGGAGGTCGACTTCGCCGCCACCACCGCCTTCGCCACCACCGCCACCGCCGCCGCCGCCGGAGTCGGGCATCGCGCCGACGACGACGACGCCTTTCATGCCGAGCGCGCGGTGGGGCTGGCAGAAGTACTTGATCACACCTTCGGACTCGAAGGTCTGTTCGAACGTGAAGCCGGCTTCGGCGGTGAGTTCGCTCTCGAACTCGCCACCTTCCTCGGCGACGACGTTGTGTTGACCGCCTTCGCCGTTCCACTCCCAGATGATGGTCGTCCCGGGATCGACCTGGACGGCCGGCGGGCCGAACGCGAAGTTCCCGCCGTTGCCCTGGGCACCGACCGTGATCGTCACTTCACTCTGTCCGGTCGCGTCGGCCACTTCGCTGTAGTTGCCAACGTCGCTCATCCACCCGTCGAACGACGCCTGCGCGGCGGCCGGCGTCGCCGTGGCGGCAGCCGTTCCGACGGCGGCGGACCCACCGGCCACTCTCAGGAAGTCCCGCCTCTTCATACGGTCGAATCTCAGGAAGGAACGCGCTTAAACCCACCGACTCCCCGTCGACTGCCTCACGCGCGGTCGTCGCTCGAATCGGCCGTTTCCGACGCATCCGCGGCCGACTCGTCCAGCGGCGGGAGGAAGTCCGGTCGCTCGCCGTCCTCGATGCCCACGGCTCGCAACCGGTCGCGGAACTCCTCGGCCCGGAACCGGTCCGAGAGCCGAGCGTTGGCGACGACGGCGAAGAGGAAGATGCCGATGCCGACGAACACGAGCGCCGTCAGGGGCGCCACGAGGTCGACGTACCCCCCCGGCGTCGGAATGGCGTCGGTGAATAGCCAGACGCCGAGCAGTCCGAGGCCGACCAGAATCTGCGCGGCCGCGATGAGTTGCAGGAGGTTGTTCCCCAGTTGACCCGTTCCCTCGGGTACGTCGTCGGGCGACGGCAGCGACACCTCGTCGGGAGCGTCGGGCACCTCGTAGGAGTCCATCGAACACAGCGCGACGGTGGGTTTCACGTCGCGCAGGACGGTTCCCTGTCCCTCGACGCTTCCGTCGGGGGCGACGATGGCGTATCCCTCGTCGGAGTAGGCGACTAGCCGCTCCTCGCCGTCCTCTTCGAACCGTTCGAGGACGGCGAACACCTCGCGGCGCTGGATGCGGCTCTTGAGATCCTGTTCGACCCGGTCCAGCAGTTCGGCGCCGACGATCCACGTGTCCGGATCGAACGCCGCCTCCCACTCCTCGACGCTCATCTGGGCCATGTCGCTCGGGCCGAAGTCGTCGAAGTCGTACTTCTCCTCGACGTCACGACGGAGGGCGTCGATATCGGCGTCGGCGTCGGCCGATGATCGGTTGCCCGAGGAGCCCCGCTCCTCGTCGTCCGCCTCGGCCTCGTCCGCGGCCGTGTCCGTCGCGTCGGCTGTCCCGTCGGTCGACGACGGTGACGAATCAGCCATCGACCGACGTTGGGTCCACAGCGGCATACGCTTTCCGACCTCATACTGTCGGCTGTACGTCGATAGTATCGCCCTTGAGTCGGGTTCGTTTTAACGCCGCCATCCTAACTTCCGTCGATGGTGAGCGAGGCGACGGTGGCGACGCTCGCGGGCATCTCGGTGACTGTGAGTTTCCCCTTCTACCTCTACGGTGCGTGGATCGTCATCGACACCGAGACCGTGACGTGGGCCGTTCTCGTCCGACACCTGAAGTACATCCTCGTCGGTCTCGTGCTGACGACGGTTCCCGTCGTGGGGTGGATGATGCCCCGCCTGATGGACCAGTTCGGCGGCCTCGCCGTCCTCCACGCCGTCCTCGGCCTGCAGGCCTACGCCATGCTCGCGTTCGCGCTGACGGGCATCGTCCGCATCTTCCAGGCCAAACACGCCGCGAGCCTCTACCGTGAGCCGGGACAGGACGTGGATCTGAACGACCTCCACGAGAACATGAGCGCGTGGCGCGGCCGCCTCCGAATCGGCGTCTTCGGCTACGTCCTCTTCTGGCTGGGTGCGTACCTGATCGGTGTCGTCCGGTACGTCCAGTTACATCTGGCCTAACCCCACGCCTCGCCGCTCGCCAGATCCGTCTCTGAATCCAGTTTCGACGAGGGACAGATATCTTCGAGGACGCACGCGTCACAGTCGGGGGTCCGGGCGTCACACACCGCGCGCCCGTGGCTGATGAGCAGGTGGGTGAGCTGTTGCCAGTCGTCCTCGGGCACCACGTCCATCAGGTCGTCTTCGATCTTCTCGGGCGTCTCCTCGGTCGTGAGGCCGAGGCGCCGCGAAAGTCGCTGGACGTGCGTGTCGACGACGATTCCTTCCACCACGTCGTGGCCGTGCTGGAGGACGACGTTCGCCGTCTTGCGCCCGACCCCCGAGAGGTCGGTGAGCGCCGACATGGTGTCGGGCACCTCGCCGCCGTGTTCCTCGACGAGCGTCTCGCCCATGGATTTCAGGTAGCCCGCTTTGTTGTTGTGGAAGGTGATGCCGTAGATGTCCTCGGCGAGTTCCGCCTCGTCGGCGTCGGCGTAGTCCTCGGCGGACGTGTACTTCTCGAAGAGGTCGGCCGTCACCTCGTTGACGCGCTCGTCGGTACACTGCGCCGAGAGGACGACGGCGACGAGCAGTTCCAGCCGATTCGAGTAGTTGAGCGAGATGGTCGCGTCGGGATACTCCTCGTACAGCCGATCCAGCACTTCCTCGACCTGGCGTTCCCGGGAGTCCAGTGGCGTGCCCATGTGACGCGATGGGGAGCGGCCCCCGTTGAGTCTGTCGACCCGCTTTCGTCCCTCGCTCTCATCGCTGATTCTTAGGCCGGACCTTATTTATCGGGCGCTCGCTTTGACGCGCCCATGGACTTGACACGTCGGACACTGCTGGCGACCGGGACCGTACTCGGTCTGACCGGCTGTCTGTCGTCCGGCGATTCGAACGTCTCCTACCCCGAGACGGCGACGCGGACGCCACCGCCGACGGAGACGCCTGCCGACGCCGCTATGGCCGAAGCGGAGTCGGAGCCGGCCGCCGTCGACGAGGAGGAGGTGCAACAGACCGAGCCGTCGGTACCCAACCGGCAACTGGCGACCGAGGTCGGGCGGGTGTACGGCGAAATCGAGTGGTTCGCCACGTCGTACGACGACGCTATCGACACGCACCAGCGCGTCCTCGGCAACGCGATGGCCGCGGTCACGCGCGTCCGCGACGCGGCCGAGTTCGACGCCAACAGTCTCGGACTGGTTCGCGGGGCGACCGATCGGGCCGTCAGGACGGCCGAAGCGGAACTCGGCGGTCACTTCGGTATCCCCGAGCAGATGCGCGAGCAGATCGACCACCACCTCGCGACGACCCGACGCTTCGCCAACCGGGGGGATCTGGACCGCGTCGACGAGGAACTCGAACGCCTCCACGACTACCTCGCGGGCATCCGGAGCGACCTGTTCGTCAGGCGGGTGCTCTCCGACCGCCAGGTCGACGCCACGCTCTATCGCAACCTCCACGACGGGACCGCGGATTCGGACGACAGTGACGACGATGACGACGACGAGGCCGCCCCCGGTCTCTTCGAGTGCTACCACTCGACGGGCTACGCGGGCTACGCGTACGCCGGGCCGCGATATATCGAGCGTGAGCCGTTCGGCGACGCCCCCGGCGACGACATAAACGAGGGCCAAGAACTCCTCGCACGGCAGCGACTCCACTTCGACGCCGTCGGCGAGTCGACCGGTCGGAACGGCTTCGCGTACGTCGTGAGCTACGCCGTTCCGGAGGCGGACGAGCAGCCCACCGACCTGAATCCCCTCGACTACCCGCACACGTCCCTGTTCGTCCAGCACTACGACGGCGTACAGGCCGCGACCGACGCCGCCGAGACGCTGTTCGACACCTCGGTCAGTCGGGAGGGGACCTACTCGTTCGGTCGAGACGAGTGGCATCAGGTGTACTACCACGCCGACGGCGACGTGTCGTACGCCTACCTGATCCAGGCCGGGCCGTACGTCGTCGTCGCCGCGCCCTCCGAAGTCGCGTGGGAGGAGCGCGTCGACTGGACCGACCCGCTCGACCGCCTGTGGCTGTGGAGACCGTAGCGTGTCCGGGCGCAGTGCCCTCCCCTCGGTGCGCCGACAGGCCGGCCTGATCGTCGCCGTCTTCGCCCTCGTCGGCGCCGCCCTCGGCGTCGTCGGCTTCGTCGCCGGTGACTGGGCGCGCACCCAGTTCGTCACCGCCGCCACCGGAGCACAGCCGACGACGTTCGGCCCCGTCTTCCTCGCGCTCTCCGTCTTCCAGACCACGGTGACGCTGTTTTTCGCCGGACCGGTCCTCGCCGCGGTGCTTGGCCTGCTCTCCGGCTCTCGGTTCGCCGACCCGAGCGCGGCGGCCGGCGTCGCCGCCGGCGGCGCGCTCGTCGGTTTCTTCGCCATGGCGGGGCTGGGCCTCCTCGGCCTCTCGACCCTGTCCGGCCCCGGCACCGGACAGGTCTACGCACTCCGGGCAGCTGTCGGACCACTCCTCCTCTCCGGCGTCGCCACGACGGTCACCGGCGGCGTCGCTGGCGCCCTCGGGTCGCGGTTCGTCCGGTAACCGGCACACATAACTGTCCGCTCCGCGCGGGGTTCGATATGCACGGCGAGGCCGTCGCACTCGGCGCGGGCACGGTCCTGAACGCCCTCGCGACGGGGATGGGATCCGCCTTCGCCATCGACGCGGAGACGACTGCCCGGGTCGAACTCGACGACACCGGGGCGGTTAGCGGCGAGATTGCGGGCGCGCCCGACGGCGACACCCGCCTGATCCGTCGGTGTGTCGAACGCGTCGTCGAGCGGTTCGGCGACGGGGAGGGCGGACACGTCCACACCGAGAGCGACGTACCGATGGCCGCGGGGCTGAAGAGTTCGAGCGCCGCCGCGAACGCGACGGTGCTCGCGACGCTGTCGGCGCTGGACGTGGACGACGTGGACCGCGAGGAGGCCTGTCGCATCGGCGTGCAGGCGGCCCGCGACGCCGGCGTCACCGTCACCGGCGCGTTCGACGACGCGAGCGCGAGTATGCTCGGCGGCGTCACCGTCACCGACAACACCGAGGACGAACTCCTCGCCCGCGAGACGGTCGACTGGGACGTGCTGGTCTGGACGCCCGCGACGCGGGCGTTCAGCGCCGACGCCGACGTTTCGCGGTGTGAACGGGTGGCGCCGATGGCCGACCTCGTCACCGATCTGGCGCTCGACGGCCGCTACGGCGAGGCGATGACGGTCAACGGACTGGCGTTCTCGGCCGCACTCGGGTTCCCGACCGACCCCGCGGTCGAGGCGATGCCCCACGTCGACGGCGTGTCGCTCTCGGGCACCGGCCCGAGCGTCGTCGCCGTCGGCGACCGGGACGGACTGGAACGCGTACGCGACCACTGGAGTCAACGGGAGGGAGACACATGGCTAACGACGACACGAACGGACGGCGCACGGGTGATCGAATGAGCGAGAGTGACGCGACCGACGAGATGTCACTGGACGAACTCCGCGAGGAGATCGAGGAGATCGACCGCGAACTCGTCGAACTCATCGCTCGCCGCACCTACGTCGCGGGCACCGTCGCACAGGTGAAAGCGGAGCGCGACCTGCCGACCACCGACGAGTCACAGGAGGCTCGCGTGATGGAGCGCGCAGGGCAGAACGCCGAGACGTTCGACGTGGACGCGAATCTGGTGAAGGCGATTTTCCGCTTGCTCATCGAGTTGAACAAGGTCGAGCAGCGGGAGAGTCGCTAGGGGACGAACGGGCGTTAGAGGACTTCTATCCGCGTATTAGGGGAATGTGGTGTCAGTATTCGATGCCACCTTTCGAATTTGAATTCGACGAGCAGGCGGAAGATCCGACCAAGTCTGTTGCACACGTGGTCACGACGGCCATCACGGTTCGTCAACTAGTACTCTCCACTCCGACTGAAGTCATTCCTCGTCGGTCGGTTCGAGTGGGACTCGTTCTACCTCGACGTCTTCGTAGTCTTTCTCGGAAGAGAGTACGTCCATCCCTCGCGTTTCCGCAGTCGCTGCGTGGAACGCGTCGAATGGCGTCATCCCCTCGTCGTAGTAGTTGACGGCTTTCAGAACTACCTGTTTCTCTTCCTCGTTCCGCACAGGGACGAGTTCGAGCAGGTTCGCCACCAGCGGAACGTAGTCGAACTCGTAGCGTTCCCGGGCCAGGAGGAGTTCGAGATATGAGAACGGTGACGTTTCGATGTCGTATTCGACAATGGCGTCCTCTGCGGAGCCCTGTAACCAATCAGTATCTTTGGCGAGTGCGAGCAAGAAATCGGTCTCGACGTACTCCGTCATCTGTCGCTGCCGGCTTCCTCAGCCTCGTCTTTCGCCTCTGCCTCGATATCCTCTCGAATTTTCTCGACTGATGCATCGTGAAGCTCGCCTGCCGCCTCGCGGACAGCGGCGAGTGGGTCGTCCGCGACCGGAATTAGCTCGATTCTATCCTCGTACATGACTATATGATACTTCTGGCCATATTTCTCGCGCACCTCTTTCGGGATGTACAGCCGTCCCTGCGCATCCGTCTCTGTTGACATAGATAGGGCTACAGTTCCACGGACAAAGAATCTTACCACTAACGTGTGAGTGATGGTTTCCATCGAAGCATCTCAGTAGTGTGTATGGTGGATTTCGTCCTTTTGAACAAGGTCGAACAGCGCGAGAGTCGGTAGCCGGCTCCGTATCGTCTACCGAACAGTTCTGGCACCCGATTCAGCCGAAGTGCGTCCGTCGTATCGAAGGGAAACGACCAGAGAAATCACGTTTCTCACGAACAGAAAGCTGACGACCGTCGTCGGGAGGATTTATGAAGAGTATGCGCCGACTCGCCAAACCTCTCAGAGCTGGAAGTGCTCCAGTTGGAGCCGTTTTAGTCGTCAATATCGTCGAATTCGCGTTGCTTCCCGGTCAGTTTCCGGGGTCGGCATGATTGGAGTATTCGCCCTCGCTGTCATCGGTGTTTTGGCCACGTTGTTCGCAGCGGTTGTGTATCCGTTCAGTCGTTTCTCGCGTACGACATCGAAAGCGCTCGGTACAGTTGGTCTCCTGCTCGTCTCGGGGTCAGTTCCGTTGTATTTCACGTTCGGGTGTGTCTTCTACGGATGTCCGGGCTGAGATATTGTATCGACCGTTGATGGCCTCCCGAAAGCGAACGGACACTCGCTAAAATCCCACGCCAGTCCTGTTCGACCGATGCTTAATCGAGTCCGAGGCTCAGTTTCAATGCGTCGTCCACCTCGTTCATGGTCTCCCCACCGAGACTTCCGGCGACTGAGTGAATCCGCTTTTCGACGGATACGACACGAATTTGGTCGAGACGGATAGAGGAGTCCTTCTCGAACGGAGAGTCGTCTGCTTCGACGAGTACCTCGAAGGGGTAGCCACGGTGCGTCCCAGTTGTGGGCGCGACGATGGTCGTACTGGAATTTCGGTTTCCAACGTCGTTCTGGACGACCACCGCTGGTCGAGTCTTCTTCATCTCGTGTCCCTCGGCAGGATCGAGTCGGACTATGACTACATCACCACGTCGAATCTCCACTCCCTCGCTCATTCATCCAGCCCAGCCCACGCTTCGCCCGACGCCTCGTCCCAGTCCTCGGCCAGCGTTTCCGCACTTTCGGAGGCCTCGCGGTACGCGGCAGCCAGTTCTTCCTCGTCGGGATGGTTGGATTCGACCTCCACGACGGCTACCGTGACGCGTTTGTTTGCGTACTCCGTTCCGAGATAGATGCGACCTCGGTCGTCCGTCTCGTTCGTTCGCAGGTCGTGGGCGTCGACTTTCATCACGTTACCCACTATGACCCACTGTGGGATAACTCTTGCCCACTATTACCCACAACGATTGTTTCGCCTCGAAGTATGATGGATTTCCGCTACGTGAACAGGGTGGAGCAACGAGAGAGTCGGTAGCTCGAAATCCAGCAATACAAGTCGTATGAGGCCTGTTTAGTCCTCAAAATATTCTTCTGATTGCTGTTCTTCGATTCTGGTTCGGTCAAAAACCCATATCCGGCCTCGGTAGCTCCGACGGATGGGGAGTGACGAGAGAACAAGCGTTTTGCACCTGCACTCACATTGTACACACATGAGTTCCGGCTCCGAGAAGAAGCGCGTCCAGTTCCGCGCACCGAGAGGATTGGTGGACCGGGCCGACGCGCTCGCGGCGGTGTTCGAGACGGACCGGACGGACATCCTCATCTCCGCGCTTCGGGAGTACCTGCGAGACGCCGCGCACTCCGACGAGGTGAAACAGGAGATTGCGGACGCCTTCTACGACGACGACATCTCGTTCGAGGAGCTGAAGGACCTCGTCGGTCACGAGGAGGCCGCCAACTTCCGCCTCCTGAAAGAGCAACTGACCGACGAGTTCGTGGACGAAGTCGCGGAGGAACTGGGCGACTCGTAGATGGTGCTGCTCGTCGCCGACACGTCGGCCCTCGTGAGCCTCGGAACCGTAGTAGACAACTCACTGAACCCACTCGACCTCCTCCTCGATTCGCACACCGTGGTCGTCCCAGAACAGGTCGTCACCGAACTCACCGAGACGGCGTCCTACGACGATGCCTCGGGTGAAGCGGCGCAAGCAGTTCTCGACCGTCGCTCCGCGTTCGAGGTACGTTCCGTCGAACTGGACGAGACGTTCCCGCTGGACGACGGCGAGAACGCGGCGGTCACGCTGGCGAACGAGGTAGCCGCCGTGCAACTACTCTGTGACGAGTTCAATCGACTCGCGCTCGTCCACGCCTCGCTGGCCGAGGTCCGACTCGTCACGACACCCAGCCTCCTCACTGCGCTGGTTCGCAACGACGCAATCTCGCCTGACGCTGCCGAGGCGTTCCTGACCGAGATGAGTGATGCTCGCAGTTGGTCGTCGAATTCCTACGTTGCGCGGGCGAAGTCTACGCTTCGACGGCAACGCGATAACGGTTAACCCGATACGAGATGTTGTCGCGTTGAACGAGGTGGCGCAGCAGGAGAGTCAGTGGTCACGAACTCGGCGCAGCTCGCTTCTCGACGAACTCCCGTTCGCCTCACTCCTCGTCAGTCGATTCGACGCTATCCCGAATCACCATCACTTTCACACGCCGCACGCCGTCGAAATCACGAAGCTGGTAGGTCAGTTCGCGGATTCGCGCCGCCGCCCCGCGACAGAACAGCGATTCGAGACACCACTCTCCCTGATGGGTGTGGCTCGTGTTGAGGATCACGTCCTGATACGCGTGCTGCACCGAGTGCAGTTCCGCGATGACCTCGTGGTGGCGGTAGTCGAACGCGACGAGTGCGACCACTTCGCCGCTCGTGGCTTCGAGACGCGAGTGAGACTCGATGTACTCCTGCATCGCTTCTCTGACCGCCCGCGACCGGTTTTCGAGTCCCTGTTCGTGCCACACGCGGTCGAACTCGTCGACGAGGTCGTCGGGGATGTTGAAACTCGTCCGCATAGTCACCGACTCGTCGGTCGGCTACAAGAGTCCCACCGTATGACGATTCCCCCGTTTCGGTATTAACAACCGTTATTGGCGTCGTTCGCGGACGCTCTCACAGGGAGATGTTACACGGCGACGCACTCGGCCTGCTTCTCGGGGCGGTCGCGCTCGGTGCGGTCCACGGCGTCGAGCCGGGTCACGGCTGGCCGGTCGCTGCCTCGTACGCACTCGACCAGACGAACAAGTGGCTGTACGGGTTCGCAGCGAGTTTCATCCTCGGCGTCGGCCATCTCGTCAGCAGTATCGCGATGGTGGGGGCGTTCTTCTACGCGAAAAACTACTTCAGCCTCACGCAGGTCAACGAGCCGATTACGGTGAGCGGTGGCATCCAGATCGGCGGCCCCGTGAGCCTCGTTGCCGGTGTCTTGCTCATCGCGCTCGGGATTCGTGAGTACAGTCACGGGCACTCTCACGGAACTCACGACCACAGCACCCACAGCCACGGCGACAGTGATCACTCACACGACCACGACCATTCTCACGATCACTCACACGACCACGACGAGCATTCCCACGATCACGACGACGATGGGCTGTTCTCCCGATTGAAGGGGTTCGTCCCGTTCGTCGGCGGACATTCCCATTCGCACGCCGACCTCGACGAGGCTGCCGACCGTGGCCTCCTCGGCATCGCGTGGTTCGCGTTCCTGCTCGGCTTCGCACACGAGGAAGAGTTCGAGATTATCGCGCTCTGTGCGGGATCGAACTACTGTCTCGAACTGATGAGTGCGTACGCCATCACCGTCGTCGTCGGTATCGTCGGGCTGACGATGCTGTTGATTGCGGGGTACCAGCACTACGAGGAGCGAGTCGAGCAGTTCACGCCGTATCTACCCGCGTTCTCGGCTGCCGTCCTCGTCGTCATGGGCCTCGGCTTCGTCACGGGGCTCCTCTGATCACGATCAGTACTCCCAGAGCCGGTCGATCCGCCCCTCGATCTCCGGATGTTGCTTCCGGAGCGTTTCGGCGGCCCGCTCGCCGTCGACGTTGACGACGTGGATTTCGCCCCGCTGGCCGGGGTAGGCGTCCTGAAAGTCGTACACACAGCCGACGATATCGACCGAGTCTGGTACCTCGTCGCTCTCGCGGAGGAACGCCACCTGCCAGTCGACGTTGTACTCGACGAGGCGGTTGATCGTCGCCGGTCGATCCAGATCCGAGGGGAGCGAGTCGAGTCCCGAGTCGAGGTGCGGCGTCAGCAAGTCGAGACAGTGACGGACGCCCGGCGGCGCGTCGATGCCGTCGGTCAGGTCGTCGTACGCCGCCGTGACGGCGCCACAGCCCGTGTGCCCCACGACGAGGGCGACCTCGGTGTCGAGATACGCGAGCGGATAGAGTACGTCACCCGAGACGACTTCGCCCGCCTCGGTCGTCTGGACGACCCGGTTGCCGATGTTCCCACACGTGAAGATGTTCCCCGGTTCGTCGTTGCCCCACATCAGGTCCTGTAACACCCGCGAGTCGGAACAACAGACGGTGACCACGTCCGGGTGCTGACTCTCCTGTACGTCGTCGAAGTGGGAATCGTACGCGCGCGTGTGTGTCTCGTTGCCCCGTAACAACTCGACGACCGTCCGGTGCATGACTGACCTACTACCGCGCCGGTCGCCATAGTGGTTGGTGTTTCCGTAACTATTAATAGTGGGGTACGGCCGTCAGTCCTGGTACGCCTCCGCGAGGGCGTCGAGCGCTTCGTGGTGCTGGGAGCTGTGCGGAGCCGTGAGCGGCGAGACACTGACTCGGCCCTCCACGATTGCCCGACGGTCGGTTCCCTCCGGGTCGGGGAGGTCCCCGTCACGCATCCGCGCCCAGACGTTGTCGGTGAGGCTGATCCGCTCGCCCTGACGCTCGGCGCGCATGTCGTACAGCGTCGAGGGTTCGGTGATCTCCAGCGGTGCGAGGTCGTCGCCCTCGCTCCAGATGGGGGCGTTGACGTTCAGATACTCGGCCTGATCGAACACGCCGGCGCCGAGGGCGTGATCGACGAGGTACGCCGTCGCCTCGGTGGCGTTGCGGTAGTCCTCGGTCCGGTCGGCGGCGTGTTGCCACTCGCCGTCGCCGCCGGGGACGTACAGCGAGACGGCGATGGCGGGCACGTCGAAGAAGGCCGCCTCGACGGCGGCGCTGACCGTGCCCGAGCGCCCGAGGACGTACGCCCCCAGATTCGCCCCGCGGTTACAGCCCGCGATCACCATGTCCACGTCGGGACAGAGCGCCTCCAGGCCGACGACGGTGCAGTCCGCGGGCGTCCCGTGAATCGCGTAGCCGAGCTCGTGGGTCTCGACCTGGACCTCCCGCGACATCGCCCGCCCGACGGCGCTCTTGTCGCCGTTCGGCGCGACCGCAGTTACCTCGGTGAACTCGGAGAGCGCGTCGTAGAGGGCCCGGAAACCGACGGAGTCGATCCCGTCGTCGTTCGTCAGGAGGACGTGTGGCTCGTCCATGCCCAACCCTCGGGAGGCCGACGAGAAAGGCGCACCGCTTCGTACGGACGGTCGTGTCCGGTCGCCGCCGGTAAACAGTTACAACAGTCCGTATTAGCCCACCATATCCACGACCGCCTCGTCGTCGACGACGAGGTTGTACGCCCCTTCGTCGTCGTTCCAGAGCGCGAGGACGTTCTCGAACTGCAGGACGGCGCCGTAGTCGGCGTCGCCGAGCGCGCGGTTCAGCCCCGACTCCCGGGTCAACACCGCGTAGTGCTCCAGTTGCTCGCTCCCGTCGCCCACCTTGTAGAGCGGGTTGCCGCCGTCGGAGAGGTTCCGGCTCAACTTCACCGCCAGCAGGTCGATCCGGTCGGTGACGTGGTCTTCCATGTCGACCATCCGGGCGTGTCGCGACCGGTCACCGCGCACGTCCACCCGACGCATCCCGTCGGTCCGCAGGAGCGCGTAGGAGAACTTCACCGTCTCGTTGCGGAACGTGCCGGGCTCGCCGCCGGCGTCGTCGAGGCGGCGCTGGACGTGCGGGGCCTCGATCCGCGGCCGTTCGTCGAACGACCAGCCGTGATCCGCCGGCTCCAGCCCCGGCCACAGGCGGAGCGTCGGGGCGTACACCGTCGCGCCGCGGTCGCTCACGAGTTCCCGTTCTACCTCCCGGAGTCCCGTGCTGGTTTCGAGGTCCGCAGGTGCGAGTGCGAGGAGCGTCCCGTCTTCCGCGAGGGCGTCGAGCGCCTGTCCAGCCACAGCGGTCGGCTCGTCGAGTTCGCTCAGTACGTTCGCACAGACGACGAGGTCGTACGGGCCGTCGAACGCGAACTCCTCGACGTGCTCGCGGTGGATGGTCGCCCGGAAGTTCCGCCGGGTCTCGTCCAGCAGGTCGTCCAGCACGTCGGCGGCGGCGCTCGGTTCGACCGCGTGGTAGTCGACCACCGCATCGTCGGGGAGGTAGTCGTGGAGACCGAGTGCGGGGCCGCCGACGCCCGCGCCGATATCGAGGACGCGGAGGCGACGGGGCAGACACGCTCGCTCGACCAGGTCGTCGAGGACGTACCCCACCGCCGCGTAGTAGTCGGGGAGGTGGTAGACGGCGTACCCCAGCGCCACTTCGGCGTCGTACTCGACCGGATTCCGGTAGTAGTAGTCCTCCTTCAGCCGGCGGATCACCTCGCGCAGGTGGGCACCCGACTCGTCGCGGTGCCAGTTGACGCCGTAGCGGTCCACCAGCAGGTCTTCGAGCACGTGGGTGTAGCGCTCGGGGAACTCGCGGGGCTCCCACCCGGGCGCCGACACCGGCTCCTCGTCGACCGGGACGAACGACCCATCCTCGCGTTCGTAGAGGCCGAGGTCGTACGCCTCCTCTCGCAGCACTCGCCGGACGACTGCCGGGTGCGGCGTCTCCTCGACGTACTCGGAAATCTCGTCGGGGTCGATGGGGCGCACCTGCCGCAGGTACTTCGCGTTCGAGCGGACGGCCTCGCGGTCGATCATCGCTCCCCCGCTTCGCGATAGAGGTCGTCGAACCCGTCGCCCTCGGCGTCGGCGACGCGTCGGGCGGCGTCGGCGACGCGGTCGGCACCCTCGAACGTCTCCTGAATCTCGCGATACACCCGTGGCGTCCCGTCGGTCACCGTCTCGACGAGGTCGTCGAGCGCGGCCGAGACGGGGGTAGCGAACTCGTCGCGCACGTCAGCGGCCGCGAGCGCGTACGCGAGAATCGCCGTGTGGGCGCCCGCCTGCACCGTCTCCATGGCCGCATCGTGTTCCGCGACGGTCGTCTCGAAGGGGTGGTTGCCCGCGGCTGCCACGTCCGCGCGGATGGCGTCGGTCGCCGGACCGGGTGCGTCGGCCACGACGGCGACGTTGCCGGGGGCGTTCGACGCGGCGAACAGGGGATGCATCGACAGCCGTTCCCGATCCGGGAGCGCCGCCCGCATCGCCTCGACCGGACCCTCCATCACTCCGCTCACGTCACACATCGCTCGTTCGGCGTGCGGGGCGTAGCGCTCGACGGCGTCGGCGACCGCCGAAATCGGCACCGCGAGGCAGACGATGTCGAACGTCTCGGTCGTGTCCGCCGGCACCGCGCGAACGTCGTCGAGGCCGGCGGCGGCCGCCTCCGCCACCGCGGGGTCGACGTCGGTGACTGCGACCGGTCGGTCGGCGGTGCGGGCGATCCACCGCCCCATCTCGCCCGCGCCGACCACCAGCAGATCCATGCGCGTGGCTTTCCCCTCACCGCTCAAAAGGGGTTCGGTGCGGGCTAGTGGTGCGGGAGTCTCCCCGGCCGACGACGGTTAGAGACCCAGCCGGAAGACGCGATTCCCGAGCAAGAGCGCCAGTCCCAGCCCCGTCACGCCGACGAGGAGGCCGTACGCCACCTCCCACCCCGCCACGTCGGAGAGGACGCCGACGACGACGCTGCCCGTCGCGCCCAGCACCATGTACGCGGTGCGGACGAGGCCGAAGGCGGCGCCGCGTTCGTCCGCCTCGAACTTGTCGAAAAAGCGCGACTGGAGGGGCGCACCCCACGTCATCGCGGCACCGACGCAGACGACGGCGGGCAGGAGCGCGAGTTCCGGCCCGGCGACGAGGAGGGTGTAGCCGACGACGCCGAGCGCCATCGTCGCTATCGCGGCGCCGTCGCGACCGATCCGGTCCGACACCCACCCGGTCGTCGGCTGGACGAGGCCGTTGACGACGAAGTAGGCGGAGAACAGGAGACCGGCGCTCGTCTCGGGGAGGCCGCGAAAGGAGACGAGGAAGGTGGGGAGGAAGGAGGCGGTCGCCTGCCAGCAGAAGGCGCCGAGGACGGCGACGGCGGTGGTGAACGTGATCGGAGGTCGAGAGAGGAGCGCGACGAGCGGACGGATCGCCATCCGGTCGCGCATCGACTCGTCCGGGCGTTCCGGCGGCGTCGGCTCGATCCGCCACCCGAACGCGACGAAGACGGGGACGGCGACGGCGGCGCCGACGGCGATGGCCGCCCGCCAGTCGTAGCGCGCCGCCACCGCGGTGGCGACGACGGGGGCGATCAGCCCCGCCAGCGGCCCGCCAGCGACGTGGAGGCCGATGGCGCGCCCGATGTCGTCGAACTCCTTCGTGAGGAGGGTGGTGGCGACGCTGTAGTGGAGACCGGCGCCGGCGCCGAGCGCGACGGTCAGGATCGCGAAGGCGACGAAGTTCGGCGAGAGGGAGAGCAGGAGGCTCGCACAGCCGGTGATCCCCACCGCGGCGAGGATCACCCGTCGCTCGCCGAAGCGGTCACCGAGGATGCCGGAGGGGAACTGCGTGAGGGCGTAGGCGGCCCACATCCCCGAGAGCGCGAGGCCGACGGCGCCGGTGGAGACGCCGAACCCGTCGGTCACGTCGGGGACGACCGGACTGATCACCAGTCGGGCGAGCATCGTCGACGCGAACGCGAGCGTACAGAGCCCGAGGACCGTATGGCGATACTGCCAGTTCACACCGGCCGTGGGCCGACACGGAAAAAGTGCCTTCCGATTTACCGGCTCTGCTGTACGCCGAGGGCCGTGACAGGAACCGCCCGCCGACGCGCTCTAGCTGTCGTCGTCCGACCCGCTCTCGACATCGATGCGGTGTGGTTCGTCCCGATCCGTCTCGTCGTCCCCGCCCAGGAGCGTCGACTGGACGTTCTTGGCGAACGACTCGACCTGATTACGGAGCGTCTTGACCTCGTCCTCGAACTCCTCGACGGAGCGCTCCACGTAGTGAACCCGCTGGAGGGGGATGCGGCGGACGATGTCGTTGCCGGTCTCGTCTTCGTCGAGTTTGACGAGCCAGTGGTCCTGGAAGTAGGCGACCCGCGCGTTGTCGACCGTCCGCTCGACGGTGCCCTCGTCGGGGTCGTCGTAGACGATGACTGCCTCTCCGCGATCTGGCTGGGCCATACTTCTACGTGCCCGTCGAGACTTGTAGGTTCGTTGCTACTGTCGCGTTCGAGAGCTACGACCGTGGTACCGGTCTAGACGACGAGTTCGACCGGATACTCCGTCAGGTTCTCGTAGCCGTCCTCGGTGACGACGACGAGATCCTCGATGCGCACCCCGCCCACGTCGGGATCGTAGAGCCCCGGTTCGATGGTGATCACGTTCCTCGGTTCGAGTTCCGCGCCGTCCGGAGCGATCCGTGGGAGTTCGTGCACGTCGAGGCCGACGCCGTGGCCGGTGCTGTGGATGAACCCCGTCTCCGCGTCGGGATCGGAACGGAGCGTCGGCAGGCCCGCGTCCTCGTACACGTCGCAGACGGCGTCGTGGACCGTGGCGCCGGTGACGCCGGGTTCCACCGCGTCGAGCGCCGCCCGCCGTGCCTCGTCGGTCAGGTCGAACCACTCCCGCAGGGTCGCGCTCGGCTCACCTTTCAGGAACGTCCGCGTCATGTCGGCGTGATACCGCGTCTCCGTGTCGCGCGGGAAGATATCGATCACGATGGGTTCGTCCGCGCGGAGCGGCCCCGATCCCCGGTCGTGCGGATCGGCGGCGTCGGCGCCACAGGCGACGATGGTCTCGTCGAGCGCACACCCCTCCTCCAAGAGCGTCAGTTCGATCTCCCGTCGGACCGCCTCGCTGGTCAGCGCGTCGCCATCGTGGTGGAGGACGCCCTCGACGACGGTCGCGGATTCGAGAAGCGACTCCGCGGCCGCCATCGCCCGCTCGTTCGCCCGCTGGGCGCGGCGGACGTGATCGATCTCCTCCGGCGTCTTGACCGCCCGAATCTCGGCGACGGCGTCCGCCTCGTCCACCTCGACGGTCACACCGGCCTCGCGGAGGCCGTCCGCGGTGCCGAGGGGGAACCGGCCGGGGACCAGCACCGACTCGACGCCGTGGTCGGCGAGGAAGTCGGCGACGACGACTCCGCGACCGGTCTCCCGGCCGAGTTCCCCCACCCGGTCGCGGTAGTCGTACGCCGAGAGACGGGAGACGGTGGCCGCACGCGCCTCCTTCTTCGCGCGACCGTACTCGAGCCCAGAGACGAGGAGATGAACGCCATCCGGCGTGTAGCAGGTGACGAAGGGGTCCGGGGCGCCGAACCCCGAGAGGTAGCGCTGGGTCGAGTCGGTCCCGTCGGCGTCGAGCAGGTAGCCGTCATGGTCGGCGCCGAGCGTGGTAGCGAGGGCGGAGAGATCAGGTTGCATGGGAGGTGGTCGGGGACGGGAGGGCAAAACGCTTGGCAGGGCGTCGGGCGACTGGGCCGCGTCATTCGATGGCGGCCGTCTCTATCGGTGTGGTCGCTTCCCATTACTCGTCGTCTTCGTCGTCAGCGTCGCCTTCGCGCTCGTCGTCTTCGTCATCAGCGTCGCCTTCGCGCTCCTCGTGTTCACCGGACTCGTCGTCTCCGTCCGCCGACTCCACGTCGTACTCGTACTTCTCCTCGACGAGCGTGAGCGAATCGTCCCGAACGACGAACTCCAGTTTGCCTTCGGCGTGGTCGGATTCGTACTCGACTTCGAGTTCGTCGAGTGATTCACCGTCCTCGGTCAGCGCCGACCGGTCGACCGTCGCCGTGCCGTTCGCGTCGGTCGTGACGGTGACTTCGTCCTCGCCTTCGACGGTGATCGATGCGTTCTCGACGGGTGTCCCGTCGTCCGCGACGGTCACCGTGACCGTCTCGTTGCCGAGCGTCGCGTCCATCTCCAGCGCCGAGACGGTGCCTGTCGACGTAGATGCGCTCGCGTCGGTCTGTGCGACGCCGGTCGCGGCGACGCCGCCTCCGGCGACGAGCAATACGGCCAGGACTGCGATCAGGGGTTTCGAGAGTGCCATCGCGGTCGGTCCGTGTGATGGACACCGCATAAACCACCTCGACGGTCAACGCCGATGACCCCGATTTAACTCCGATTAAGCCGCCTGAACCGGCTCACGCCAGCGTCCGCACGGCGTCGACGAGGAAGACGACGCCGAACCCGCCGAGGACGAGCGCACTCGCGCCGGCGACGACGGGCGCGAATCTGGCGACGCGTCGCTGGGCCGCGCGGAGCGCCGCCGGGAAGCCGGTGATCCACAGCGTGATGCCGAGGAAGAAGCCGGCGATGAGCGCCGGGCTTCCGGTCCGCACCACCAGCAGGCCGGCGAGGTCGGCGCCGACGTACGGCGTGTACGAGAGCACGTCGAGTTGCCCGGGTTCGAGCAGGCCGACGCCGATAGTCAACCAAAAGAGGATCTGGTAGGGGTTGGTGAGCGCGAGGACGAACGCCTTGCGGAAGCCGGTGGCTGCCCGCGCCGCCGCGCTGTCGGTCGAGGTGGGGACGGCGTCCACGTCACCCACGGCGTCCATCGCGGCCCCGTAGGCGAAGTAGAGCATCAGGACGCCGCCGACGCCCACCATCGCCGCGCGAAGTGTTGGAAACCGTTCGACGAAGGTGACGACGCCGAGCAGCGCGCCGACGAAGAAGACGGCGTCGGCGGTCATCGCACCCAGTCCGGTTCGAGCACCTGCGAGCCAGCCGTTGGTGACGGACTCCTCGGCGATGACGGCGTTCATCGGTCCCGGCGGAGCGGCGAGTGCGAGGCCGAAGACGACGCCCGCCAGGAGCGACGGAAGGGGGTTCGGCACGGCTGATCACTCGCCGTCGACCAAAAATAACGTACCGCTTTCCGCGTCAGAACAGCGTTAGCACGGCCGTCGACGCCACCTCGACGATGGTCTCCCAGACGGAGAAGCCGGTGACGATGCTCAGGACGGTGTCTGCCGCGAAGAAGGCGAACAAGCCAGCGGAGAAGAAGTGCGCCTTCCGCAGGTCGAGACGGTGGGAGAACTTGTGGAAGAAGAAGGCGTTCGCGAGGCTCACGGGGATGATCGCGAGCATCTCGCCGGCCCAGATGGCGGGGTGGGCGCCGTACTGTGCGGCGAGACCGATGGTCACCAGCTGTGTCTTGTCACCGAACTCGCCGGCCGCCATCATCGCGAAGATGGGGACGAAGCCGCCGAGGGCGTCGGGCACCTCTCGGCCGAACACCCGCGGCTGGAAGTCGTTGCCGAGCGCGGTGACGCCGCCGTCCGTCGCCGCCGGATCGACTCGTTTCGCCTCGCCACTCGCCGGCGCCGAGCGGTAGAGCAGGATGGCGAACACGAAAAAGAGGGCGGCGGTGAATGCGTCGAGGACGACCGGCGGGAGCGCACGCTGGAGCGCCTCTCCGAAGAGGATTTCCAGCGCCGTCCACCCCGCGAAGGCGGTGCCTGCGGCGCTCACCACCACCCACGGGTTGTAGCGAGTCGACAGCCCCGCGATGATGAACTGCACCTTCTCGCCGGGCAGGACGACGAGTTGGGCCACGAAGGCGACGGTGAGGATTTCGAGCCACCCGGTCACGCGTCGCTCACCTCCGCATCCACGGGGTGAACCCTGATCGTCCGCGCCACCGACTCGGGGAGGCTCTGTTCGGACTCCCCGATCCGTACCGTCACCATGCCGAACGGTGCTACGTCGACGATGTCGAGTTCCGTCCCCGGTCGCACGCCCGCGTCGTCGAGGTAGGCGAGTTCCTCCTCGTCGCGGTCACGGACCCGGCTGACGACGACCGTTTCGCCGGCCTCGTGCTCGCTCAACGGCGTCGTCTCGTCGCTCTCCAGCGGCCGGAGGTCGGCCCCGGGGATCGGATCGCCGTGCGGATCGACCTCCGGGTCGCCGAGCGCGTCCGCCACCCGTCGCTCGAACTCCTCGGAGATGTGGTGTTCGAGAGCGTCCGCCTCCTCGTGTACGTCCGTCCACGAGTAGTCGAGATGTTCGGCCAGATACGCCTCCAACAGGCGGTGATGGCGGAGCACCTCCAGCGCCACAGTCTCCCCTTCCGGCGTGAGTTCGACCCCCTTGTACTTCTCGCGCTCCAGCAGGCCCTGATCGGCGAGTTTCTGCACCATGCTCGTCACCGTCGGGGCCGTCTTGCCAACCTCGTCGGCGATAGCGGAAGTAGACACCGGCGCGCCATCCTCCGACTGGAGCCAGTAGATAGCCTTCAGGTAGTCTTCCATCGCGTCGCTCAGCATCTATCTATCTGAATTTGATGCGTCTAATCTATAAACCTGTTGTGCCGAAACCGTTCGCAGTGGACGTGTCCGCGTCCGCTCAGACTCCCTGTCCCATCAGATGACTCCGGAGCACGTCGGCCGTCTTCACGCCCGCGTCGGCGTTGACGACGAGGGCCGACTCGTCCGCCCCAAGGTCGCCTCGCTCGGCGAGCGCCCACGCACCCGCGGCCGCCACGCCACCCGTCGCCCCGACTTCCGTTCCGAGGCGCTGGGTGAGCGCGACGGCGCTCTCCAGTAGATCCTCGTCGGCGACGGTGATCGCCCCACCAGCCGTCTCGGTCAGGGCGTCGAGCGCCATCGCCCCACCCGTCGGCGCGGGGAGTTCCAGTTCGCCACAGATGGTGTCGGGGTACTCGACCGGCTCCACGTCCGCCGCACCGGCGTCGTGCGCCTCGACGATGGGCGCACACCCCTCGGGCTGGACGGCGTAACACCGCGGCACCCGTTCCGTCAGGCCGAGTGCCGCGAGATCTTGGAACCCGCGCGCGACCCCGACGAGCGTCTCACCCGTCCCGACGGCGAGGACGACGGCATCCGGCGCGGTCCAGTCACGTTCGGCGGCCACCTCGTACGCCAGCGTCCGGTACGCGTCGTGGCGGTACGGTGTCGTGAACGCCTGCAGGGAGTACCAGTCGCGCTGGAGGTCGGATTCGAGCGCGTCGAGCGCGTCGGGGTACCGCCCGCCGATCACCCGCATGTCCGCGCCGTGGACGTTCACCATCGCCTTGTTCGGGAAGGGCGCGCGGGAGGGGAGGTAGGCGTACAGATCGGTGTCGATCCGGCCAGCGTAGGCGGCCGCGGCCTGCCCGGCGTCGCCCGGCGCCGCGAGCGCCAGCAACTCGGCGCCGTGTGCCCGCGCCATCGTCACCGCGACCGACAGTCCCCGGTCGAGGATGCTCCCCGTCGGGTTGCGTCCCTCGTCTTTGAGGTGGACGTGCCCGACACCCATCTCCGCCGCGAGGTCGGGGGCGTCGAGCAACGGCGTCGCACCCTCGCCCGCCGAGACGGCGCGGTCGGCCGGAACGGGCAGGAGGGCGTCGTACTCCCACATGGAATCGGGCGCGGTCGGAAGATCGTCGGCATCGACGCCGTCTAGGTCGTAGACGGGATCGAGCGGTGCGTCGGCGTCGCTCCGCCCCACGTGGTCGGGTGCGTACCGGTCGCCGGTCGCCGTGCAGTCGAGGCCGACGAACGCGTCGGAGGTGTCCATGCCGGCGGTTGCGACCGGAGGGGGAAATCTCCGTGGGTTCTTTGTCTCACCTCCCCTTCTCCCCGGCATGGACGACCAACCGTCGGTCGCCGTCGTCGGCGCGGGACTGGCTGGCCTCGTCGCCGCCCGTCATCTCGCCGACGTGGGCGCGGACGTAACCGTCTTCGAACGGCGCGACGAGGTGGGCGGCCGGGTCCGAACCCGCCACGAGGACGGCTACACGCTCGACCGTGGCTTTCAGGTGCTCTTTACCGCCTACCCGGCCGTGCGGCGCGAACTCGACCTCGACGCCCTCGACCTGCACTCCTTCTCGCCCGGCGCTGTCATCGCTCGCCCCGGCGAGCGGTCGGTGCTCTCCGACCCGCTGCGCGACCCGTTCTCGTTCACCGACACGCTGTTCAACCACGAGGTGACGACGACCGACAAACTCCGGACGCTCGCCCTCCGCCAACACGTCGGCAGCCGCGACGAGGCGGATATCTTCGCCAGCGCTGACGCCCCCATCGACGACTACCTCCACGACTGGGGCTTCTCCCACCGCTACATCGACAACTTCGTCGCCCCCTTCTACGGCGGCATCACCCTCGATCGCTCTCTCTCCACCTCGAAGCGCGTCTTCGAGTACACGTTCAAGGCGATGAGCGAGGGGCGGGTCGCCCTTCCGGCCGATGGCATGGGCGCGGTCCCCGACCAACTGGCCGACCGCGCCCGCGACGCGGGGGCGACGATCCACTGCGCGGAACCCGTCGCCTCGGTGACGGCCGACGACGACCGGGCGACCGTCGAGACGGAGACGCTGACGGTCGAAACCGACGCCGTCGTCGTCGCCGCCGATCCGCGGACTGCCCGCCGCCTGACCGGCGTGGCGGCCATTCCGACGACTGCCCGCTCCTCCGTGGCCTGTTACTGCTCCCTCCCCGGCGACGCACCCCTCGACGACGGGCGGAAGATCCACCTCAACGCGGCCGGCGATCGCCCCAACGCCATCGCGCCGCTCTCCGCCGTCGCGCCCTCGTACGCCCCCGACGACCACCACCTCCTCGCGGCGACGTTTTTAGGAAGCGACGCGCTCGACGCCGACGACGCCGACCTCGTCGACGCCACCCGTGACGCCCTCGAATCGTGGTACCCCGAACGCCTGTTCGGCGGCCTCGACCACGTCCACACCGACCGGATCGAGTTCGCGCAGTTCGCTCAGCCCCCCGGGATTCACGACGACCTGCCCGACACGCGCGACCCTGCCGGTCCCGTCTACCTCGCCGGCGACTACACCGCGTGGTCGTCGATTCAGGGGGCGATGCGGAGCGGGCGGGAAGCGGCCGACGCCGTGATCGACGACCTCTAGTCGAACCGCGTCTCGGTGCCGAGATACCGCCCCTCGACCGTGTTCCCGATGTCCGCGTAGAACAGCGCGAGCGTCGCCTCCAGATCCCCGGTCAGATAGTGATCGACGATTTCGGCCAACTGCGCCCGGAACCGCCCACCCGTCTCGGTGCCGAGCGTCCGGAGGTACGCCGGCCCGAGTTCCTCGCCGAACCGCGTGTTCGTGAGCGGTTCGCCCCGCCAGACGGTCGTCGCCGGTTCGTGACCGTAGGCCTCCAGACAGGCTTCGAGTCGCGGCCACGACACTCCCTCCTCGTCGGCCCGCTGTTTCCGATCCAGAAAGAGGTCGAGGTGTGCCGGCGGTTCGGTGATCGCCGGCAAGTCCATCCCCGCGCCGAGCCGGTCGAGCCGGTCCGTGACGAACGGCAGGTCGAACTCGACGCCGTTGTACGTCACGAGACGGTCGGCGTCGGTGTCCGCGAGACACGTCATCGCCCGCTCGACGAGGGCGGCCTCGTCCACCCCGCCGCGGTGAAACGTCTCGTAGGTCGCCTCCGTCAGCGGATCGGCGCAGTCGTGAACGCCGACGCCGACGGAGACGAGTTCGCCTGCGGTCGGATCGGTCGCCGTCGTCTCGATGTCGACGGTCGCGATCCGTTCGTGTCCGGGGTCGTCGCGGGGGTAGCGCATAGGTGCAGTCCTCACCTGTTTCGTCATCGGGTTTACGATGTCGGTGTATCCGGCCCCATCATTTACCACCCATCACGCGAGACGTGCCGGTATGGAAACCCGTCCCGATTGGCTCTCCCTCGACGCCGACGAGACGGTCGTCTGGCAGGGTGCGCCCCGCCTCCGGCGCATCCTTCCGACGGCCGCCGCCGCGACGCTCTGGATCGTCTTCCTCGTACTCGGTGCCCTCCTCGGCCCCCGAGTCGCGCCCGAAATCGCGCTGGTGTTCCCGCGTATCGTTCTCGCCGGTGCCGCTCTCCTGCTCTCGCTCCCGGCACTCGCCGCCGTCGCGTGGGCCTACTTGCGGACCACGAACGTCGACTACGTCCTCACCGAGCGGAACCTGTACCGCAAGGCGGGCGTCCTGTCGACGCGCGTCTCCCGGATCGGCCTCGCCACCGTCCAGAGTACGAGCCTGACGAAAAACGTCTGGGGGAACCTCTTCGACTACGGCACCATCGAGATCAGTACCGCCGGCTCCGACGGCGTCGACCTGCGCCTCACGGATCTGGACGACCCCGAACCCATCCGGGCCGAGATCCGACAGTTGACGGGCAGTCGGCAGTCAGAACGCGATGCCGCTCCGGCGATGCCCATCGACACCGCGACGGCCGACACGCTCCACGCCGACTTCCGGGCGCTCCGCGACGCCGCGACTCGCGTGGAAGGGGTGGTGAGCGAGCGATGAGCGAGTCGACGGATGCGGACGCCGAGTCCGTGGCCGAGATGGACGCCGGCGACGACGCCCCACCCGAGTGGCTCTCGCTCGACCCCGGCGAGGACATCGTCTGGATCGGCCGCCCGGCGTTCGAGACGCTCTACGGAACCCTCCTCAGCGGCCTGCTGTTGACCGTCTTCCTCATCGGATTCTTGATCCTGCTGGGCGTCCCCTTCGCCTACCTCCGCATCCAGAACACCGACTACGTGGTCACCACCGAATCGCTGTACGTCAAATCCGGTATCTTCTCGACCAACATCGAGACGGTGGATCTGGACCGTATCCAGAACACGGAGTACAACCGGAGTTTCTGGGGCAAGCAGTTCGGCTACGGGAGCATCTCGATCAGCACCGCCGGGAGCAGCGGCGCGGAGATATCCTTCGACGGGATTCCGGACGCGCCGGCCGTCCGCGACCGGATCACCGAACTCCAGCGGCGCCACTCGGGGCGCGGCGACGACGGAGCGGGTGATCGAGAGGGTGAGCGTCCCGCCAGCGCCGATCAGATCACCGAACTGATCGAGGAGGTGCGCGCCACCCGCGAGGCGTTCGAGCGAATCGAACGCCACCTCGCCGACGGCGAGGCGTCGAGCGTCCAGCCGTCGTCCACAGATTCGGACGGCACGGATGCGAGCGCCGACACCGGCGACGACCCCGACCGCTAGCCTACTCCCGCAGGAACGCTTCGTCGCCGTACGCCGAAAGCATCGACAGGAAGCCCTCGCGCTGTCGCTCCAGTTCCGGCGGCAGGTCCGCGTACGCGTAATCGAACATCGACTCGGGATCGGCCTCCTTCTCCGACGCCTCGTCGATGATGGCCGCGACGTGATCCTCGATGTCGGCCTGAATCTCCGCGTCCAGTTCGTCGTCCAGCCGTCCCGTCCGGCGGAGGAACGCCTCGAAGCGCGTCAGCGGGTCGCGCTCTTTCCACACCTCCACCTCCTCGTCGTCGCGGTAGACGGTTGGGTCGTCGGCGGTGGTGTGGGCACCGAAGCGATACGTCACCGCCTCGATCAGCGTCGGCCGCGTCTCCCCCTCGTCGGGGTCGCGCGCCCGCTCGACCGCTTCCTTCGTCACCGCGTAACAGGCGAGGGGGTCCATGCCGTCGACGCGGATTCCTTCCATCCCGTAGGCGTCGGCTTTCACCGCGATGGTGTCGCTCGCGGTCTGGTTCTCGACAGGGTGGGAGATGGCCCAGCCGTTGTTGTTACAGAAGAAGACCGTCGGCGTGTCGAAGACGCCAGCGAAGTTCATCGCCTCGTGGAAGTCGCCCTCGCTGGTCGCGCCGTCGCCGAAGTGGACGACCGTCGCCCGCTCGTCACCCTTCAGTTTCGAGGCCCACGCCATCCCCACCGCGTGCGGGAGGTGGTCCGCGATGGCGATGTTGAGCGGGAAGACGTGTTTGTCCGCGAGGCTGGCGTTGCCCGATTCGTGGCCCATCCAGTACTCCAGATAGCCGGCGTCGAGGTCGCGAACGACGACGGCGCCGTGTTCGCGGTACTGGTAGAGGATCCAGTCGTCGGGCGCGAGGGCGTACGTCGATCCGATCTGCGCACCCTCTTGCCCCGCGCCGGAGGCGAAGGTGCCGATCCGTCCCTGCCGCTGGATATTGATCGCCCGCTGGTCGAAGTGGCGGGTCAATCGCATATCACGATACATACCCACGAGCGTCTCGTCGGAGAGGTCGGGCATCGCCGCCTCGTCCACCACCTGTCCCTCCTCGTCGAGTACCCGTACGAGTTCGTCGGGGTCGTAGTCCACAGTCAGTCACCTCCCGCGGATCGGTGTGGTCGCTCGCCGCTCTCCACACGCCGCCGCGGGTGTCGCCGTCCGTACATACGTCGGCCGAGACGCTCCGCCGAGTAAATCCTATCGCCGGAGATAGGGTCGGAGGTCGGCGAGTGGGGGGAACCACAGCGTCTCGGCCGCACCGTCGTCGGTTCGGTCGATCACCCCCGGCCGAACCGCGTCGAGGTCGGGCACCAGCGGCGAGTCGACGGCGTCGCGGCGTTCGATCCGTAGCCCCGCCGCGAACGTCGAGAACGCCGGCAGCACGAGCGTCGGCCGGTCGCGGTACCCCTCGGCGGTCCAGAGGAAGCAGTCGCGCTTGCGACCCTCCATCTCGATGGCAGGGTGGAGGTGACCACAGACGTACCGCTCGGCGTCCGTTTCGGGTGCCTCGTGGCCGTGACAGACGAGCGTTCCGTCGGGCAGGCGGTACGCGTCGTGGACGGGACCGGGCCAGATGCCCGCGAGGCCGCCGTCGTGATTGCCCGCGACGGCGACGGGCCGCGCCCCCGCCGCGCGGACGGCGCCCGCGAGTGCCCGGATCGTCCCCGCGGTTCGGTCGCTCGGCGCGCCAAATCGGTGGCACAGGTCGCCCGCGAAGACGACCGTCTCCGGTTCCATCGCGGCCATCGCTGCCGTCAACCGGTCCAGCAAATCCTGTCGCTCGTCGAGGAGGATGCCGGCGTTCGTCGCCGTGGCACGGCCGGCGTGGAGGTCGGCCACGACCAGCGTCGCCGCTGCCGGGAGAAACACCGTCCGGCCGTAGGTATCGGGGGGTGTCACGGCGCCCTCAGTCCGCGTGTTCCCTCGCGGTGGCGTACGCGTCCTGCAGGCGTTTGAACGATTCGCTGTCGCCGCCGTGGTCCGGGTGGACGTTCTTGACCTGCCGCCGGTAGGCGCGTTTCACCTCGTCGGCGCCGGCGGTCGGCGGCAGGCCGAGGCGGGCGAAGGCGGTGCCGATCCGGGTCGACGACGTGACACCGTTTTCGTCCCGTCTCGGCGTCTCGAACGGCAGTCGGCGGCCGAGTTGATGGCCGGGCATCTCGTGTTCGCAGAGGACGGCGGCGGTTCCCGCACGCTCGATCCGGAAGTACGCCTGCGGGTCGAAGGTGATCGCCACCTCGTGGTCGGGCAGGTAGAAGGCGACAGTGTCGTCGTGGACGGCCGCGTCCTCGACGTAGCGCTCGCCGATCGAGTCGAGATAGGTTCGGATCTCTCCTCGCCGTCGGTCGGTGCCGTCGACCCGCGGGCCGCGATCCATCGGTGGCGACGGAAACAGGCGACCGCCGACGACGAAGATACCCGCGACGAGGACGACGGCGGCGGCGCCCATGGCGACTCCCGCCAGCAGCCACGGCGGGACCAGTTGCACCCACTCCGGTAGCACGGCCGTCCGTTGGCAATGCGTGATAAAGAACTTCTCGCCCTAGCCGATGTACCGCAGGTCGTCGTCGGTCGGCATCTGCGCACCCTGATTCTGCATCTCCTGAATCTTGCCGACGACTTCCTCCATCTCCTCCGCGCGGTCCTCTAGCGACTCGTAGTCGATGTCGAAGCCGATCACCGTCTCCAGCACTTCGAGCACCGCCCGGGCGCTCTTGGGGTCGACGAGGTAGCCGCTCGTCTCGCCCATCAGACAGGTGGCGTCGAAGCCGCGGCGACCGCCGAGGCCGAGCAACAGACCGCTCACGCCGACGATGCCACCGGCGGGTTCGTCCTCGCGGAACTCCACGCCCTCTGCCTCCAAATCGGGCTTTAGATCCGCGTCGGTCACGGCGCCGAGGACGTGGTACTCCTCGATGAGTTCGCCGGTGGGCACGCCGCCGAGGGCGAACAGTTGTTCGACGCCCATCTCCGCGGCGATGTCGAGAAACGACTCCGTGAGGTGGTAGTGGCCCTCGTTGCTCCCGGCCTGGTGGTCGCCGGTGAGTACGAGCATATCCTGTCCGTCGGTTTCGACGGCGTGAAACTCCGCACAGACCAGTTCCGCGACGCCCTCGTCGTCGATGCTCACCTGTGGCGGGAACTCGTCGGCGTACACCCGCCGGACGAGTTCGCTCTCGAACTCCTCCAGCAGATACTCGGCGGCGAGTTTCCCGACGTGCCCGACGCCGGGGAGGCCCTCGACGAGCACCGGGTCCGACAACGTCGGCTCCGCGACCGTCTCGATCTCGATGGCGTCCATACCGCCTATTCGCGTTCGCGGCGCTTAAGAGCGCGTCGGTACTTCCCGTACGGGTCCGCAGGATCGAACGGCGCCGGGGCGCTGTTGACGGCGTCGGCACCACAGTCGGGACAGGTCGACCCGAGCGTGTAGACGGGGCGGTCGTGGCGGTCCTGCCACGCCGAACACACTCGGATATCGGATTTCATCGCAGTGCGCTACTCGTCGTCGGTCTCGCGCTCGCGGTGGTACCGGGCCGTCCCGCCGGCCGCCGAGATGGCCTCGCGGGCCCGCTCCGCGCTGGCTTCGAGTTCCGACTCCGCGGTCTTGTAGTCGGGCGCCTTGACCTGGATGCGGTACTCCGGCGACCCGACGTACGACACCGAGAGTTCGATCTCGTCGCTCACGTCACCGTTACCCTCGGCGGCCTTCAGCGCCTCCTTGATGTGGTCGACGCCGTCGCCGCTCGGACACTCCAGATCGACGTAGCCCGTGACGTTGACGTAGGGGACGGAGACGTTCTCGCGGGCCGTTGCGACGATAGTCTCCACGTCGTCGTCGTCGAGGTCGACGTCGTCGAGCGCTTCGGCGCCGTGGATCGCCGCCGACTCGAAGGCGTCGTAGAGGCTCTCGAACTCCGCGAGGAGGGCGTCGGCGATTTCGCCGTAGCGCTCGTCGGACACCTCCTCGCCGAAGGCGATGGACATCCACTTGTCCGCCTTCTGCTCGTTTTTCCACTCCTGAATCTTCTCCTTGCGCTGGTGCTCGTTGACGTCCTTGATCGAGAGGTCGATCTGCTGGGACCCCTCGTCGACGTCGAGCACTTTCGCGACGACCGTCTGTCCTTCGCGGACGTGGTCGCGGACGTTCTTGATCCAGCCGCTGGCGACCTCGCTGATGTGCGCGAGCCCGCGCTTGTCCTCGTACTCCTCGAGGTCGACGAACACGCCGAAGTCGGTGATCTCGTCGACCTTGCCGACGACGAGTTCACCCTGATCGGGCCAGCCACTGTACTTCATGGTGGAGCTAGCGTGCCTCGACGGTGTCGACCACTTCGCCCTCGAACGCGGTCTGGCCGCCGGTCGGCCGGGCGAGCGTGCTGCCACAGACCGCGCAGTTCACCGTCGTCGACACCTTGCCGAAGACGGTCTGTTCGTTGCCACAGTCCGCGCACTCGACGGTGAAGAAGCTCCCCGTCATTCCTGGAACTCCAGTCGGCCGGCGCGCCAGCCCTCGCGCATGTGGGCCTTGCCACACTCCGAACACCGGTACTTCAGGTTGGTCTTCTTCGTCGGCTTGTCGCCACCCGGCACCTTCGAGAACTTGCCGGCGTTCCCGATGGTGGACGTGTTACGCTCGCGCTGTCGGTCGATCCACTTCATCCCCGTCTCTCGACCGCGACGCACTTTCTCGACCTCGTGCTCGAAGTGCCCGTTGCAGTGCGGGCAGTACGTGTTGAATCGGCGTGGCATCTGCATAGATATCTACCTTGCCGGCAATTTCGCGTCGGGCGTTAAAACCCGTTTGGTTCGGCGGCGTGGTCGTCCACGCCCACCCGTGCTGTCGGCGCGTTACGGGGGGTCACGAGGGTAGACTTTTATCGCCCGCAGCCATCAGCACGTTCACATGTCCACGGAGGAGACCTGTGAGGCGCACGTCTGGGCGTCCGTCGGCGTCGTGAACCGCGACGGCACCGTCTGTAAGATCTGGGAGTGCGAGAACTGTCCGGTCTGGGCCGCCGAACCCTTCGACGACGCCGTCGAGCGAGCGTGGGAAGACACCTGGCTGTCCGAGCGCTGAGATGTCGGTCTCGGGCGCACTCCTCACGCAGGTGTCCGTCGGCGCCGTCGCCCTGTACACCCTCGTGACGGCGGCGAGTCGAGCGATCGACCGGCTGCTGGCACTCGCGGAGTACTACGACATCGACGAGGTGCTCGTGGGGATGACCGTCCTCGCGCTGGGGACGAGTCTGCCGGAACTCAGTGCCCACCTCGTCGCGTCGCTCGGCATCCTCTCCGGCGTCCTCGACTATCAGGTCGCCTCCGCCGTCGTCATCGGGGGAAACACCGGCTCCTCGACCGTCCAGCAGTTTCTGCTCGTCGGCGTGTTGCTCATCGCCTGTGGCAGCCTCCCGCTCACCCGGACGTTCGTGCGCCGGAGCTACCTGCCGATGCTCGGCGCGCTACTCGCGACGTTGCTGGTCGCGTGGGACGGGTCGATCAGCCGACTCGACGGGTCGGTGTTGCTGGCGCTCTACCTTATCTACGTCCTCGTGAGCGTCTCCAACCGTGAGCCGACGGGGACGATCCGCGAGCGACCGAGCGAACGGCCACGGCGCGACGCGCTCGTGGCCACGGGCCTGCTCGTTCTCGTCTTGCTCGCCGCCTCGCTCGTGCTCTCGGTCGTCGGGACAGTCGTCGACATGCTCGCACTCGGCGGGTCGACGGTCGGCGTGGTGACCATCGGTGTGGCGGCCGCGCTTCCGGAACTGACGACCGTGATGGACGCCGTCCGCCGCCGAGCACCCAACGTCGCGCTCGGCACGCTCGTCGGGAGCAACATCGTCAATCCGCTGGTCGGCATCGGCCTCGGTGGCGTCGTCTCCACGTACTACGTCCCGCCGGTGGTCGTCCTCTGGGATCTGCCTTTCAAACTGGGTGTCGGCGGGGTGTTGCTCGGCTGGGTGCGGTTCCGACGAACGGGACGGCTAACGCGGACGGAAGGGGGGTACCTGCTGGGGCTGTACTTCGTGTTCATCTCTGGGCGACTCCTCCTGTTCCCCGGACAGTGACCGCCGACGGAGACGCCGCGTTCCGTCACTCCTCGAACCGCAACTCCGCCGACAGCCCCTGCGCCATCTCGATGTCTCGCTCGTTGTTCAGCGTCCACGCCGTCCGGTCCGTGACCGCCTCGATTACCTCGCGGGCCGAGGGCGACCCCTTCCCCGACTTGCCGAGGCCGCCGAACGGCAACTGGACTTCGGCGCCGATGCAGGGCAGGTTGCCGTACGCCAGCCCCGCCTGCGCCTCGTCGCGGTAGTAGTTGAGTTGCCGGTAGTCCTCGCTCACGATGGCGCCCGCGAGGCCGTACTCTACGGCGTCGTGAATCTCGACCGCCCGCTCGATACCGCCGCTGTAAGGAATCAGGGCGACGTGCGGGCCGAACACCTCCTCGCGGAGGACGCGGCTGTCCGGATCGTACTCCATCTCGTAGACGAAGGGACCGACCCAGTGGCCGTCGGTGTGACCCTCGGGAATCTCGGCGGCGGCGAGTTCGCTCCGGTCGACGAGGACGGTGGCGCCCTCCTCGCGGGCGAGGTCGTTGTACTCGCGGAACTTCGACACCTGGTCAGCGTCGATCAGCGGCCCCATGAACGTCGACTCGTCCAGCGGGTCGTCGACGGCGATGCGTTCCGCGGCGTCGACGAAGCGGTCGCGGAACTCGTCGTACACGTCCTCGTGGACGATCAGGCGCTCGGCGGAGACACAGCGCTGGCCGGTCGTCTTGAACGCCGACAGCACCGCCGAGTGGGCGGCGATGTCGAGGTCGGCCGCCTCGGTGACGACGACGGCATTCTTCCCGCCCATCTCCAGCGAGCAGGTGCGACCGGGGCGCCCGCCGAGCGTCTCGTCGATCAGGTTCCCCACCTCCGCCGATCCCGTGAACAGGATGGTGTCGACGCGGTCGCCCTCGACGAGGGCGGCGCCCGTCTCGCCGTAGCCCTGCACCATGTTGAACACGCCCGGCGGCACGCCGGCGTCGTCGAACATCTCGGCGACGATCCGGCCACAGTACGGCGTCTGCTCCGCGGGCTTCCAGACCACCGTGTTGCCCTCCACCAGCGACACCGCCATGTGCCAGAAGGGGATGGCGACCGGGAAGTTCCACGGCGTGATACACCCGACGACGCCGCGCGGGCGACGCCGCATGTAGGAGTCCTTGCTCGCGATCTCGCTCGGCACTACGTCACCGTGGGGATGCCGGGCGTTGCCCGCCGCCCACTCCACCATGTGCGCCGCCTCCTCGATATCGGCGAGCCCCTCGCTGATCTCCTTGCCGCACTCCCGGGTGACGATTTCGCCCAACTCTTCCTTTCGCTCGCGGAGTTCCGCGTACACGTCCCACAACACTTCGGCGCGGCCGACGTACGACCGCTCGCGCCACGCCGGCGCGGCCGCCCGTGCCGCCTCGACGGCCCGCGCCACGTCCACCGACGACGCGTGTTCGAACGTCGCGATTCGCTCGCCGGTCGCCGGGTTCGTACTCTCGAACGGTTCGCCCTCGCCGCCGACCCACTCGCCGTCGACGTACTGTTCGAACGGTTCGGTGCCTGCTACCATGCCCCACGGTAGGCGAAGCGTTCGGATAAACTAACTGTTGGCGTCGTCTCGGGACACGAACGACGAGCTATCCTCGACGAAACTGAAAACCTTCCAATAGCTATTTCGCCGGCGGCGACGACGTTCCCAGCGATGCCGTGGCGCCGTTCGCGCATCGTCACACCGCTCGTCGCCGGTCTCGCCGCGTGGCTCTGTGTCGGCGTCGTGAGTCGTGCTCTGCTCGGTACCGACATCGGCTTCCTCGTCGGCCTCGGCGCCGGTGTCGCCGCGGCCGTCGGTTTCTGGGCCGAGGTGAGGAACTGACGATGCACGTTGACGGTCAGACCGGGCTGTACGCGTCCACGACCGCCCGTAGCGCGAATCGGAGATTCTCGCGGCGCTCCCTGATCCGCCGGTAGAAGTACGACGCCCACGCGCTCCCGTAGGGGACGTACTGATAGACCGTCTCGGTGGCGGCGAGTTCCCGCTGGCGGTCCTCGCGGACGCCCATCAACATCTGGAACTCGTAGTCGCGGTCGTACTGGTCGCCTAGGTCGAGGGCGTACTCGATCAGTTCCTCGTCGTGGGTGGCGACGGCGATGCCGACCGTCGTGTCGGTAAAGAGCCGGTGGAGCAAGTGTCGGTACGCCTCCTCGACCGCCGCGCCGTCGCGGTAGGCAATCGATTCGGGTTCGTCGTACGCACCCTTCACGAGCCGTATTTTCCCGGCCGTGTCGCCCAGCCGCGTCACGTCGTCGGCCGTGCGTCGAAGGTTGGCCTGCAGACAGATGCCGACGCCCCCGTCGTGCTGCTCGGCGAGCGCCTCGTAGGCCCGGACCGTCGCGTCCGTCGTCTCGTGGCCCTCCATGTCGATCCAGACGAACGTGTCCGCGGCGGCCGCCACCTCGACGATTCGGGCGAGGTTGTCCCGGAACACGTCCTCGCCGATATTGAGGCCGAGTTGCGAGGGCTTGACCGAGATGCTCGGTGGGTGGGCGGTGTCCGGGAACCGCTCGAGCAGGCGCAGATACTCCTCCGTGTCCGCCCGGGCGTCTTCGGGGTCGTCGTAGTGTTCGCCGAGGAGGTTGACGATGCTCGCGATGCCCGCGTCGTCGAGGTCACGGACGTGGGCGACGGCGCCGTCGATCGATTCGCCGGCGACGAATCGGTCCGCGATCGGGGGGAGCATGAGTGAACGTAGGGGATGAGCGACCAAAACCCCGTCTCCCCGTCGAGTGGCCATCGAAGCGATTAAGCCCGGACTCGCCGAACGGCCGTCTATGCAGTACCTCATCGTCAGGGGGGACCCCGGCATCCGCAAGGACGCCGTCATCGACTACGACGGCGAGGAGCAGGTCTGTTTCTCGATCCAGCGTCAGGGCGACTACCACGGCCCCGAGGAGGTACAGCTCTGGTGTACCATCGGCACGCCCGACGAACGGGAGGCGTTCGAGAAGCGTCAGTACGTACCCCACTGGCTCGACGTAGACTCCATCGACGCCGACGCGCTCGACGTGGTGTCGTCGCTCGGCCGGCAGTCGTAGCGAGTAGTCGCGGCGTTCGTCTGCCGGTCGGCCACGGTACGGCCTACCGGTCGACCTGCGGATCGTCGACCCGATAGATCGTCACCGCCTCGTTCTGGAAGACGGCCGTCAGCCCGTCGACGCCGTCGAACGTCACCGAGCCGTAGCGGGCGCGCTCTGCCGGCCCCACCCACACGTACTCTACGTCGTAGCGTTCGAGTACCGCGACTGTCCGCTCCGGCGACCCGGTGTAGGCGGCGTCCACGTCCCGAACGCGGGCCAGATACGCCTCGGCGCCCCGGTACCCGACCTCGTGGTGCCAGCCGGCGACCGTCGGGACGCCCGTGAGGCTGGCGGCCGGGCTGGAGTCCCAGCTATACATCCCGGGTGGTGCGGGATACTCCCCGCCCGGCCCGGGATAGCGGCCCGTTGCCGGTGCGGAGAGGAGCGTCGGCTGGCCGGACAGGTCGTCGACGTAGGCGATGGCGGGCGCCTCGTCGGGGTGGTCGCGCTCGACGAAGCGGGTGGCGTCGAGCGTCGGCTCGGCGGCCCCGGCGAAATGCGACGAGAGCGCCAGGCCGGCGTAGGGGACGGTGGCGAGGACGACGGCCACCGCGAGGGCGGCCCGGAGCCAGCGCGAACGCGTCCCCGGGATCGACGGCGTTCGGTCGCCGGCCCACCGGACGAACGCCGGGAGCGCGGCGCCTGCGGCCACGCCCCACAGCACCCACACCTGCATGTAGGTCTTGAACACCGTGTTCATCCGGAGGGGACCGGCCTGCTCTTTGACGTAGACGAGTTCGACGATGCCCACCAGTCCGGCGCCGGCGACGATCAGGACCGTCTCGAAGCCGACCGGACGATCCGTCCGACAGGCGGCCCAGCCGAGGGCGAGGAGAGGGCCGACGGCGACGGCGACGGCCAGATTCGCCGTGGCCGCGAGCAGACCGAGGATGGCCACGCCGATCACGAGCGGTAGGACACGGTCGACCGCCAGCCGATCCAGCAGGTAGGCGTAGAAGACGACGAGGAATGCGCCGTGGACGAGCAGGAGGCCGGGGAGGCTCGTCCGCTCGGCGGCGGCGAGGATGGCCACTTCGCGGCCGCTCGCGGCTCCGAGCAGGAAGGGGAGGGCGAGGGCGGCACCGAGGATGCCCGCGACGGCGGTGACGCCGATGGCGCCGACGAGATGACCGAGTTCGTCGACGAGGGGGTCGTCGTCGCGCGCCCGTCGCCACGCCGCGACGCGGCGGGAGAGGATGGGCCACGGATCGGCCGAGCCGAGCGCGACGGCGAGAAAGAGGAGGCCGAAGATGGAGGGCATACTCCACGTATCGATCACGGTCTGCAGGCCCGCGAGCAGGGGCACGGCGACGAACACGAGCGTGCGCCGTCGTCGCAGGTCTCGCGGGGGAGTCCGATAGAGTGCGAAGGCGATGGCCGCACCCAGCAGGAGGAAGGGCGTCCCCATCATATGCGCGTGCAGGTCGCCGTTCAGCCACGCGAACAGCGGGAACTCGTTGATCGTGCCGGGGATGACGCGGCTGGCGGTCCAGTAGGAGAAGGAGTCGATGCCGCCGAGGACGGCGTCGGTCGAGTACCGCGACCGGGCAGCGATGGCGGCGGCGAGGTCGGCCTGCATCCCTCCGGGGAGCGCCGCGACGACGAGGCGGCTGACGGTGACGAGGTTGCTCGCGATGCCGACGAAGAAGGCGGCGGCGAGGGCGGCGGGCCGCCACGCGTCGGCGCGTTCCCTCGCGACGGCGCCGGCCAGTCCGTAGGCGGCGCTCACGAGCGTGGCGTAGAAGCCCGCGAGCGAGAGGTTGTAGGCGAAGCGGGGTGCCGTGCCGGTGAGGTCCGAGAGGAGTTCCGTCAGGAGGTGGCCGCCGTAGTAGTAGGCGACGGGTTCGTTCGCGAACCACATGTCTTCGGGCGGCAGGACCGTCGCGCGGTCCAGCGTCTTCAGCAGCCCGAAATCGAGGAACTTCTCGCCGCCGAGCGGGTAGACCGCGGGGTCGACGGCACGAACGGCGACGACGAAGGCGAAGGCGACGAGGAAGACGACGGCCGCCTCGGCGCTCCGCCGGGGTGGGCGGACGCCGTGTACGAGTTCGAGGCGGCGTTCGCGGAGGGCGTCGCGGTCGAGGCCGGTCAGGAGGGCGAGGGCGACGAGGGCGAGGAGGCCGGCGGCGAGGGCGGCCGGACCGAAGGTGAGGTGGCCGACCCAGTAGCCGACCGTGCCGACGACGACGAGCGCGGTCGGGAGCGCGAACCCGACGCCGCGGCCGGGAAGCGTCGAGCACAGGCGGGCAGCGACGGGGCGACCGAGCGCGGCGAGGACACCGTAGGCGACCAGCCACCGGACGACGAGACCGTACTCCATCGACCGGATTGGTGCCCAGCGTCGGTAAACAGTTTGTGATCCCAAGTCGGTCGGTTTTTTACCGCGGTAACGAAAGGAGTCCCCATGAGCCGTTCCGTGGGGGTCGTGATCCCCGCGTACCATCCGGACGTCGACCGCCTCGGGGCGTACGTCCGTGCCCTCCACGAGGCCGTCGGTCCCGAGGAGATCAGGGTCGAACTCGACGCGGCGACCCCTGATGTCCGGGACCGGATCGAGTCCCTCCCCGTCACGCTCCACGAGGCGTCGAGCCGCCGGGGCAAGGGCGCGGCGATCACCGCTGGCTTCGAAGCGCTGTCGACCGACGTACTCGCCTTCGCCGACGCCGACGGGAGCACGCCCGCCACCTCCATCGCGGACGTGATCCGCCCGGTCGTCGACGGCGATGCCGACCTCGCGGCAGGGTCGCGTCGCCACCCCGACGCGACCGTTCAGTCTCACCAGACGGTCGCTCGCCGCTACCTCGGCGACGGCTTCGCGTGGCTCGCCCGTCGCCTCCTCGACATCCACCTCTACGACTACCAGTGTGGCGCGAAGGCGCTCACCAGCGACGCGTGGGACCGCATCCGCCCGCACCTCCACGAACCCGGCTTCGCGTGGGACATCGAACTCCTCGCCGTCGCGGACGCGGTCGGCTGCCGGATCGTCGAGGTGCCCGTCGTCTGGGAGGACCGCCCCGAATCCACCGTCTCCCCCGTGCGGACGACGCTCCGCCTCGCCCGTGGGCTGGTCGTCTCCCGCCACCGAGCGCGTCTCCTCCGGAACGACCGCCTCCACTCGCTCCTCGACCGACCGCGTGAGTCGACGCCCGCGCTCGTCGACCGTGATCACCGATGAGCGGCGGGCTGGGCAAACTGGAGGAACTCTACTCCGGGATTCGGTTCGGACAGTTCGTCTCCGTCGGCGCCGTCGGCGCCACTGCAGAGACTATCGTCGTCGCCATTCTGACCGCTGGCTACGGATTCGTCCCGCAACTCGCCAAGGCCGTCGGCGCCGAGGTGTCGATCACCCTCATGTTCCTCATCAACGACCGGTGGACGTTCGCGGAAGCCGGGGCAGCGGGGTTGCTCCCTCGATTCCGGCGCTACCTCAAGTCGCATCTCGTGCGTGCTGGTGGGTTGATCGTCGGCTTCGCCGTCCTGACGGCGTTGACTTCGTGGACCGACATCCGACTCGTCATCGCGGGCGCCGACCTCTGGCCGACGGTGGCGAACGCCATCGGTATCGGGTGTGGGATGCTCCTCAACTACCTCACCGAGGGGCTGTTCACGTGGCGGGTCGGTGCCGAGTGATAGGGATCATCGTAACTGTTCATAGATTCTCGCTCGACCGTCCCAGCGAGAATCTATCGTGACTTCCGATGAACTCTATAAACGCGTGCGCTGATCGACATCCGGTACGCGAATCACAACCCTTAATGCCGCGACTGGATTCGACTCTGGTAGCGGGATGGGATAGCCAGGAGATTCCGCCGGGCTCATAACCCGGAGATCGGTAGTTCAAATCTACCTCCCGCTATTTTTCGAGCGATCACCTGCAACCGAGGAGCTCTGCGACGAGGGAGCCGGTCGCTCGAAAATACCCGTAGATTTGAACCAGACGAGTCGCAGCCCGCGCAGCGAAGCGAGCAGGAACGTCTCGGCGTCGTTCAAATCTACCGCCCGCAGTCGCTCACTTTTAACACTCACCGCCGAGACGCCACACCCATGGTCCCCCTCCAGATGGGTCTCCCCGGTGGTCCAGAGCTGTTGATAATCGGTATCATCCTCCTCGTCATCCCGTTCGTCATGGCCTACTGGGTCTACACGGACGCGGAGAAACGCGGCGACGACCGGGCGGCGTTCTGGGCGCTCGCCGTCGGCGGCCTCACCTTCCTCACCTTCTTCGGCGGACTGCTCGCGCTCGTGGTGTACGTCTGGCAGCGCGACTAAGGAGCGTTCGTAACTGTTCGCACGCCGGACTGCACGCAATCTTGCGATCCGGCGACGTACGAACGCGCCGTTAGAACTCGACGTTCGAGGTGTTCGACGGCCCGTCGTCGCCGTCGTCCATGGGTCCGCTCTCGACGAACGTGTAGTCCTCGTCGGTCAGGTACACGTCGCCGTCGTCGACGGTCGTGTCGACGGCTTCGAGCGTGGCGCCATCGCACGGTCCGAACGTGCAGTAGCCGGTGTCGGCCTCGAAGTACGCGCCGTGGTTCGCACAGACGAGTTCGCCGTCGCGCATCGGGGCGCCGTCCCCTTTGTCCAGCCGTACGTCCAGCAGGTGCCGACAGTAGTTCAACCAGCCACGCACCCCGTCCTCGGTTCGGACGAGGACTGCCTCACGCCGGTCGCCCTCGTCGTCGCGGACGGTGAAGAGGTAGGTCGTATCGGCGGGCACGGCGTCGAGCGACGTGATCCGAGAATCGGGTGCCAGCGCCATCGCCCGTCCGTATCGGGCGACGGGATATATACTCCGCGTTCGACCGTTAGTCGTCCCCGACGACACGTTCGTCGTACAGGTGTGCGAGGAGGCGGGTAAGGGGACCGCCACCCACAGCCACGCCGTCGAGTCGCGCGACGGGGCGGACGCCAGCGGTCGGTTCCGCGACGAACGCCTCGTCGGCCGCGCGGAAGTCGGCGGGCGTGTAGTCGCCCTCGACGACGGGGAACCCCTCGGCTCGGGCGAGGTCACGGACGACCGCCCGCGTCGCCGTCCGTGCCGGCCAGTCGTCCAGCGCCGGCAGGCGGAGGGCGTCGTCCGCGACGAAGACGGGATCGCTTGCCGTCCCGCCCACGACGTGTGCCTCGTCAGCGAGAAGCAGTGCCTCGTCCGCCGGGTCGTCGTCCGGCGGCGCGGCCTGCCGGAGTTCGGCCTGCGCGCGCACCGCGTCGAGGCGGTTGTGCGTGACGGGGGCAGCGGGCACCGCTACCGGTCCGATCGGTCGGGTGCGGACGGTCTGGAGCGCCACGGGGGTGCGTTCGCTCGACAGCGGGTCGACCGTCACCACGACCGTCGGATCGGGGTCGGTCGGCGGCCGAGCGCGATCCAGCAGGCTGGAACTGGCTGTCCTCTGCTCGCGTCCGCGGGTGATCGACAGATGGACGAGCGCGTCGTCCGGATCGTTGGCGGCGAGCGTCTCGGCTACGCGGTCCCGCAGCTCCGCGGCATCGACCCCGGGGTCGAATCCGAGCGCGTCACACGCGTCGAGTAGGCGGTCGACGTGGGCCTGCCACGCGACGGGCGTCCCGTCGACGGCGCGGAGGGGTTCGCGGACGGCGTCCCCGAAGGAGAGACCGCGGTCGTCGACCGGGAGCGCCGCGGCCTCGGCGTCGACGAGGCTCCCGTCGACGTAGTACTGCATCTAGCGTTCCTTGGCGCGGTCGATCCAGCGGCCGACCCGTTTCTCGGAGAGGTCGACCGCCTCGGCGAGTTCCGCCACGTCGGCGGCCGCGAGGTCGGCCACGGAGTCGACGCCCGCGTTCGACAGCCGTTCGGCGTACGCGGGGCCGATACCTTTGATGACCTCGACGGATTCGTCTCCGCCGGCCGTCGCTTCGGCTTCGGCTTCAGCCGCGGCATCTTCCTCCGCGTCCTCGATGTCGACGGTCGCCTCGTGTTCGCTCGTCGTCTCCCCCTGTGACTCGGATTCGGCGGTGTCGAGTTCCGTCTCGACGCTCTCGGTATCGACCGCTTCGGCGGGTTCGGCCGCCTCGCCTTCCCCGTCGACGAGCGACTCGGTCGACGCTGCCGCGTCCGTCCCGGCAGCGCTCGCCTCGTCGCTCTCGTCGGTCCCTTTGACGGCCGCTTCCGTCTCCGTGTTCGCCTCTCGTTCCACGCTGACGGTCGTCTCTCGCCGGTCGTCGTCCGACGACGACGACGAGTCACCCAGTCCGAGCAACGACAGGAGCGTGTCCAATAGTCCCATTGCCGAAAGTTACGGCGGCCCGATACTTAAAAACATTCGAGGCGGGTCGTCGGGAGTATCGTAACTGTCGATAGATTCTCGCCGGGACGGTCAGGCGAGAATCTATCGTGACTTTCGATACTTCCTACCCGAGGTGGGATCGAAGGGCGGCGTTCATCGCGTCGACGGGGGCGTCCCGACCCGTCCAGTGTTCGAAGGCGACGACACCCTGAAAGAGGAGCATCCATCCGCCGTCGATGGTGGTCGCGCCGACGCCCGCGGCGTCCCGGAGCAGGCGCGTCTCGACCGGCGCGTACACCGCGTCGAGGACGGCCAGATCGCCGTGGAGCAGCTCGGCGGGCACCGGCGTCTCGTCTTCCTCCATCCCGACGCTCGTCGCGTTGACGAGAACGTCGGCGGCGGGAACCCGGTCGGCGAGGGTGTCGAGGCCGCCGCCGGTCACCGTCGCCGCGGCGCCCTCGCGCACGTCGGCCGCGAGCGACTCGGCCGTGTCCACCGTTCGGTTGGCGATGTGGACGGTGTCGCAGGCGTCGGCGAGGGTGAAGGCCACGGCCCGACCGGCGCCGCCGGCGCCGACGACGACGGCGTCCGTGCCGGCGAGCGACACGTCGTGGTGGTCGAACGCTCGCCGCACACCCGCGGCGTCGGTGTTGTAGCCGCGCGGCGGATCGGTCGAGAAGTCGACCGTGTTGACTGCGCCGATGCGCGTGGCGAGATCGTCGGGGTCGACGAGGTCGAGAACGTCCTGTTTGAACGGGATGGTGACGTTGAGGCCGTCGATTCCGAGGGCGGCCGCGCCCTCGATGGCGTCTTCGACGGCGTCGGCGTCGGGTTCGAAAGTGACGTATCTGGCGTCTATTCCCAACTCGTCGTAGGCCGCCTCGTGCATCGGCGGCGACAGCGAATGGCCGACGGGGTTGCCGATCAGGCCGAAGACGTGCATGGTTCTCCGTGCGCCGAACCGGACAAAAGCCCTTTCCCTAGTGGCCGGCGCCTGCTGCCGAAATCCCGATCACGAACACGTGATACAGGAGGACGACGAGGAAGAGCGCGTAGAACGCGCCGCCGATGAGGAAGGGGTACGGACTCATGTTCCCTTCCTTGATGTTGCGTGCGCGGAGGTAGAGGATGCTACCGCTGATGATGGCGAGAATTGCCGAGAAGGCGTTGAGGAAGCCGGTCGTCCCCCACGTGAGCGAGAGGTCCCACGAGGTAAAGAGAATGCCGAGGGTGACGGGAAGGGTACCCTGAAACGCCATCGCGCCCGAGATGTTCCCGAGGGCGAGGGTGTCCTTGTCCCGCGAAATCCAGATGATGCTGTTGAACTTCTCGGGGAGTTCGGTCGCCAGCGGCGCGATGAGGAGGGCGATCACCGCGGCTGGAATGTTGAGAATCTCCTCGGAGACCCACGTCGTCTGCCCGACGAACATGTGCGCGCCGGCGATGATGATGCCGAGTGCACCGAGCGTCTGGAGGACGACGAGGACGGTGTTGGGGTCGTCGGCGTGGTTCCCCGTTTTGCCCGAGGTCAACCGCTCGCTGAGGCCTTCGACGAGTTCGCCGAGGTGGAGTTCCTCCAGTTCCTCGCCCTCGACGAGTTCACCGCTCCGGAGCGACAGGACGAGGTAGACGAGATACAGCAGGACGAGGAGGATACCGATGGCGATGCCGAAGAGTTCGTTCGTGATGATCGCGGCGAGGAAGGCGAGCGTGTAGCCGACGAGGAAGAAAGAGAGGTCGCGCTGGGTCGCCTCCTCGTTGAAATGCATCTGCGCGCCGAAGTTGCGTCGCCCGCTGAAGTAGAGCACACTCGCCCCGACGAGGAACATGGCGATGGTCGAGAGCATGAACGGGGCGCCGAGGATGGCGCCGACGCCGACGGCGTCGGCCGCTTCCTGTGATCCCGACCCCATCACGGCCTGGAGGATAGCGATGACGGGGATCATCGTCTCCGGGAGTGCCGTCCCGACGGCCGCGAGGATGCTCCCGGTGGCGCTCTCGCTCACGCCGAGGCGGTGACCCAGCCACTCCACGCCGTTCGTGAAGATTTCGGCGCCGAGAAGCAACAGCATGAACGACACCACGAGCAGTGTCAGATTCGTTACCGTCGGGGGCAGTAGTTGCCCGACGACCAGCGTTAGCGGACTGGCAGACATTGTTGCCCGGCGGTTTCGAAGGGAGGTAGTTAAACCGTTTCATCCTCGGCTGTCGCGGCCGATCCCCCGACGTGACGGCCGCCGTCGCGGCGACGACGCGCGTCAGGGAACGATCGTCGTGGGCACTTTCCCCGACTTCGACACCGTATTGGCGGCACTGCCGAGGAGGAATTTGCCGATCCGGCCGGTGCCGTGGTGGCCCATGACGACGTGGTCGTAGTCGCGATCCTCGACCAGTTCGAGGATGTCCTTCCCGACCTGATCCGAGGCTTTGAGGTTGTCGAGGCGGACGTCGCCGATGACCTCCGTCTCGGTCTGCAGCCCTTCAGCCTCCAGTACCTCCTCTACTTTCCCTTTCAGCCGTTCGGTGTCGGACCCCGGCGAGTCAGTGAAGTGGACGACATCGAGCGTCGCGTCGAACCGCTTCGCGAAGTCGGCCCCGAAGCCGAGCGCGCGCATGCTACACTTCGATCCGTCGACGGGCACGAGCACTTTCATGGGCCTGCCTCCTCGGCCTGCCGGAATAAGCGTTCCCCCATCGACGAACTTCCGCCGACGGCTGTCCGTCGGCCGGGGCGACCGCCGCTCCGAGACGGCGACCCACTCGAACCGGTCGCAGTCGACAGTGTTATTCGCCGCCCCGGCCGACCTGCCGGCGTGATCGCACTCGTCGTCAGCCGTGCCGACGGCGCCTCCGAACACATCGGCGAGGCGTTGCTCGACATCGGCGACTGGACCGAACGAACGGACGACACCCGCCCCGACGCCGACGGCGGCGGCACCTACTACCGGACCGACGGCTTCTCCCTCCGGACCTTCGACGACCTCCACATCTATCTCGACCGTCCGGACGCGGCCTTCGATGACCCCGACCTCCTGATCGTCGTCTCCCGTCACTCGGGCGAGACGGGCCCGCTCCTGACCGCCCACTTCACGGGCAACTTCGGCGACGCGGAGTACGGCGGCGAGGCGGGACAGTTCGCCCGCGCCTGTCCGAACGCCGCGAGCGAGGCCGTCGCGGCGCTGGACCGGCACGCCCCCGACGGCTACGAGGTCGGCACCGAGTGTACCCACCACGGCCCGACCGACGTGGGTGTGCCCTCGATGTTCGTCGAACTCGGGAGCGCCGAGGAACAGTGGAACGACCCAGCAGGGGCCGAGGCCGTCGCCCGTGCCGCCCTCGACCTGCACGGCGTCGGCGTGGATCGAGAGAAACAGGTCGCGGGCTTCGGCGGCGGCCACTACGCTCCCCGGTTCGGCCGCGTGATCCGCGAGACGGCGTGGGCCGTCGGGCACGTCGGCGCCGATTGGGGACTCGAGGCGATGGGCAACCCCGCCGCCAACCGCGACGTACTCCGGCGGGCGATGGAGGCGAGCGCCACCGAATACGCTCTCGTCGAAGGTGATCGGCCGGGGCTTACGGACGTCCTCGACGACCTCGGCTACCGCGTCGTCTCCGAGACGTGGTTACAGGAGACGAGCGCCCACCCCCTGCCCGTCGTCGAGGCGGTCGAGGCCCGGATGGACGACGTGAGCGACGGACTCCGGTTCGGAGACGTGGTTCCCGCGGTAGATGGGGACACCATCGTCGTCACCGACCTCCCCACCCAACTCGTCGACGCGGCCCACGGCGTCGACGCCGAGGCGGCGCGTGCGGCCGTCGCCGGGGTGGCCGTCGCCTTCGAGACGACCGAGGGCGGCACCCGACCGCGCGGTCGGGTCGCCCTGCCGGCCGACGATCCGGTCGCCGCGGCTGACGCCCTGACCGACGGACTGGCGACCGTGCTCCGCGGCTCGTACGACGACGTGCGGCGCGAGGACGGCGAGGTGGTCGCCCGGACGGCGGCGTTCGACCCGGCGGCCGCCAGGGACCGCGGCGTGCCGGAGGGGCCGGCGTTCGGCCGTCTCGCCGAGGGGCAGGCGGTCGAGGTGGACGGCGAGCGAGTCGACCCCGAGTCGGTGCAGACGGAGCGGGTCGACCGGTTCCCGGCCACCACGACAGAATAGTCAAAAATAATATGATTGTCTGACGTGCGCATGACGCTGGCCAGCTCGCCATTCGCGAGGGCGTCAGACGCGCGCGTGACAACAGGCGGAAAGATAATGTGGTTGCCTTCGAAAGGCGTGGGCATACCATGGACTCCATCGTGGAGGATGCAATCGAGGATGCCGAGGAGCCGGGGGATGGGGCCGCGGCCGACATGGACGCTACCCGAGAACCTGCGCCCGACGCGTCGAACGACGGATCGAATCGCACCGGAAAGATGACCGACGAGGAACTTCAGGACGTACTGGAGGACCTCCAGACCGATATCACGGTCGTCGGCTGTGGGGGCGCCGGCGGCAACACGGTCAACCGCATGGCGGAAGAGGGGATCAAGGGGGCCAACCTCGTCGCCGCCAACACCGACGTGCAGCACTTGGTCGACGTGGAAGCGGACACCAAGATCCTGATGGGCGAGGAGAAGACCGGCGGCAGGGGAGCAGGTTCGCTCCCGCAAGTCGGTGAGGAAGCCGCCATCGAGAGTCAGGACGACATCTACGGCGCCATCGAGGGCTCGGACATGGTGTTCGTCACGGCCGGGCTGGGAGGAGGAACCGGCACCGGCTCCGCGCCCGTCGTCGCCGAGGCCGCTCGCGAGTCCGGCGCGCTCACCATCGCCATCGTAACCACGCCGTTCACCGCGGAGGGTGAAGTTCGGCGCACGAACGCGGAGGCCGGCCTCGAACGCCTGCGCGACGTGGCCGACACCGTCATCGTCGTGCCCAACGACCGCCTGCTCGACTCGGTCGGGAAACTCCCCGTCCGGCAGGCGTTCAAAGTGTCCGACGAGGTGCTGATGCGCTCGGTCAAAGGCATCACCGAACTCATCACCAAGCCTGGTCTCGTCAACCTCGACTTCGCCGACGTGAAGACGGTGATGGAGAAAGGCGGCGTGGCCATGATCGGCCTCGGCGAGAGCGACTCCGAGCAGAAGGCACAGGACTCGGTGCGCTCTGCCCTGCGGTCGCCCCTGCTCGACGTGGATATCTCCGGCGCCAACTCGGCGCTCGTCAACGTTACCGGCGGCACCGACATGGCCATCGAAGAGGCCGAGGGCGTCGTCGAGGAGATTTACGACCGGATCGACCCCGACGCCCGCATCATCTGGGGTACCTCCATCGACGAGGAACTCGACGGCACGATGCGGACGATGATCGTCGTCACGGGCGTCGAGTCGCCACAGATCTACGGCCGCGGCGAGGACGCCCCGGCGCCCGAACCGGCCGACGACATCGACTACGTCGAGTAGCGTCGTCGCTCACCAGTTTTTGCGGGACGCTCGTCACTCGTCGGTACGACCCCGGCGAGTTCGGGGTGTCGGACGTGTACGACGGTGGCCGATCACTCAGCGGTGGATGGACCGCGTGAGCGTGAAGACGAACAGCGCGATGAGGAAGGCGCCGACGAAGCCCTCTATCTGTGCGAGGAGTCTGATCCAGGGACTGCCCACGTCCTCGGCACCCCCGAGGACGAGCGTGATGAACGATTCGAGGCTGAGGATGAGATAGCCGATCGGCATCTCGTACGGGGGGATCGGCTGCGCGATCGCGAAGAGCCCGCTGAATACGAGGATCGTGCCCACGGACACCCCGATGACTCGGGAGGGACGTTCCCCGTACCCCGCCGTCAGGTTCAACAGCGTGTTGGCTCCCCATCGGCCCGCCGCGGCGATTCGCGCCGTGATCGGTTCCGACGGATCGAGCACGGTCGGCCAGTACTGTTCACGTCTGTAGAGCATTTCCCGCCGAAAGAACTCGGCTGCGGCTTTGGTGTCTCCAATCTCGTTGGCGCCGTTTTTCGCCTTGAGATACGTACTCTCCAGATCGCCATCGGACGGCGGCCGCGTGGCTTCGAGGCCCGGAATCTCGACTACGTCGTGGATACACCACTCGGCACTGTGGAGGGCCTCGCGGTAGCTCCCGAAATCGAACCCGTCGAAGGTCGTATGGAGCAGTCGGAAGTGATCGAAGAGAGCGGTTGGTGGCTCACCGTCGGCCAACTCCACATTTCCGAGGCGAGCGCTCGTGAGGTCGTACACGAGGGTTCCGTGCTCCGGGAGATAGAGTCGGCCGTCGGGGATCGCCGTCTCGCGCAGATCGATACAGCAACTGCCGTCAGCGAGGTCGAGGTCCTCGAACGACGCCGATGCTCCGATAACGGTTTTCTGGAGGTTCACGCGGTGGGGCACGGTCGCCTGATCGAAGTAGACACGATCCCCGAATCGGGACCCCGAGAACGTCGCGTGGGAAAACGTGGTGAGTTTGAATCTGACGACCGTCTCGAACTCCGCCTCGCGGAAGTGCGCCTTGTCGAAGGTGGCTTCGCTGAAGTCGACCGGGCCACCGAACCGGGCCATGTGGAAGTTCGCTTCGGCGAACGTCGTCTTGTACCCCCACACACCAGCCGCGAATTCGGCTTCGACGAACCGGACTGGCTCCGCGAACGTGGCCTTACTGAGATACACTTCGCCCTCGAACGTGACCTCGGTACAGATCGGCCGTTGCTGAAACAGCGCCCCTTCGAGCGAGAGGGGCTGGCGGACGATCGCGTACCGCAAGTTCGTCTCGCCCTCGAATCGCGCGTGCCGGAGGTCGATCTTGTGATTGTCTCCACACTCGATGATCCGGTGATCGAGGTCGAGCGTCCCGAACCGGGCACCGATGAACTGTTTCGGCTCTTTGCCGATCGTGTCTATCTTCGACAGCAACGCTTCCTCGACCGCCCGGTCGTCTTTGGCGTCGACCGGCTGGTGGAACAGACACCGGTCGGCTCCCTCCGGCGCGTCGTGCGGACAGCGCCACACCCCGTCCTCGTTCAGTAGCTTCCCATCGAGTGGGCTAGACTGTCCGTTTTCCGCTCGCCACTCCGCGGGGTCGAACGTGAACGGACACCGATCGCCGGACGCCTCGACCATTCGTTCTCTCGAACATTCTCGTCCCCCGCGTATTTAAACGTCCAGTACCCGGCCACCCCGGATGGGGTTGCTTGGACACCCGTCCACTTCCGCGTGGCTCATCTCCTTATCAATAGATAGAAAAAGCCGGCTGGTCTAGACCCCCTATGGACGTCAAGTACGACCTCGCAAGCTACGTCCGCGTGCTCAAGATGGCGAGCACGCCGTCGTGGAACGAGTTCTCGCAGATTGCCAAGGTCGCGGGGGCGGGTATCTTTCTCATCGGCCTCCTCGGCTTCGTCATCTTCGCTGTCATGACCTTCCTCCCCGGGGGCGCATAGCATGGGTATCTTCGCCGTCAAGACCACGGCCAGTCAGGAGCGCACCGTCGCGGACATGATCGCCAGCCGCGAGGAAGACGAGATTCACGCCGTCCTCGCGCCCGACTCGCTCACGAGTTACGTGATGGTCGAGGCCGACAACAGCGCCGTCCTCGAACGCGTGATGGACGAGATACCCCACGCTCGCTCGATCGTCCCCGGCACCTCCTCGCTGACCGAGGTGGAACACTTCCTCTCGCCGACGCCGGACGTGGAGGGCATCGCCGAGGGCGACATCGTCGAACTCATCGCCGGCCCGTTCAAGGGTGAGAAGGCCCGCGTCCAGCGCATCGACGAGGGGAAGGATCAGGTGACGGTCGAACTGTACGAGGCGACCGTCCCGATTCCCGTCACGGTCCGTGGCGATCAGATTCGCGTCCTCGACAGCGACGAACGGTAGGCTGTCGTCCCCGCGCGGTCTCTCTATTTCGCTGACAACAGTCCCTCGGAATAGCAACCCATAACTGCGCCGTCCGTGCAGAGTCGCCCGTGACGACGGGAGCATCGACCCGAGTGGACATGCACGTGAAAGTGCTCGACGAGCGTGTCGTCTCGCGGGCGAAGGCCCGCGGCCTCGACGCCCTCGTCTACGCCCCGCATTTCACGCGCTTACCGGACATCCGCGCCCGCGCCGCCCGCTTCTCGGACGACGACCTCCTCGTCGTACCCGCGCGCGAGGTGTTTACCGGGCCGTGGTACGACCGCCGCCACCTCCTCGCCATCGGCCTCTCCGATCCCGTCCCCGACTTCATCACGTTCCGCGGCGCGCTCTCGGCGTTCGACCGACAGGACGCGGCCGTCCTCGTCCCCCACCCGGAGATGCTGAACGTCAGCTGTTCCCGCGCCGACGTGGCGGCCGATTCCGACGCGTTCGACGCCGTCGAGACGTACAACGCGAAGTGTCTCCCCCACCAGAATCGCCGGGCGCGAGCGGTCGCCCGCGAGACCGGCCACCCCGGATTCGGGTCGTCGTACGCCCACCTCCGGCGGACGGTCGGCGAGGCGTGGACGACTTTCGAGGAGTCCATCGACTCCGAGGCCGACCTCGTCGCGGCGCTCCGGTCCGACGCTCCCCGGCAGGTCGTTCACCGACGCGGCGCCGGCCACCGCCTGCGCTGTCTCGCGGAGTTCGCCCACCTCGGCTACGAGAACTCGTGGGGGAAACTCGACCGCCTCTTTCTCTCGGGCACCGAACCGACCCACCCGAGCCACATCGCCTACGACGGCCGATTCGACGACGTGACGGCGTACTAGGCTACTAGGGCGTACCGCAGGAGCAGGATGCCGAAGGGTGCGCCGAGCAGGGTAAGATAGCCCGCCACGAGCGTTGCGTCGCCATCCGCGGGCAAGAGGACCCACGCCACCGGCCCGGCGAGGAGACAGCCGAGACCGAGCGACGCCGCGACGGCTCGCTCGATGCGGCCGGGGGTGTGATGGGCGCCCTCGCTCGCGGTTTCGTCCTCACTCGCGGCCGCCCGGTCGAGGGCCGCCCTGACCGCGCCGTCGACCCGTCGCGGCACCACGAGCGTCCGCGGCGCGCCGCTCCCGACCGATCCGTGTGCGAAGCCGAGCCAGTACGCCGTGACCGGGCCGAACGGGACGCGTCGAACCCGGATCAGCCCGTCGAGCGAGGTGGTCCGTAAGCCGTACGTGAGCGTCCCCGCCGCGGGATCGATCCGGCCGCACGTCAGGCAGACGCCCACCACGAACCACAGCACGCCCGCCCCGGCGAGCAGGGCGACGGCGACGAGCGGTCGCCACCGGACGACGACGGCAAGGACGATGGCCCACGCGCCGCCGGCGACGAGGAGCGGCCGACGCCGGAGCGAGTCGTCCGTCGGCGTGTCGGTCACGGCGATGCCGAGAAGCGCTCGGCCCGTGAACAGGGCCACCGCGAGGGCGACGACGACTGCGAACAGGCGGTCGTACGCGCCTGCACGGAACGCGCGCCAGATGAAACGGAGGACACCGGCAGCGAGGAGGAAGCCGGCGCCGACGACGGCGCCGACGGCGACGTGGCGGGCGGCGTCGAGTCGGGGGCCGGCGTCGTCGTCCCACTCGATTGGATCGGTCATGCTACCCGAGCAGCATGGCGCTCATCGCACCGTCGACGCTCGCGAGTGGCATCACGTAGACGTTGACGGCGCCGAGGGCGGCGAGTTCGAGTATCGTCACGACGACGGTCACCGGGTTGGCGTACTTGCTGCTGGTCGTGACGCCCAAGGGGAGGCCCCACTCCTGACTCGTCAGGGGGTAGAAGAAGGCGATGCCCCGACGACTCCCGACCACGTCGAGGAGATAGTGGGTGGCGACGCCGATCCAGACGAACCGGAGATTGTCGAAGAAGATGGGGTAGGCGGCGACGACGCCGAGGACGAACACGTTGTGCAGGGTCTTGCGATGCCTGCCGAAGGCGGTGTCCACGTCGGGGAAGAGCGCCCCGAGGACGATTGGTACCGTGAGTCGAGCGACCATTTCGAGGGTTTCGAGCACCGTCGCGACCGTGAGCGTCGTCGGCCACACGAGTACGACGCCGAGGCCGACGCTCAACAGCGCCGCGTTGAGGACGTGTCCTTCTTTGTTCATCTGGGCCGGACTTGGATTCAGTCCCTCAAAAGTGTCGGTCATCGGCGAGCGAAAGAGGGATTTGAGGGCCGTTCGGAGAACCACCATGGATTACGATACGCCACTCTTCTTTCACATCATGCAGTACGCGGCCGCGGCGGACCGCGACGTGATCGATCTGGTGAGCGGCGGGCCGGACTGGGAGCCACCGACTGCGCTCCGCGAGGGCCTCCATGACTACGCCGACGGCGACCCCGCCGAGTTCCAGTATCCGCCGAGCGACGGTCTGCGCGACCTTCGGGAAGAAATCGCTGCCCGTCGCGGCGTCGACGTGGACCGCGTCGTCATCACGAACGGCGCGGGCGAGGCGAACTACCTCGCCATAGCAGCAGCGCTCGAACGCGACGCAGGGAGTGAAATCATCCTGACCGACCCCGTCTACCCCTACTACCCCGGCAAGGCGCAGATGCTCGGCGCCGACGTGCGCCTCGTCCCCGTCGCCGACGACGGCGGCCTCGACGTGGCGGCGATGCAAGACGCCGCGAGCGAGGAGACGGCGGCCGTTCTCGTCAACTCCCCCAACAACCCGACCGGCGCGGTGTACGACGCGGAGACGATGGAGGCGATGGCCGACCTCGCCGAGGACCACGACGCCCTCCTCATCTCGGACGAGGTGTACGACCACTACGACTACTCCGGGCGGTTCGAGAGCGCCCTCGCCTTCGACTCCCCGCACGTCGTCGTCACCAACTCGTTCTCGAAGTCGATGGCTGTGACGGGCCTCCGCGTCGGCTACGCCGTCTTCCCGCCCCATCTCGTCGACGCCGCGCGCACGCGGCACATGCTCGTGAACGTCACCGGCGCCCGTCCCTCACAGGCCGCCGTGCTCCGCGCGCTTCGGGAGACTGGCCCCGACTATTACGAGGCGTCGCGTGACCTCCTCCGCGAACGCATCGACGCCTTCACCGACGCTCTCGACGCCGCGGGTGCGGAGTACATCGCGCCCGAGGGGGCCTTCTACGTCTTCGCGCGGTTCGAGGGCTTCCCCGGCACGCTGGACAACGTCGAACGCCTCGTCGACGAGGCGGGCGTCGCCTGCATGCCCGGCGACACCTTCGGAACGTACGACGAGTGGGTGCGGTTCGCGCTCGTCACGCCCCGGGCCGAGGAGGCCGCGCACCGATTGGCCGACTACGACTTCTAGCAGACGAGGATGCCCGTGTTGTAGTACCGACCCTCGTACTCGACGAGGTCGATGTCGCGCCACGCGTAGTCGAAGCCTTCGACGGCGGTTCCGTTGCGCGCGCGGTCGAACGTCGCCTGCTGGTCCGCGGTGAGGTTCGCGTAGGCGACGGCCGACTCGGTGTCGACCTGGTCGGCAGGCACTTCGGTGACGGTCAGGGCGGGCGGACAGTCGGTGTTGGGGGTGGTGGTCGGTGTCACCGTCGGCGTCTCGGTCGCCGAGGCACCCGGCCCCGCTCCGAGACACCCCGCACTCACGCCGAGCAGCGCCACGGCGAGAGCGGCGAGGACCGACCGACTGGAGGGACGCTCGGTCATGTGGGGCGGCTCGGTTGCCGTCGGTAAGTGCTTTCTCCGTATCGACGGGTACAGGTGTCCGGCCCGTCTCCCGTCGGATATGAGCGATATCGACGTGGAGCCGGTCGAGGAAGTCGACGACGAGGGCGAGACGACCGACCACGACGACGGCGGATCGGCCGAGATTCCCGTCGAGGCGACGACCGACCTCCCCGAGGGCGTCGACGCGCCGGAGTACGTCCTCTACGGCGGGAAGGGTGGCGTCGGCAAGACGACGATGGCAGCGGCGACGGCGCTCTCCTCCGCGGCCGACGGCACGTCGACCCTCGTCGTCTCGACCGACCCCGCCCACTCCCTGTCGGACACCCTCGACACCGACATCCCGCCGCGGCCGACGCGAATCCGCGAGGAGATGCCGCTGTGGGCCGCCGAAATCGACCCCGAGGCGGCGATGGAGGAGGGGATGTTCGGGCACGGTGGCATCGGCGTTGATGGGGAGGACGACGCTGGCCCCGGTGGTGCTCCTCTCGGTGGCCTCGGCGAACTCGGCGACATGCTGGGCGAGGACGCCGTCGACCCGCTGATGGGCGGGTCGATGCCCGGTGCCGACGAGGCGGCCGCGATGCGGCAACTGCTGGAGTATCTGGACGACCCGCGGTTCGACCGCGTGGTCATCGACACGGCGCCGACGGGCCACACCCTCCGACTGCTCGAACTCCCGGAGATGCTCGACTCGATGGTTGGCCGCCTGCTCTCCATGCGCGAGAAGTTCTCGGGGATGATGGAGGGGTTCAAGGGCATGTTCGGCGTCGGCGGCGACGACGACGCCGAGGCGCCGGACCTCGACGAACTCCGCGACCGGATCGAACGCCTGCGGGCCGTGTTGCAGGACCCCTCTCGCACCGACTTCCGCGTCGTCATGGTGCCCGAGGAGATGAGCGTCGTCGAGTCCGAGCGACTGGTGGCCCGCCTCGACGAGTTCTCGATTCCGGTCACCACCGTCGTCGTCAACCGCGTGATGGAGAACCTCGCGGACGTGGCCGACGTGGACCCCGAGTGGGTCGTCTCTCCCAACCTCGACGACTGCGAGTTCTGCCAGCGCCGGTGGGACGTACAACAGCGTGCCCTGCGCCGGGCGACCGACCTGTTCCGCGGACACGACGTGAAACGCGTGCCGCTGCTCGCCGACGAGGTACGGGGCGAGCGGGCGTTGCGGGTCGTCGCGGCCTGTCTGGCGTAGCCGTCGTCGCCTACTGCAGCCGATCCATCAGCCCGAACAGCCGGTCGCGGAGGCGGTCGGGGACGAACCGCCCGAGGACGGTCACCCGCGCGAGCGTCCCGACCGGCACGCGACTCGCCGGCTTGGTCGAACTCGCGGCGTTCACCACGTCTTCGGCGACTCGCTCGGGCGACACCGCACCCGGGCCGCCGCCGCCGATGGCCTGCGTGTCCTCGAAGACGGCGTAGAACGACTCGTAGGCGCCCGAGCGCTCGACGCCCTCGATTTCCTCCTCGGCGCGCCGGGTGAACGCGGTGTCGACGGGGCCGGGTTCGATCAGGACGGCGTCGATGCCGTACTCGTCGACTTCGGCGCGGAGGGCGTCGGTCATGGCTTCGAGGGCGAACTTCGAGCCACAGTAGACGCCGCCCCCGGGGAAGGCGACCCGCCCGGCGGCGCTGGAGATGTTGACGATAGTACCCTCGCGCCGCCGGCGCATGTGGGGGAGGACGGCCCGCGTGAGACGGTGGGGACCGTAGACGTTCACGTCGAACTGCTGGTGGACGGCGTCGGTGGGCACGTCCTCGATCGGGCCGAACTGGGCGTAGCCGGCGTTGTTGACGAGGCAGTCGATCCGGCCCTGTTCCTCCAGAATCCGGTCGACGACTCGCTCCACGTCGTCGTCCTCGGTCACGTCGAGTGTCGCGATGGTACAGCCTTTGTCCCCGAGCGTCTCCACGTCGGCGGGGTTGCGGGCCGTGGCGTACACCTCCCACTCCTCGTCGAGGAAGGCTTCGGCGGTCGCACGACCGATACCGGACGAACAGCCCGTGATGAGGACGGTCTTCGGTTGCACACCGACTCCCTCGGCCCGCCGCCAGTTAATCGTCCCGCTCGACGGCGAACGGGCTCTCCCGCTCGGTCCAGGCCCATCCCGGCAACCGAGTCTGGAAGCCCGCCGCGAGGGCGGCGTCGAGGTCGTCCGCGCCCGCGACGCCCTCGGTGTGGGTCATCACGTCCGCGATGTGGAACGTCGCCTGCGCGAGGAGGGAGAAGGGCTGACCGCCCGCGACGGTCGCGGCGAGTTCCCGACCGAGCACCTCGTCGACGACGAACCCCGGGTAGTCCGCGGTCACGTCGAGATCACGGAGGAGGGCGACGTAGCCGGCGACATTGACCGCGCGAGCGCCGTCCGCGAAGACGACCGTGACCTCGTCACGGTAAGCGTCCTCGCTCACCGTGCCGACTTCGACGCCGAAGCAATCGCCCAGTCGGTCGCGCGTCTCGTTGATCAGCGGGACCACGACGGGCGCCCGGTCGCGCACCCACTCGTACTCCGCCTCGACCGCCGCCGGGGTGAGTTCCATACGCGCCGTCCGCTTCCCAGCGCCTTCGATTTTGCGAAGGCTTTTATAATACTGGCCTGATAGGGTGACTCAAGCGGGTTTTCGCTGCCTCTTCCCGCAGTCGAGCACCTCCCGTACAGGGCCGTTCACCTATGCTCCCACACGGCACGACAGTGACGCACGACCGTCGGCAGTCGATATCATCGACTCCCCCGGTCAACACGTCCGGGATCCAATCGAGAACGACCGTACGGAGGGCTCTCCACCGGCACATATGAGCTCCGTAGACAAGCAACTCGAGGACCTGAAAGCAGAGATCGAAGACGAGCTACCGCCCGGCATCTCGGTGTCGGACGTGAAATACGAGGGCCCGGAACTGGTCGTCTACACGCGCGATCCGAAGGACTTCGCCAGCAACGGCGACCTGATTCGCAAACTGGCGAGCAAACTCCGCAAACGGATCACGGTCCGTCCCGACCCCGACGTGTTGATGGACGTGACGGAGGCCCGTGAGAAGATTCGGGAGGTCATCCCCGACGACGCCGGCGTCACCGATCTGGATTTCCACGTCGACACCGGCGAAGTCGTCATCGAAGCCGAGAAACCGGGTATGGTCATCGGCCGTCACGGGTCGACGCTCCGCGAGATCACGAAGGCTATCGGCTGGACGCCCGAGGTGGTCCGGACGCCGCCCATCGAATCCTCCACCGTCTCGAACGTCCGCAACTTCCTCAAACAGGAACGCGAGGAGCGCCGCGACATCCTCGAACGCGTGGGCCGGCAGATCCACCGCGAGGAGATGGCCGACGAGCAGTGGGTCCGCATCACGACGCTCGGCTGTTGCCGCGAGGTCGGGCGCGCGAGCTTCATCCTCTCTACCGCGGAGACGCGCATCCTCATCGACTGTGGCGACAAACCCGGCGCCGAAGGCGAGGTACCCTACCTCCAGGTGCCGGAGGCCGCTCCGCTCAACTCCATCGACGCCGTCGTTCTGACGCACGCCCACCTCGACCACTCCGCGCTCATCCCGCTCCTGTTCAAGTACGGCTACGACGGTCCCATCTACTGTACGGAACCGACGCGCGACCTGATGGGCCTGCTCACGCTCGACTACCTCGACGTGGCCGCCAAAGAGGGTCGGACGCCGCCCTACGAGAGCGAGATGGTCCGCGAGGCGATCAAACACACCGTCCCCCTCGAGTACGGCGACGTGACCGACATCGCGCCGGACGTGAAGCTCACGTTCCACAACGCCGGCCACATCCTCGGCTCCGCCGTCTCCCACTTCCACATCGGCGACGGCCTCTACAACGTCGCCTTCTCGGGCGACATTCACTACGAGGACACGCGACTCTTCAACGGTGCCGTCAACGACTTCCCGCGGGTCGAGACGCTCGTCCTCGAATCCACCTACGGCGGGCGCAACGACTACCAGACCGACCAGGAGGACTCCGAGCGAAACCTGCTGGATATCATCAGCGACACCCACGAGAACGGTGGCAAGGTCGTCATCCCGGCGTTCGCCGTCGGGCGCTCACAGGAGATCATGCTCGTACTCGAGGAGGCGATGCGCTCCGGGAAGATTCCGCGAATGCCCGTCCACCTCGACGGGATGATCTGGGAGGCGACGGCCATCCACACCACCTATCCCGAGTATCTCCGTGACGACCTCCGCGACCGCATCTTCCACGAGGACGAGAACCCCTTCCTCGCGGAGGAGTTCAACCACATCGACGCCGGCGAGGATGAACGCCAGGAGGTCGCGGACGGCGACCCGGCGATCATCCTCTCTACCTCCGGGATGGTCACCGGCGGGCCGATCATGTCGTGGCTCCGCCACCTCGGTCCCGACCCGGACTCGACGCTCGTCTTCGTCGGGTACCAGGCACAGGGAACGCTCGGCCGCCGCATCCAGAACGGCTGGGACGAGATTCCGATGAACGACCGCGGCAACGGCCGCGGCGGGCGCGGCAACACCCTCTCGCTGAAGATGGACGTCGAAACCGTCGACGGCTTCTCCGGTCACGCCGACCGGCAGGGCCTCGAGAACTTCGTCAAGACGATGAACCCCCGCCCCGAGAAGGTACTCTGTGTCCACGGTGACGAACGCTCCGTGCAGGACCTCTCCTCGGCGCTCTACCACGACTACAACATGCGGACGTTCGCGCCGAAGAATCTGGAGACGTTCCGGTTCAAGTAATCACCCACCCCGGCCACGGGGGTCGTCGACGACGCAATTGTACAACGGTCTTTCACTTTTGGCGTCCCAAATCGGCGATAATTTGCGAAAAATCCATCACAGTCCACTGCGTCCCCCTGCTATGGACTCGGACGGGACCGGCCGTTCCGCTCGGCCCTCAAGTCGTGGAGGCGAACGTGCGTGAGTAACTTACCACAGGACGATGTCGTTTCGGTCAGCTACGATGCGGACGCCGAGACGTATCTGGCGCGGTTCGACGACGACGCCATCGCACCGAGCATGGCGATCATCGAAGCGATGGCGAGCGTCTGCGACACCCCACCGACGGAACTCGATCCGCTGGTCGACACGGTCGATCCGATGGCCATCGACCGGCTGGTGAAAGGGGCGGACGGCGCCGAGGACCGTGCCCTCGAATTCCACTATCTCGATCACGTCGTGACCGTCTACGGACACGGCATCGTCGAGATTTGCCCCCCGTCGCACGACGAGTGATGGCTCCGTCGTCGGTCCGCCACCCGATCGCCGGCGCGGACTAGTTACAGTACTACCACTTGGCGGGGTCGACGACCACCTTCTCGTTCGCGTCGACACCCACGCGGTCACACAACTCGTAGAGCGGACACGCCTCGGGACCGTCGAGACAGGCTGGTTTCCGAGCCGTGCAGTATTCCCGTCCGAACTGGATCGTGGCCGTGTGGCCGAAGCCACATTTCTCGCTCGGCACCGACGCTTCCAGTGCCTCGCGCACGCCCTCGTGGTCGGCGTCGGGTGGCGCCAACCCCATCCGGCGAGCGATGCGGTGGACGTGGGTGTCGACGGGGAAGACACCGTCGCGGCCGCCCGCGAAGAGGAGGACGCAGTCGGCCGTCTTCGGGCCGACGCCGTGGATGTCGAGGAGGCGATCACGCACCTCGGAGGGGTCGCCCTCGCGGACGAAGTCGTGGAACGCCGCGGCGCCGCCGAAGTCGGCGACGATCTCCTCGGCGGCCTCGACGATGACGCGCGATTTCTGGTTGTACAGGCCCGCGGACGCGATGGTGTCGGCGAGCGTCTCGCGGTCGGCGGCCGCGAGCGTCGCCGCCAGATCCCCGCCGTCGCCGGACTGTGTCCGGCTGTCGTCGGCCTCCGGCCGATTGCCCGAGGACCGTGGGTCCTCGCCACCGTCGTATCGCTCCAGCAAGGCGTCGAAGGCCGGCTGGCTGGCGGTGTCGCTCGTGTTCTGGCTCAGGATCGTACGGACCAGACAGGGGAAGGCCTCGCGCCCGCCGTACGCCTTCTGCCAGTAGAGGCCACCGAGGGCGTCGACGACGGCTTCGGCCCGGGTGTCCGGCGAGCCGGTCGCAAAGCGAGCCTCGACGCCGCCCCCGTCCGTGCCGCCACTGACGTTCTCCGCGGGTTCGTCGGGCATGGGCGGCGGTTGGGAGAGAATGGACAAAAGCGCGGCGTCCCGCTCACTCCACGGACAGCGTGACCGTGAGAGCCGCGCCGTCGGCGAGCGCGTCGACGAGGTCGCGGTCGAGGTCGGCCGCGGCGGCATCGGCGCCGACGGCGACGGTCCGGTCGTCGACGTACGTACTGGTGCGGACGACGGCGCTCCGGTCGCTCTCGAAGGTGAGGTCGGGGTGACCGCGGGCACGGACCTGTTGGCTCACGTCAGCGGTTTCGAGCGTCAGCGTGATCGTCGCCCCGGGGTCGCGACAGGCGGCGACGAAGTCATCGTCGAAGTCCGTGGGGGCGCGGTCGGCCTCGATGCCGACGATGCAGTCGCCGGCTGGCGTCAACCAGTCGTCAGTCGTCACTTCGAACGTGCTCTCGTGAGTCGCGGCGACGTGTTCGTGGCCGTGCGCGTGAACGACCTCTTCCATGCAGGGGCCTCGCCACCGGGCTCCGATAGCGGTGCCGATTTACGACCGGGCGACGGTTACCGTCACCGCACCGCAGGCACACTCGTAGGCGCGCCGCTCGCCCGCCTCGGTTCGCATCGCAAGCATGAGGGTGCCCTCGTCCAGCGGACGGTCACACCCGGCCGCCTCGCACGTGCAGGTGAGGTTTTCGAGCATACCTTCCCATCGTCGTCCGACCGACATGAACCCGTGCCAACCCCGGAGTGAAAGTGAAAGTGGTGCCGCGGCGTGCGTATTGATAGCCAATTGACGCATGTTCGTTTATATACTGTCTCCCAAAGGTGTGAACCCTTCACACGGCCGTTATCGGGGTCCTTGGTACCGTTTCGCAGTGGTTCGCCCACCGAAGTATTTATGTGCATGTCTACTGTATTCGGTAGTACCAACGCGCCTCCGGCGCTTTGGCGGCATCGCACGCAGAATGATCGGGAATTCTTATACACGGCCGGTCGCACTACGCTTAGCCGCCACTACGCACGGAGCGGTGGTATCGAGGTTTCAACAATGGTAACAACAGAAGAAGTACTCAACGAATTCGACGTTGCTCCCCTCAAAGGCGAGAACAATGTCGACCTCACCGACGAACAGCTCGAAAACGACTCGAAGGGACAGCTCATCAAACTCGCGGGCCAGCTTCGTGACCGACGCAACGAACTCAACCAGATGGCGTCGGAGCGAGCCTCCAAGCGCGACGACCTGAACGCCGAGACGCGCGAGAAGGTCGACGAGGCGCAGGAACACCGCGAGAAGCGGGACGAACTCAACGAGAAAGTTCAGGAGCACAAGGAGAGCCGGAACGAGCTCAACGCGAAGGCCAACGAGCTCTTCGACGAGGTCGAGGAGATGAAACAGGACCTCGAACTCGGCGACGGCAAGGATCTTGAAGAGCTCGAAGAGGAGATCGAGCAGCTCGAATTTCGGCAGCAGACCGAAGTCCTGAGCGCCGAGGACGAGCGCGAACTCATCGAGAAAATCGAGGAGAAGCGCGAGGAGTACCAGCAGCGCAAGGAAAAACTCGACGACGCGAGCGAACTCGACGAACTCGTCGAGGAGGCCGAGGAGGTCCGCTCCGAAGCGTCCCAGCACCACCAGAAGGTCACGGAACTCGCGGACAAGGCCCAGGAACATCACAACCAGATGATCGAGGCCTATCGCGAGGCCGACGAGATCCGTGACAAGGCCGACGAGATGCACGAACTCTTCGTCGAAGCCCAGGAAGCGGCCGACCGCCACCACGAGGACTTCGTCCGCGTCCAGAAGCGCCTGCGCGAACTCGACAAGGAAGAGGAGCAGGAACAGCAGGACGAGCGCGAGGCCGAACGCGAGGCCGCCAAGGAAGAGGCCGAAGAGATCTACCAGAAGTTCAAGGAAGGCGAGACCCTCGACACCGAGGACCTGATGAAGCTCCAGAAGACGGGGCTCCTGTAGACCGGCCGACGACGCACGTGTTTTTATGCTAATCCGCCTCCCAGCGACGGGTATGGTGATCGAGTGTGAGTGAGGACGGCGACAACGACCTCGCTCGATTCGGAATCGTCGTCGGAGGTGGACTGCTCGCGGCCGTCTTCGGCATCGTGATCTTCGTGGTCGTACCGGGATCGCTGGCTGAGCTCCTCGGCGTGCTGGTGACTATCGGCGTCGTGATCCTCGGATCGCGCGCCGCGCGGGACTACGCCGACTCGGCGTATCCCGACTACAACGTGGCGGAAGTCGCCGTCGAGGGGCCGATCACCCGCGATGGCTCGACGCCCGGGCCGATCCCCGGCGGCGCCCTCGGCGCCACCGCCGACGACGTGGTCGAACAGATTGAACGCGCCGACGAGGACGACGTCGTCGACGCCCTGTTAGTAAAACTCGACACGCCCGGTGGACAGGTCGTCCCCAGCGACGACATCCGGAACGCCGCGGCCGACTTCGACGGCCCGACCGTCGCGTACGCCACCGACGTCTGCGCCAGCGGCGGCTACTGGATCGCGAGCGGCTGTGACGAACTCTGGGCGCGCCGCGGGAGCATCGTCGGCAGTATCGGCGTCATCGGTTCCCGGGTGAACGTCTCGGAACTGGCCGAGGAGCTAGGCATCTCCTACGAGCGCTTCGCCGCCGGCAAGTACAAGGACGCCGGGATGCCGCTGAAAGACCTCTCCGAGGACGAACGCGAGTACCTGCAGGGCATCATCGACGGCTTCTACGACGACTTCGTGGAGCGAGTGGCCGAGGGGCGCGACATGGAGCCCGCGGCCGTCCGCGACACGGAGGCTCGCGTCTACCTCGGCGACGAGGCACACGAACTGGGGCTGGTCGACGATATCGGGGATCGCTCGGCCGTCGAGGCGCACGTCGAGGACCTGCTCGACGCCGAGGTGTCGGTCCGCGAGTTCGAACCGGAGAAGGGGCTAGCGGCTCGCCTTCGCGGCGGCGCGACGGCCGTCGCCTACGCGGCCGGTGCCGGCGCCGCGAGCGTCTTCGTCGACGACGACCACGACTTCCGGCTTCGGTACTGAGCGGTTCGACGCGACTGCTCGACGACCGCCGGACGAGCCGTTCGCCGGGGAATATTTATTCCCGTGGATAGTTCTCACGAGCGTGACTACGCTGGTGCTGTGCGTCGACCGAGCCGACGACATCGGCCGGACCGTCGGCGTGTCGATGCCAGTCGATGGGTGGGACGCGGTGCGGTCGCTGGTGACGGAGGTCGGGCTGGCAGACCCCGAGGACTCGACGGTGAACTGCCTGCTCGAAGCGCTCCGGGTCACCCGCGACCTCCGGAGCGACGGCGAGGAGGCCATCGTCGCCGTCGTCTCCGGCTCCGGCGACTCCCCCGTCGACGCCGACCGGTCGGTCGCCGCGCAGGTCGACGCCCTCCTCGATCAGCACGCTCCCGACTCGACGATCATCGTCACCGATAGTGCCGACGACGAGCGGCTGGTCCCCATCATCGAGAGTCGGCTGCCCGTCGACTCCGTCGACCGCGTGGTCGTCCGGCAGGCCCGCGACATCGAGTCGACGTACTACCTCCTCAAGCAGTTCCTGGCCGACGAGGAACTCCGGTCGACCGTCCTCGTACCGCTGGGAATCGGCCTGCTGCTCCTGCCGGTGTTGCTGATTCGCTTCTCGCTCGGCGTGGCGCTCGCCGGCCTCGCCTCGCTGCTCGGCGCGGCGGTGCTGTACAAGGGGCTGGCTATCGATGTCTACCTCGCGCGCTTACCCGACCAGATTCGGGACGCGCTCTACTCCGGGCAGGTGTCGGTCGTCACCTACGCCGTCGCGGGTGGCCTCGCACTCGTCGGCATCTTCCTCGGTGGCCTCGCCGTCTCGCCCGTCTCCGACGGCGTCATCCTCGTCACCGTCATGCAGTTTTTCTACAGTAGCATCCCGTGGCTGGCGCTGGCGGCGCTCACTGCGAGTGCCGGTCGACTGCTCGACGAACTCATCGAAGCGGATCGTATCCCGCGGCCCTATCTGAACCTTCCCTTCGGCGTCGTCGCCCTCGGACTCGTCGTCCGCGGGTTCGCCGGCTACTTCCTCGAACGCGAGAACGTCCTGCCGCATCTCCAACTGTTCGAGGTCACGATCCAGCCGACGGAGCGACTCGCCCTCTTCGTGGTGTCGGCCATCGTCGTCTCGCTGGTCGGCGTCCAGGTGGCCGCGAAAGTTTCGCACGACTACCCGGACGACGAGTCAGAGACCGACCCCGACGCGGTCGATCCGTAGGTATACTGCCGACGGTATCACCAGGGGGCGAAGCCGGGGTCGACCTCGCGTTCGCGGCGCTCGATACCGTCGATCGTCGCCACGTCGTCGTCGTCGAGGTCGAGCGTCAGCGACTCCCAGTTGTCGCGGATGTGGCCCTCGCTCGTCGCCTTCGGGATAGCTGTGACGCCTTTCTCCCGGAGCCACGCGAGCGACACCTGTGCCTCGCTGACGCCGTGTTTCTCGGCCACCTCCTGAATCTCCGGGACGTCGAACACCTCGCCGCGGGCCAGCGGTGAGTACGCCACCACCTCCACGTCGCGGTCGGCACAGTGGGCGCGCAGTTCCTCCTGTGGGAGCAGCGGGTGACATTCGATCTGGTTGGCGAAGATGGGCGCGTCGGCCGTCTCGATGGCCTCGTCCACCTGGTCGGGTTCGAAGTTGCTGATGCCGATCCGCTCGATCAGCCCTTCGTCGTAGAGTTCGTCGAAGGCGGCGAGGGTGTCTTCGGGGTCGTACTCGCGCGCGGGCCAGTGGACGTAGAGGAGGTCGACGTAGTCGACGCCGAGTTTCTCCAGACTCTCCTGGGTCGTGGCCAGTACGTCGTCGTACGCCAGTTCGTCGATCCAGACTTTCGTCGCGAGGAACACGTCTTCGCGGGGCACGTCCGCCCGTGCCAGACCCTCGCCGACCGACGCCTCGTTGTCGTACGCCTGCGCGGTGTCGACGTGGCGATACCCCATCTCCAGCGCCGTCGCCACGGCGTTCGCACACGCTTCCGGATCCGTGTTCTGCCACGTGCCGATACCGAGGCTCGGCATCTCGTCGATCGGGGACTGAGACATAGTCCGAACGAGACACGAGACGCCAAAAGGCGTTGCGAAAGGGCCGGTTCGTGCCGGTTACCGCTTGTTCCACTGTTCCCGCGCGAACTTCGCGAGCAGGGGCACGTCGCGGAGGTGGAGGAGGCGGAGCATCGCCTGCACGTTGCCGGCGTTGGCCTTCGCCAGCAGGTCGCTGTCGGCCTCGCGCAGATCCGCCATCAGCGTGTCGTAGCGCTCGTTGGGTGCGAGATAGAGGAGTTCCGTCATCAGCAACCGTTCGCGCATCCGGGGAGCGACCTTGCTGTGCCAGAGTTTGCTGTAGACCGACATCGCCTCCGCCGAGGTGTCGGGATCGCCGTTCGTGAAACACCGGTCGGCAGTGATGGCGGCCATCCGCCCCGACTTCATCCCCTTGTGGATGCCTTCGCCCCAGAGCGGGTCGATGGTCGGTACCGTGTCGCCGATGGCCATGAAGCCGTCCGTGACGAGTTTGCCGGGCATCTGGATGTGCGCCGAGCCGCGGTGTTGCTGTTTGTCGCTGATGCGCTCGGCGTCGGCAAAGCGCGGATCGGTCGCCAGCCAGTGATGGAGGTAGTCGTCGATGCTCGTCCCCTCGCGGCCGTACTGCTCGTGGCTCTCGTTCTGGATGTAACAGAGGCCGACCTTCGCGGTGTCGCCGCCGGTGTGGAAGATCCACGAGTAGCCGCCGGGGGCGTAGTCGTGATCCAGCCGGAGCATCATCGCGTTGCTGAGGTCGGCGTAGTCGGGGTGGTCGACCGTGACGCCTTCCATCTCCCACTCGACGCCGATGGCCTGATGATCGCGTTGCAGGTCGCTCACTCCCAGTTTCTTCGCGAGCGGTGCCGCCGGCCCCGTCGCGTCGACGACGATGTCGGCGTACACTTCCTCGGCGCCCGCGTAGCGGACGCCGGCGATCTGATCGTCCTCCATGATCGGCGCGTTCGCGCGGGCGTCGAACCGGTAGGTCGCGCCCTCCGCTCGGCCCTCCTCGACCAGCCACCGCTTGAAGTCCGCGAACTCCAGAACGGCACCGGGCTGGTGCTGGACGTAGTGGTCGTTCGGTGACTCCAACACCACGTCGTTGGTGTAGTTCATCACCACCTCGTCCGGCACGCCGAAGGAGGCCATCATGGAGGGGAAGGTGCCGGCGGTAGACTTGTTGCTCTGGCGGGGGAAGTCCTCTTCCGCTTCCGCTTCGAGGACGACGACGTCGTACCCCCGCTGAGCGAGGTCGCGGGCGCACTGGGCTCCGGCGGGCCCCGCGCCGGCGACGATCACGTCGAAACGGTCGGACATATCTTTCCCTACCGGGTGAGCGTAATCAGTCTTGCTGAACCGGGACGAAGACAGACTCTTGGGGCTCGGCGACGCGTTGCGATTCGATGCAACGATGACCGGAGCACGCGGCGCCGCCGTGTTCGTCCTTGCCCTGGCAAGCGCCCTCGCCGTCGGCGTCGCCGCCGGTCCCGTCGCTGCCCTCTCCCCCGCTGCCGGCTACGCCCTCGGCGTCACCGTCTTCGCCGCCGTTCTCTGGCTCACGGGTGCGATTCCGCTCTCCCTGACCGCGCTCGCGATTCCCGTTCTCCTCACCGTGTTCGGCGTCGTCACCGACTTCGCCGACGCCGTCACCGGCTTCGCCGACCCCGTCGTCTTCCTCCTGCTCGCCGGGTTCGTGCTGGCCGAGGCGCTCCAGAGCCACGGCGTCGACCGACGGGTCGCCTACCACGTCCTCCTGCGACTCGGCACCTCGCCGCGCCGACTCGTCCTCGCGGTCATGGTCGTCACCGCCTTCCTCTCGATGGTCATCTCCAACACCGCGACGACGGCGATGATGGTCCCCATCGCCGTCGGCCTCGTGGGGGAGGTGACGGACGTGTGGGCGGTCGACGACGGTGCGGGCGCGGGTGAGAGGGACGGCGACGCCGACGCTGCTGCCGGCGTGTCACCCCACGCCGCGACCCTCGACACCGATCCCTCGAACTTCCAACTCGCCATGCTCCTCGGCGTCGCCTACGCCGCCAGCCTCGGCGGCGTCGGCACCCTCGTCGGGACGCCTCCGAACGCCATCGTCGTGGGGCAGTTGCGCGAACTCCTCGACTACCACGTCTCCTTCCTCGACTGGTTGCTCGTCGGCCTGCCCATGGTCGTGGTCACCCTCCCCGTCGCGTGGGTGCTCCTGACGTTCGTCGTCTACCCGCCACAGGTTGGCGACGTGAGCGACGCCCGCGAGAGCGCCCGTCGGAGCCTCGCGGCGGCCGGCGAGCTGGACGCCGACGCTCGCCGGACCGTCCTCATCTTCGCCGTCACGGCGGCACTCTGGCTCCTCGGTGGCCTCGGCTTCCTCTTCGAACCGTACCTCCCAACCGCCGTCTACACCACCCTGTTCGGCGGCGCGGGCGTCTCCGTCTTCGGCACGACGGGGCACGAGGGTCTCCTCTACTACGTGGTGGTGGGGCTGGCGGCCGTCGTCGCGCTAGTCGTCACGGACGCCGCGGCGTGGGACGACCTGCTCGACATCGACTGGAGGACGCTCGTCCTTCTCGGGGGCGGCATCTCGCTCGCCAACGCGCTCGTCGCCACCGGTGCGACGGAGTGGCTGGCGTCGGTGACGCTCGGTGCCCTCGGCCCTGCACCGCTCCCCGTCGTCGTCCTCGTCGTCGTGACGCTCGTGGTCGTCGTGGGCGAACTCGCGTCGAACACGGCGATGGCAGCCATCCTCGCCCCCCTGCTAGTGGGCATCGGCCCCGCATACGCCGACGTACTGGGTACGTCGACGACGACGGCGGCCGCCTTCCTCGCCCTCGTCGGCGCCGTCGCCGCGAGTTACGGCTTCGCGCTCCCGGTGGCGACGCCGCCGAACGCCATCGCCTACGGCGCGGGCTACATGGACAAAGACGACATGCTCCGGGCGGGCCTGCCGCTCGACGCCGTGGTGATCCTCCTCGCGACGGGCGTGCTCACCCTGTTGCTCCGGTTCGTCTGGCCGGTGGTATTGGCGTAGGCGTCACTCGCTCCCCGCCGCTCGACTCCCCTGCCGACCGAACACCCCCGCCGGATCGTACGACTCCTCCACCTCGACCAGTCGCTCGTACGCCGACCCGAAGGTCGTTCGGCGCATCGCCTCGCCCTCCTCGAAGAAGCCGGGGAAGTTGAGATACGTCGCTCCGTCGGAGAACTGGCGCATGTCGTCGAGACAGTCCCGCACCCACGCGACGTTGTCGTCGTCGGCCGCGGGGTCCTCCCAGTTCGCTTCGACGCCGAGGAGGAAGGGCGCATGGCGCCCGGCGAAGGCGCTGTCGTCGGCGTCGACTCGCTCGATTTCGCCGCCGAGATGCCACACGTCGACCGTCGAGAGCGGCGACGGCGCCGCCTCGGCCCAGTACGCGATGCGGTCGATAGCCGACTCGGGCAGGCCGTCGAGGTAGAGCGACTTCCAGTAGTAGCGCATCCCTTCGGGGTAGTCGTCGTCGAGGATACGCTGGAAGTCGGCGTACCGTCGCACCTCGCTGTAGTCGACGATGGGGTCGGCTAGCTCTCGAAGCGGAGCCAGCGCTCGCTCGCCCGCCGACGGCGGCCCCGCGTAACAGCCCATGACGGCGAACTTGCAGTCGTCGACCACCGCGGCCGGAAACAGGTCGGGATCGTACATCACGCCGGTCGAGGTGAGGGTGCTGACCTCGTCCGGCGCCGTCGCGACGAACTCGCGGTACGCGCGCAGGCAGTCTTTCGCCCGGTCGCCCGGATAGAACACGAGGCAGGTCGCCACCTCGGGGCCGACCGGGTGGCAGTCGAACTCGAACGCGGTGACGACGCCGAACGCGCCGGCCCCGCCCTGGAGCGCCCAGAACAGATCCGGGTTCTCGTCGGCGCTCGTGGTCACGAACTCGCCCTCGGCCGTGACGACGTCGACCGACCGAAGGTTGTCACAGCTCAGCCCGTACTTTCGGCGGAGGTGGCCGATGCCACCGCCGAGGGTCAACCCCGCGACACCGGTGTCGGAGACGACGCCCCCGGGCGTCGCCAGCCCGAACGCCTGCGTCTCGTGATCCACGTCGGCCCACCGGGCGCCGGCCTGCACCCACGCCGTCCGTCGCTCCGGGTCGACGCTGACGGCCGTCATCTCCGAGCAGTCGATCACGAGGCCGTCGTCGCAGACGGCGTTCCCGGAGACGTTGTGCCCACCGCCGCGAACCGACACCGGACACGACGCCTCGCGGGCGAGCGTCACCGCTTCGATCACGTCGGCGACGCCCGCACACCGGGCGATCACTGCCGGATACCGGTCGATCATCCCGTTCCAGACCGCGCGGGCGTCGTCGTACACGTCGTCGTCGGGGCGGATCACGTCGCCGTGTAACGCCGCCTCGAACCGGCCGAGACGGTCGTCGGTCAGTGTGGCTGCCATACCGAATCGAACGAGGCGACGGGGCTTGGCCTCACCCGTCGAGATGGGTTCGACGAGGCGAACGCCGTCTCACGCCGTGAGACGTGGTTCGGCGCGTGGAGATAGAGTTAGTAGCCGTGGCAACGATTTGCTAGGGGGTGATTCACATGGGTGACCACGACGAGGACGCCGACGCCGCGGACGTGTCGCCCGGATCGCCGGTGCTGGAGGCGTTGCTGGAGAACGAGCGGAACCGCCGCTATCTGGGGCAGCGACTCGACGCCGCGGACGACCGGGTGGAGACGGCGCTCCTCGGCGACATCGTCCGCCACGGGCCGGTGCTGGAGGCGCTCCGAGAGGGCCCGCTTGATCGTCGGGAGATCGAGACCCGTCTCGACGTATCTCGCGCGACGAGCCATCGACTGACCCAGTGGCTCGATCAGCGGGAGTACGTCGAGAAAGTCGACGGTCGCTTCCGACTGACCGGACGCGGCGAGGCCGTCGCCGACGAAGTGCTTCGCTTCGAGGCGAACGTCCGCACGGTGGAGCGTCTCGCGCCGCTTCTGGACCGCATCTGTGACGACCATCAGGAGTTCGTCGTCGAACCGTTCGTGGACGCGACGGTCACCGTCGCGCAACCGGACGATCCGTACCGACCGGTCGAACGCGTCCGATCGTTGCTCCGCGAATCCGAGACGTTCCGGGGGTTCAACACGACGCCGATGGTTCCGCCAGCTCTCGGCGAGTTTCACCGACGCCTGTTCGAGGACGTCGACGCCGAACTCGTCTACCGTCCGGCCACCGTCGAGACCCTCTTCGAGACGTATCCCGAGCGAGCGACGACGGCCGTCGAGCGCGGGCACCTGACCCTGCGGACCCGAGACGACTTCCCCTACGGTCTCGCCATCTTCGACGACCGGGTGGGGATCGGCGGCTACGACGAGGAGACGGGACTGCTGCCGGTGTTCGTCGATACGGGCTCGCCTATCGCTCGGGAGTGGGCGGAACGCGTCTACGCGTCGATCAGAGCGGATTCCGACCCGCTCTAGTAGAACTCGCGGACCAGATCCATCGCGTCGTCGGGAGCGCCGTCGGGAATCTCCGACATGTTGGCGTCGACGCCGTGTTTCTTCTCGTAAGGCACCGAGTCCTCGTCGCGGTAGAGGACGCCCTGATACTCCGACCCGGGGTCGAGGATGCGCGAGCGGGCGTCCTCGTAGTCGGTCGGATCGTGATCCACCTCCGCGAGGTCGACGATGTGGTCGCGGAAGTAGTCGTAGGTGTCGACGTCGTTGAACGTCACGCAGGGGGAGAACACGTTGACGAAGCCGAAGCCGTCGTGTTCGACCGCTTCCTTGACGATTTCGGCGTGGCGCTGGGCGTCCGTCGAGAACGACTGTGCGATGAACGTGCCGCTGGCGGCGAAGGCGAGGGCGAGGGGATTGACCGGTGGCTGTTGCGGGCCTTCCGGCGTCGTCGAGGTTTCGAAGTCCTCGCGGCTGGTCGGCGAGGCCTGTCCCTTCGTCAGGCCGTAGATGCGGTTGTCCATGACGACGTAGGTCATGTCGATGTTGCGGCGGACGGCGTGGACGAAGTGGCCGGCGCCGATGGAGTAGCCGTCACCGTCGCCGCCCGCGACCATCACCTCGATGTCGGGGTTGGCGAGTTTGACGCCCGCGCCGACCGGGAGCGCGCGCCCGTGGACGCCGTGGAGGGCGTAGGAGCGCATATACGTCCCGATCTTGCCGGAACAGCCGATGCCGGCGACGATGAACGTTTCGTCGGGGCTGTTGCCGGTCTCGGCGAGGGCTTTCATCATCCCGTTCATAGTGCCGAAGTCGCCACAACCCGGGCACCACGTCGGCTGTGCGTCTGATTTGAAGTCGGTGAAGCGAACGTCTGAGCTCATGCGGTGGCCTCCTCTTCTTCGCCGTCGCCAGCGAGCATCGCGGCGATCCGCTCGGCGAGTTCGTCCGCCTTGAAGCGGACGCCGTCGTACTTGTTCAGCCGTTTCACCCGCGTCAGCGTGTCGTGCTCGATCAGGTCGGCGAACTGTCCCGTCGCGTTACACTCGACGAGGATCACCTCGTCGGCGGCCTCGACGTCGTCGGTCAGGTCCGGACGCGGGAAGACGTAGGGCACCGAGAGGAAACGCACGTCGATGCCGTCCTCCTCGAGGAAGACCATCGCCTCCCGCATCGCCCCCTCGTTCGACCCCCACGAGATGACGAGCGTCTCGGAATCGGGGTCGCCGAACTCGCGGGCTTCGAACGGCTCGCGCGCTTTCGCCGTCTCGACCTTTCGGCTCCGTTTGTCCACCTGCTGGACGCGCATGCCGGTGTCTTCGGTCCGGCGCCCGAGTTCGTCGTGTTCGAGGCCGGTGGACATGTGGACGCCACCCTCGGTCCCCGGGAAGGCGCGCGGACTGATGCCGTCCTCGGTGATGGCGTGGGGTTTGAACCGTCCCTGATCGTCCTGCCACTCGCCGACGGTCTCCTCGTCAACGACGTTCCCACGCTCGATTTCGACGGCGTCCATGTCGAACTCCTCTGGCGGGTAGGTCTGTTCCGTGACCGCGAGCGAGAGGTCGGCGGTCAGGTAGACCGGCAACTGGTACTTCTCGGCGAGGTTGAACGCCTCGACGGTCTTGTGGAAACACTCGGCGATGGTCGTTGGCGCGAGGACGAACCGCGGCACCTCGCCGTGACCGCCGTAGAGCATGGCGTTCAGGTCGCCCTGTTCCTGTTTGGTGGGCATCCCCGTCGACGGGCCGGAGCGCATCACGTTACAGATGACCAGCGGCGTCTCGCTGGTGGCGACGAGGCCGAACGTCTCGGCCATGAGGTCGATACCGGGGCCGGACGTGGCGGTCATGGATCTGGCGCCCGCGCGGGCGGCGCCGAGGGCCATGTTGATCGCCGAGAGTTCGTCCTCCGCCTGGACGACGTGACCGCCGTAGCGCTCGATCCGGCCCGTCAGGTACTCCATCACGTTGGTCGCGGGCGTGATGGGGTAGCCGGCGTAGAACCGACAGCCGCCGGCGATGGCGCCCATGCCGATGGCCTCGTCGCCGTTCAGGAGAACGTAGTTCTCGTCGGTACACTCCAGATCGTACCCGAACTCCTGATCGTAATGTTCGTGAACGTAGTCCCGGCCCTTGCGGGCGGCGGTCATGTTGTTCTCGACGATGGCGGACCCCTTGTCGCCGAAGCGCTTCTCGAGGGCGCTGTTGAGATTCTCGATGGGGAAGTCGCTGACGGCGCAGGCGGCGCCGAGGGCGACGACGTTGCGCATGATGGCGCCGCCGGCGTCCTCCGCGAGACTCTTCAGCGGCACGTCGAGACCGACCATCTCGTCGGGGATCTCCACGTCCTGCATCGTCGTCCGCTCCCCGTCGTAGATGATGACGCTCCCCTCGTGGAGTTCGTCGAGATTCTCGTCGATGGTGCGCTGGGTGAGTGCGATGAGCACGTCCAGCCGGTCGACGACGCTCTGTACCTGTTCTACCGACGTGCGGACTTTGTACGCCGTGTAGCCGCCGCGAATACGCGACGCGAAGTCCTTGGACGTGAACACGTGCCGACCGGCCCTCGAAAGCGCCTGAGCGAAGATTTTTCCGGTGGAGTCGATGCCGTCCCCGGCTTCACCACCGATCGCCCAGTTGAAGTCCGCAGGCATACTGTGTGGAGAGCTATCGCCGGACCGCTCAAAAGCCTTCTGTATGCTTCGGGTTCCCGCAAATACGGACGGCCGAGATGTGTCGACATCGCCGAATCGGGCGCACAGCTCTGCCAGAAATCGACGGATGTAACCGACCCTACCGCTACGATACCGTATGGCGTAGGTTTATCACGAATGATTGGAAAGTCTATCTTGAGTTATGTCCGACGACGATATCGAACTGGAGGCGCGCCTCGAGGAGCAGGAAGTGTTCGAGCCCTCGGACGCGTTCGTCGAGCAGGCGAACGTTTCGGACCCTGATATCTATCAGGAGTTCGAGGAGAACTGGCCCAACTGCTGGCAGGCGGCGGCCGAACTCCTCGACTGGGACGAGGAGTACGAGCAGGTGCTCGACGACTCGAATCCGCCGTTCTACAAGTGGTTCACGGACGGCAAGCTGAACGCGTCGGCGAACTGTCTCGACCGACACCTCGACGAACGGGGCGACGAGGTGGCGATCGAGTGGGTCGGGGAGCCGGTCGACGAGGACGACCGCTCGTTCACCTACGAGGAACTCCACCGCGAGGTCAACGAGTGCGCGGCGGCGCTCCGCGACATGGGCGTCGGCGAGGACGACGTGGTGACGATGTACATGCCGATGATCCCGGAACTGCCCATCGCCATGCTGGCGTGTGCGCGCATCGGCGCTCCGCACAGCGTGGTGTTCGCGGGCTTCTCCGCGGACGCGCTGGCGACCCGCATGAACGCCGCCGACTCCGAGTATCTGGTCACGTGTGACGGCTACTACCGCCGCGGCGACCCGCTCGACCACCTCTCGAAGGCCAACGAGGGCCTCGCGGGCGTCGATCACGAGGTGTCCGACGTCGTCGTGGCCGAACGGCTCCGTGACGGCGACGGCTTCGGCCACGACCTCGCGGACAACCAGCACGCCTACGCCGACCTCGTCGCGGATCACGCGGGCGCCGAGGTGGCCCCGGTCCAGCGCGACGCCGAGGATATGCTGTTCCTGATGTACACCTCGGGGACGACGGGCCAACCCAAGGGCGTCAAGCACACCACGGGTGGCTACCTCGCGTGGGCGTCGTGGACCAGTCAGGCCGTCCTCGACATCAAGCCCGAGGACACCTACTTCTGCTCGGCCGACATCGGCTGGATCACGGGCCACTCCTACATCGTCTACGGGCCGCTCGCGCTCGGGACGACGACGATGATGTACGAGGGAACGCCGGACTACCCGGACCGCGACCGCCTCTGGCAGATCATCGAGGAGTACGAGGCCAACCAGCTCTACACCGCGCCGACCGCGATCCGCGCGTTCATGAAGTGGGGTTCGGAGTACCCCGAACGGAACGACCTCTCCAGCCTCCGTCTGCTGGGGACGGTCGGCGAACCCATCAACCCGCGCGCCTGGAAGTGGTACTACAAGCACATCGGCAACGAGGAGTGCCCCATCGTCGACACGTGGTGGCAGACCGAGACGGGCGGCATGATGGTCACCACGCTGCCCGGCGTCAAGGACATGAAACCCGGCTCCGCCGGCCCGCCGCTCCCCGGCGTCGACGCCCAGATCGTCGACACCAACGGCGACGAGGTGGATGCCGGCCGCGCTGGCTATCTCACCGTCCAGAAGCCGTGGCCCGGCATGCTCCGCACGCTCTACAAGAACGACGAGCGCTACATCGAGGAGTACTGGGCCGAGTACTCCGACACGGACAGCGACGACCCGGACGACTGGGTCTACTTCCCCGAGGACGGCGCGAAGATCGACGACGACGGCTACATCACCGTCCTCGGCCGCGTCGACGACGTGATCAACGTCTCCGGCCACCGGCTGGGGACGATGGAGATCGAATCCGCCATCGTCGGCGTCGAGGGCGTCGCGGAAGCGGCCGTCGTCGGCGGCGACCACGAAGTGAAAGGCGAGGCTGTCTACGCCTACGTCATCACCGAGGAGGGCTACGACGAGGACGACGACCTCCGCCAGCGCATCATCCAGGGCGTCGAGGACGCCATCGGGCCCATCGCCCGACCGGAGCGCGTCATCTTCTCGCCGGACCTGCCCAAGACGCGCTCGGGCAAGATCATGCGGCGCCTGCTGGAAGACATCGCCAACGAGGCCGAACTGGGTGACACCTCGACGCTGCGCAACCCCGAAATCGTCGAGGACATTCAGGGCAAGATCAGCGGCGACTGAGCGGACGGCTCAGCGGTCGAGCACGCGGTTTCTCTTTCGTTCCTGCCACACCGCCAGCAGTTCGTACAGGAAGATGGCGCCGACGAGCGCGAGCGATCCCCAGACCAGCACGGCGAATCCGAGCGCGGAGAGGGTCATCGACGCTCACCTCCGCCGCCGCTCCCGTCGGCCATCGCGTCGGCATCGCTGCCGCCCTCGTCGAGACGACGCACGTCCCGGCCGAGACGGTCCAGATCGTACCGCCGGTTACCGAGTCGCGCGGTCACGACGGCCAGCCCCGTCGAAACGGCGGCGGCGCCGAGGAAGGAGACGAAGTAGGAGGCGGCGGGCAGCGCCGAGAGCGGGAGGACGCCCCGCGCTGGCGGGAAAAAGGCGAGGCCGACGACGAGGCCCGCGGCGCTCGCGACGAGGACGCCCCCGGACCACGCCCGCTGCGAGTAGAGGCCGTACAGGAGGGGAATGAACGTCGCCGCGGCCAGCAGGTCTGCCAGCAGGAACAGGGTGAGCACGGAGTAGCCTTGCGCGCCGACGACGGTGGCGGCGGCGGCGACGAGGACGGTCACCGCGCGCGCCGCGGCCGTGAGTCGGTCGTCGGAGAGGTCGGCCACGCGTGGCAGGTCGACGGTGACGACGCTCGCGATGGCGTTGAAGAGCGTGTCGGCGCTGGAGACGACGAGGAGGACGGCGAGGACGGCCACCGCGAGGACGGCCGGATCGGGGAGTACGTCGGTCACGACGAGGAAGAAGGAGACGCTGGCGTCGGCGGGCGCCTCGACGAGGCCGAGGCCGACGGCGATGGGGCCGAAGATACCGGCGAGAAAGATCATTGGGACCACCGCGACGGCGGCGACGAGGAAGGAGCGCCGGAGCGTCTCCTCGTCGCTCGCGGCGTAGACGCGTTGCCACCACGCCTGATTCAGCATCTCCGCGCCGACGATGGCGACGACGACGTACGCGCCGAACTCCAGGCCACTGGGGGACCCGACGGCGAGGAGGTTCGGGGCGTTGTCGACGACGGCGGCGTGGGCGGCGTTCGTCCCACCGAGTGCGAGGAGGGTGACGACGACGCTCACGATCAGGAGCGGGAGGATGAGCACCGTCTGGACGGTGTCAGTGACGATGCTCGCGCGGAGGCCGCCGTAGCCGGTGTAGGCGAGGACGGTGACGCCGACGACAGTCGCCGTCTGCCACCCCGGCACGCCAGCGATCAGCGAGAGCGCACTCGCGATGCCGGTGAACTCCGCCGCGAGGAAGACGAACATGTAGGCGACGCTCACGAGGAGGACGTAGGCGTACATCGCCGACCCGTAGCGGGCGTAGGCGTACTCCGTGAGGCTGTGTCCCTCGGGGAGCAGGTCGCGGATGCGCGGCCCGACGACGGCGAAGGCGGCGAGCGCGAGCGCCGACCCCGCGGCGTAGCCAGCGACGGCAGTGATGCCGCCGAACGCCGCCCCCGCCTCCGCCGGGCTGAACAGGATCCACGCGCCCATGCTGGAGGCGACGATGGTCGCCGTCAGCGCCCCGCCACCCGTCGAGTTGCGGGCGGTGATGTAGTCCTCGACGGTTTCGATCCGTCCCCGTGCGTACCACGCGCCGAGCGCCGCGAACGCGACGAGGACGACGCCGACGAGTCCGAGCAGTACCGCCGCCGTCACCACGGCCGGTCACCTCCGAGTCGAGCGTGCATGTGCGTCGCTCCGCGGTGGACGTTGTAATAGTTTGTGTTATAACCGGGTAATCACGAGCGTGGGCCGCTCAGAGGTAGCTGGCGTCCCAGCGGGTCGGCTTGCGGCGGTTCTCGCAGTCCTTGCAGACGACGCGGCCCATGGTGTCCATCGAGATGCCGAAGCCGTCGCAGTTGCCACAGAGGTAGCCGTATCGCTCGGTCCGGTCACGGTCGAGGTAGACGGCGTAGAAGGGGCCGTTGGAGCCACGGACGCTCTCGTCGAGGGCGACGTACACCTGCCGGCCGTCGGGGAGGGTCGCGGCCTCGGTGAGCACCTGCCGCCCCCCGGCCTCGGGGAACTTGGAGTAGAGTTTCTCGACGAAGGGTTCGCCGCCGATTTCGACGGTGCGCTCGCCGATCGCCTCGAAGTTCTCGCGCTCGAAGAAGCCGGCACCGGCCTCGTTGGCTTCGAGGACGCGCCCCTCGATGCGCGAGACGCCGTGGTCCAACAGGCGACGTTCGAGCGCCGCAAGCAGGCCGTCACCGATCCCGCTGCCGCGGCTCTGCGGTTCGACGTGGAGCCAGTCGATCTCCCCGACCGTCTCGCGCCGCTCGACGACGTAGCTCTGGGCGAAGCCGACGATACGGTCCTCGTCGATGGCGACGAGGAACTCGGTGTTCGGGTCGTCGAGGTCGTCGGTCAGCGTCTCCTCGTCGTACCACCGCTCGACGGCCTGTGCGATGATGTCGTCCTCCAGCGCGTGTCCGTACGACGCGGCGAGGGAGTCGTGGGCGACCGTTCGGATGCCCTCGATATCCGCCGCCGTTGCCTCGCGGATGTCCATGTGTGAGAGTGTGCGGTGCCGCTCCTTAAAGGGTCGCGGTGGAGGCGCGGGGAACGTACAAGGGCGTGACGCCCGTGGACTCTCGCATGGCCGGACTCTGTTTCGACATGTACGGGACGCTCTGTGACACGAGTAGCGTGCGGACGCGGCTCGGGGAGGAGCTGGGTGTTTCCGACTGCCTCGTCGCCGCCGTCGACGAGACGTGGCGGCGCAAACAGCTCCAGTACTCCTACCAGAGCGCGCAGATGGACGCGTACGAACCGTTCTGGGAGATCACGAGCCACGCCCTCGACTACGCACTCGCGCAGTACGATCTCGATCCGGACGACGACACACGGACCCGTCTCCTGCACGCCTACGACCATCTCGATCCCTTCCCCGGCGCGGTGGAAGCGCTCGACCGTCTCTCCGCTGCCGGGCACGATGTGGTCGTTCTCTCGAACGGGAATCCCGAGATGCTCGAACGCCTCGCGGACGATGCGGGGCTTTCACCTCATCTCGATGATATTCTGAGTGCTCACGCGGTCCGGACGTTCAAACCCGACCCGGCCGTCTACGAACACGCGGCCGAGACGCTCGACCGTCCCCTTGGCGACTGCCGCTTGATTTCCTCGAACGCGTGGGACGTGGCAGGGGCTGGCAACGCGGGAATGGCGACGACGTGGGTGAACCGCGCGCGCGACCCGCCGGAGGCTATCGGCGCCCGCCCCGACCGCGAAGTCGACACCCTCCCGGCCGTCGCGGACGATTTATGTTAGCGATAGTTCACTAGCGCCCATCGTCTTGCCCGAACGTTACCGTATGAACAGAAACTATTATTAGCATTCTGGCTACCCGTTTGTGCATGGGTAGCAATGATGGCCTTATTGATCGGCGTGACGTGATTAAAGCAGCCGGCGCTGCCGGCACTGCTGGACTGGTCGGCCTCGCCGGCTGTTCCGGCGGTGGTGGTGGTGGCGGTGGCGGCGGTGGCGGCGAGTCGGAGTATCCCGAACTCGGTAACTATCCCATCGAAGGTGACACGGCGACGCTCGGGTTCAACGTGCCGCAGTCCGGTCCGTACGCCTCCGAGGGGGAGGACGAACTCCGCGCGTACGAACTCGCGGTCAAGCACCTGAACAACGGCGGTGGCTGGGTCGACTCCCAGTTCGACGACCTCTCCGGCGACGGCGTGCTCGACTACCAGATCGACTCGGTGAGCGGCGACACGGCGACCGACGCCGACACCGCGCGCCAGTCCGCCTCCCGGATGATCCAGCGGGACGACGTGATCATGGTGAGCGGCGGGTCGTCCTCCGCCGTCGCCATCGCGGTCCAGGAGCTGTGTCAGCGTGAGAAAACCCTGTTCATGGCCTGTCTGACTCACTCCAACGACACCACCGGCGCGAACTGCGTGCGCTACGGCTTCCGCGAGATGTTCAACGCCTACATGACGGGACAGGCACTCGCGCCGGTCGTGCGCGACGAGTACGGCGAGGACCTAGAGTTCTACCAGCTCTACGCCGATTACAGCTGGGGTCAGACCCAGCAGGAGTCGATGAACCAGTTCCTGACCGAGACGGCCGGCTGGGAACAGGTCGACTCCGTCGCGACGCCGCTCGGCACCAGCGACTACTCCTCCTACCTCTCGGAGGCGTCGAACTCCGGGGCCGACGTGCTCGTGCTCAACCACTACGGGCTCGACGGTGCAACCTCGGCCAGCCAGGCGGTCGACGCCGGCCTCGACGAGGGCATGGAGATTCTCGTCCCGCTGTACAATCGACCGATGGCCGAGGCCGCCGGCTCGGCCATCGAGGGCATCTTCGGCACCGTCGCCTGGGACTCCCAGATCGACAATACGCCCTCTCAGGAATTCCTGCAAGCGTTCCAGGACGAGTACGACCGCATCCCCTCCGGTCCGGCACAACTCGCCTACGCGCAGACGCTCCAGTATGCGGCGGCCGTCGAGCGCGCGGGCACGTTCTACCCGCCCGAAGTCATCCGACAGCTGGAAGGCTTCGAGTACGACAACATCGGGATGGGCGCGGAGACGATGCGCGCCTGCGACCACCAGGCCCAGCGCGACGTGCCCGTCGTTCGTGGGCTCCCCGAGTCCGAGCAGTCCGAGGGGCAGTACTTCGAGATCATCAACGTCACGAGCCGCGACGACCTCGGCTACGGCTGTGACGAAGGTCCGGCCGCCGAGTGTGAACTCGGCGAGTACGGCGACGAGTAACTGCGACTCGTTGGCGCGGCCCCGTTTCGCGCCGTAGCACAAAATTATAGTCACTAATGTTCAACTACACGGATATGACACTATCGACCAGAGCACCTCGTCGATCCGCCGACCCGGACGACGGCGAGGTGAGACCATGAGCTTCCACATCGAGGCGATCACCGTCCTCCTCAACGGCCTCCAGCAGGGCGCCATCTACGTCCTGCTCGCCGTGGGTCTGTCGATCATCCTCGGCACGCTGAAGTTCGTCAACTTCGCCCACGGCGCCCTGTACCTCATCGGCACCTACTCGGGGCTGCTGTTGGCGCTCGAAATCAACCTGACGAGCGGCCAACTCCAGGAGTGGGGGTACGGACAGCTCGGCCTCGGCCTCGGCTACATTCCCGCGCTGATCATCGTCCCCTTCGTCGTCTTCGTCGTCGGGCTGGCGATGGAACGCTGGGTCGTCGAACCGTTCAAGGATCGCCCCGACACCGACCAGATCCTCGTCACGTTCGGACTGGCGATCATCGTACAGGAGCTCTTTCGGGCCTTCTTCGGGTCCAGCAGCCTCCCGTTCAGCCAGCCCGCTTGGGCACAGGGACCGCCGCAGGTCCCCTTCCTGACGGCGATCCCCATCTCCTCGTGGCGGTACTACGTCATCGGCATCACGGCCGTGCTGGTGCTCATCGTCTATCTCCTCGTGGAGTACACCGACTTCGGCCTGATCGTCCGTGCCGGCACTCGCGACCCGGAGATGGTCGAACTGCTCGGCATCCGACTGAGCCGGCCGTACATCGTCGTCTTCGGCATCGGGGCGGCGCTCGCCGGTGTCGCCGGCGTCGTCGGCGGTCCGCTCAACCCCGTCAACCCGACCATCGGCAACGAGATCCTCGTGCCCGCGTTCCTGACCGTCGTCATCGGCGGCGTGGGGTCGATCGCCGGCGCCGTCCTCGGCGGCGTCCTGTTCGGTCTCACCCAGGCCATCCTCGTGGCGACGTACTCCGCGTGGGCACAGGTGGGACTCTACGCCATCGCCGCGGTCGTGCTGCTGGTGCGGCCACAGGGTCTCCTCGGTGAAGCGGAGGTGGCGCCATGAGCGACGAACCGGCAGCGGCCGGCGAGACGGACGCGGACGCCGGCAACTCCGTCGCCGATATGATCGGCGTCTGGGCACCCCGCGGAAACGAAGTGCGCGTAGTCGCCGGCACCGCGGTCGTCATCGCCCTGTTCCCCTTCGTCTTCTCGCGGATGCCCGTGGTGAGCGACCTGTTGCAGGGGTATCAGAGCCTCGCGACGCTCATCCTCATCTGGGGGATATTCGCCCTCGGGTTCGACCTCCTGCTCGGCTACACCGGACTGCTGTCGTTCGGTCACGCCGCGTTCTGGGGCGGCGCCGCCTACACGGCGGGCGTGTTCAGCCAGCAGGTGTCCGGCTCACCGGTCCTGATGGTGCTCGCCGGGACGGCGTTCGCCGTCCTGCTCGCGTGGGCACTCGGGTTCCTCTCGCTTCGCCGCGGCGGCATCTACTTCGCCATCCTCACGCTCGCGTTCGCGCAGATGCTGTTCTACATGTCCTCCTCGCCGCTGGCGTTCATCACCGGCGGGGAGAACGGCTTCACTGGCGTCGAGACGGCCGAGTTGTTCGGTATGTTCGGGCTCGAATCCGAACTGCCGTCCGTGCTCGGACTGCTGCTCGGCACGTGGCTGTACGCCTTCGTGGCTATCATCACGGTCCTGTGTGTCGCGCTCGCCTACCGCATCCTCCAGTCGCCGTACGGCATGGTGTTCCGGGCGATCCGTGAGAACGAACAGCGCGCGGAGTTCGTCGGCCTGAACGTCTGGCGCTACCGGCTGATGTCCTTTATCCTCTCCGGCCTCTTCGCCGGTATCGCCGGGAGTCTCTTCACGATCCACGGCTCCTACGTCCCGCTCGCGTCCTTCTACTGGACGACCAGCGGCGAGGTGGTCATCATGACCGTCCTCGGCGGGACGGGGTCGCTGTTCGGCCCCATGGTGGGCGCCGGCGTCTACCTCTACGTCGAGAACATCGTCAGCGGCGGGCACCCGTTCGACTTCATCGCCCCGTTCTGGCACCTGATCCTCGGCCTCGTGTTCGTCGTCACCATCTGGGTGTTCCCCCGCGGAATCTGGGGGTTCGTTCGCGACGTGCGCGACATGGTCACGGGAGGTGAAGACTGATGGCGCTGCTCGAAACGGAGAACCTCGTCAAGGAGTTCGGTGGTCTCGTCGCCACCGACGACGTGAACCTGACCGTCGAGGAGGACGAACGCGTCTCGATCATCGGCCCGAACGGCGCCGGCAAATCGACGCTGATCAACCTCATCACGCGCCGACTCGACCCCACGTCGGGAGACATCCGATTCAAAGGCGAGTCCATCGTCAACCGGAAACCCCACGAAGTCGTGCAGATGGGCGTCAGCAAGTCGTTCCAGACGGCGTCGATCTTCTCGAACCTCACGGTGCGCGAGAACGCCGAAATTGCCGCACTCGCCGCCGAACACGGCTCGTTCGGGTTCAAATTCCTCGAACACCGGGACAGTCTCACCGACGTTCACGAGGTGGCGCGGGACACCCTCGACGCCGTCGGTCTCCTGAGCCAGGCCGATCGCAAAGCCTCCGAACTCCCCTACGGCGACAAGCGCCGCCTCGAAATCGGCATCGCGCTGGCTGCCGAGCCCGATCTCCTCCTGATGGACGAACCCACGGCGGGGATGTCCCCCGAGGAGACCGAGGCGACGGTCGACCTCGTCGAGGAGGTCAAACAGGAACTCGGTCTCACCTTCGTCCTCATCGAACACGACATGGAGATCGTCTTCAGCATCTCGGATCGCATCGTCGTCCTCAACCGCGGGCGAGTCATCGCCGAAGGGACACCGGACGAGATCAGGGGCAATCCCGAAGTGCAGGAGGCGTATCTCGGAGGTGTCGACCTGTGAGCCTGCTCGAAGTCGACGCCATCGACGCGTACTACGGCGAGAGCCACATCCTGCGCGACCTCTCGCTCACCGTCGAGGAGGGCGAAATCTGTGCGCTGCTGGGACGTAACGGCGCGGGCAAGACGACGACGCTGCGCTCGATTTCTGGCGCGAAACCGCCGGACGTGCGCGACGGCTCGGTACGGTTCAAGGGCGACGACATCACGTCGATGCCCGCGGACGACGTGGCGATGCAGGGCATCTCGCTGGTGCCCGAGGAACGCCGCGTCTTCGCCAACCTCACCGTCGCGGAGAACCTCCGCATCGCGGAGGTGTCGCGCAACGCCTCGAACACGTGGCGACGGCCGCTCACCGCGACCGGGCAGGCCATGTCGACCGAGCAGGTGTACGACGACTTCCCCCGCCTCCGCGAGCGCAAGACTCAGAAGGCCGGCACGCTCTCCGGCGGCGAACAGCAGATGCTCGCCATCGCCCGCGCGCTCAAACAGAGCACCGACCTCCTGCTCCTCGACGAACCGTACGAGGGCCTCGCCCCCAAGATCGTCGAGGACGTGGAGGCAGCCGTCGAGCGCATCAGCGATCAGGGTGTGACGATCCTGCTGGTCGAACAGAACGCCGCGGCCGCGATCAAGATCGCCGACCGCGCGTACGTCGTCGACCAGGGCGAAATCGTCTTCGACGGCACCGCCGACGAACTCCGCGAGGACGAAGAGACCCGCGAGCGCTATCTCGGTGTCTGAGATGTCCGGCCCATCGAACGCCGCGCTCGAAGCCGCGCTCGACTCGCTGATCGACACCGGCCTCGTCGACGAACGCGACGACGGAAGCCTCGTCACGACCGAGGAGTTCGAGGCGACCCGCCGCATCTATCGCGACACCTACGGATCGGCCGACGACGCCGCCTTCCGGCAGACGGTCGCCGACGTGTTCGGCGTCGACGAGGCGACGGCCGGCGAGCGGATCGACGCCGGGGCGATCACCCGCGAGGATCTGGTCGCCTACCTCTCGCTTCGGTCGGCGCTAGACAACGAGGCGTCGGAGACGCCTCGGGAAACCGGCGAAGCCGGTGACAGCGAGGAGCTACGCTCCTCGGGCAGTCGGTCGGAGACCGACGACGACGACGACGTCGACGACGAGCGACTGGCGACGATGGCGTCGCTCGTTGCGGAGATTTCGCCCGGATCGCCGGTGCCCGAACGGGTCGAGGAACTCGACGACGAGTCGTGGCGCGCTTTCCTCGACGACCACCCGGACGCCGTCGTGACGGTGTGGCGCCACGACTGCGCACCCTGTGAAGCGTTGAAAGAAGACCTCGACGCGGTGTTGTCCGAACTCCCGGACGGCGTCGCCGTCGCGGGCGTCGACGGCGAGTCGGTGCCGAACTTCCGACGCACGTTCGACGTCGACAGCGCGCCCGCAGTCTGTTGTTTCTGCGGGGGCGACCTCGCAGACACGCTGACGGGTCGGCAGTCGACCGACACCTACGCGGACCGGTTCGCGGAGCTGTACTAGTCGTCGGTGTCGCCCGCGACCATCACCGGTCGCTTGGCGTTCAGAATCACCGTCTGTGTGACGCTCCCGAACAGCGCCTTGCCCGTCGGCGACCGCTTTCGCCCGGAGACGACGATGAGATCAGCGCCCATTTCCTCGGCCGCGTCGAGGATCTGATCGGCGGGGTCGCCGCTCGATTCGGTCACCTCGACGTCGACACCCCGGTCTTCGAAGAAGTCGACGACGTCGCGGACGGACGCGATCTGTGACGCGGAGGCGCCGCTCGGATTGTCGGTGAAGCTGTGGAGCACCGTCACGCGTTTCTCGGCCGCGTCACCCGGCAGGTCGGCGACCGCTCGTGCACATGCCATCGCTCGCTCCTCGTTGTCGTCGACACCGATTACGACGTTGTACATACAGCTCTCTCCGCCAGCCAGGGCTAAGTGTCTTTATCAACCTCCTCGAGCCCGCGGGAGACGTAGACGACGAGCGCCAGCGGAATCCCGAGGCCGACGGCGACGGTCACCACGCCGAACGTCGCGAAGCCGAGCGCCGTCGCCGGTAGGTCGATCAGGAAGAACAGCTCCGGCCCTTCGCCCTCGAAGATGTACTCGCCGAGGACGAGGCCGAGAACACCAGCGATACCCACGATGATGGCGTAGAGGAGCACCATCAGTCGCCGGCCATCCCACCGTGTCGCAGTCACAGCCGATGGTAGGGGTGCGGACTGATTAGGGTTTGCCATCCGGACCGATGGGCCTTTGACGACGCCGCCCGTCGGCTCACACATGACAAATCAGGATATCCTCGGGATCATCCTCGGGAGCGTCGCGCTCCTGATGTTCGTCACTGGGATTCTGCTGGCGACCTGACGCGACGCGAGAAAAAAACGAGTCGAACCCGACCGCTTATTCGTCGATCGGCTCGCCGCCGTCCGTGGCGACGTCTTCCTCACCGCCGTCCGCGAGTGCCGTCTCGCGCTGGTGTTCGAACCACTGCCACTCGTTGGTGTACATGCCGTCCTCGCGGAGGTTCCACGGGTCGCCGTCCTGCACTTTCGGACCCTCGAGCCACGAGACGACGAAGTTGTACGTCCAGATGAGGCCGCCGATAAACATCAGCACGGCGCCGAGCGTGGCGAGCTGGTGGAAGGTCGCGAACTGGGGCAGGTAGGTGGCGTACCGCCGGGGCATGCCGCCGTAGCCGAGGACGAGCATCGCGATGAACGTGATGTTCGAACCGATCATCCAGAGCCAGAAGTGGGCCTTGCCGAGACTACGCTGGTACATCCGGCCGGTGAACATCGGGAACCAGTAGTAGAGCCCGGCGAAGCCGGCGAAGGCGATGGCGCCCATGACGACGTAGTGGAAGTGCCCGACGACGTAGTAGGTGTCGTGAAGCACGAGGTCGACGGGGATGGAGGCGTTGAAGACGCCGGTGACGCCGCCAATGATGAAGTTAGAGACGAAGCCGATACAGAAGAGCATCGGCGTCGTCAGGCGGAGTTTCCCGTTCCACATCGTCGTGATCCAGTTGAACGTCTTCACGGCCGAGGGGATGGCGATCGCGAGCGACACCGCCATGAACGACGCGCGCAGGCGCGGGTCCATGCCGGTGGCGAACATGTGGTGGGCCCAGACGCCGAACGAGAGCACGCCGATGGCGAGCGTGGAGTAGACGACGAACTTGAACCCGAACAGCTGTCGCCCCGAGAACCGCGGGATGACGTAGCTGACGATGCCCATCGGCGGCAACACGAGGATGTACACTTCGGGGTGGCCGAAGAACCAGAACAGGTGTTGCCAGAGCATCGTCCCGCCTGCTTCGATGGCGAAGAAGGTCGTCCCGAGGTTGCGGTCGAGCAGGAGCATGATGAGCGCGCTTCCCAGCAGCGGGAACGCGAAGAGGATCAGTCCCGACTGCGTGAGGATGGTCCACGAGAAGATGTCGAGGTTGGCCCACGTCACTTCCTCCGCGCGCTCGGTGAGGATGGTCGCGATGAAGTTGATCGACCCCATCGTCGCCGAGACGCCGGTGAGGTGGAGCCCGAGGATCATGAGGTCGACGCCGGCGTTGCCCTGACTGCCGCCGCCGACGCCCGCCGAGAGCGGCGTGTAGAGCGTCCAGGCGGTCTGGGCCGGGACCACGTCACCGAGCGGGAAGAAGCCCGCCCAGATGAGGAGCGCGCCCGGCGGAAGCAGCCAGAACGCAATGGCGTTGATCCGTGGGAACGCCATGTCGTCCGCGCCGATCAGGAGCGGAACGAGGTAGTTCGCGAACGCCGCGATGATGGGCGTCCCGAACAGGAACAGCATGGTGATCCCGTGACTCGTCAATAGGGAGTTGTAAAACGAGTTCGAGATCAGCGTCATGCCGGGATCGATCAACTCGATCCGCATGATCATGATCATCAGGCCGCCGACGACGAAGGCGATGACGCCGTAGGCGCCGTACAGCATGCCGATGTCCTTGTGGTCCACTGTCGTCAGCCAGCGGCTGATGCCGGCTGGCTTCTCCTCCGAAACGTACCCCGACTCGCCGGCCGCACCGCCACTGCCGAGTGGGGTGTACGACCGCCAGTCTTCGATCCGCGCGAGCCACGCGGCGATGATCACGAGGAAGAGCCCCATGAGCACCGTCAACGCTAACTGTCCGGTGATCTGCATGGACGTTGCTCAGGAACCCAGGGTTAAGAAATATTCGGGTGCGCGTCGGCCGATATCAGCTTGGACGCACGGCTCTCGGAGGCGGCATCACGCGCCGCCATTTCCGCTCACTCCTCGTGGTGTTCTTCGACCGGTTCGGCGTCGTCGATCGTCGCCCCACCCGGCATGTACACCGGCGCCGTCTTCTCGGCCGTCGAGATGGCCTTCCCCGACAGGTACGTCAGGAGCGCCAGCAGGACGAAGGGGGCGATCAACAGCGCATACTGGATGATACGCGACACCGAGTCGACGCCGAACGGGTTCCACACGGCGTATCCGACGATGAAGAAAAGGATGATGAACAGCGGAATGAAGTTCACCGTCAGATCGAGGAGGGTGTCCCGATCGAACACTTTCGTCGCCATATCCCACCCATAACACACCCCGGACAAATAGGTTTCTATCGGGGGACTCAGATCGTCTCGCGTTTGGGCACGAGCAGTTCGCCGCCGATGCCCGCGGCCGCGAGGAGCGCCCCGGCGGTGATGATGGCGTAGCCCCGCGTGACCAGGTTCACGTCGGTGAACGCGAGGATGCCACCGGCGACGAACAGGAGGCCAGCGAAGACGACAAGCGGCCGCCACACCGTCTTCGCGTAGCCGGCTTCCTTGAGCATCCCCGTCACGCTGCCACAGAACAGGAGCAACCCGCCGACGGCGATCACGAACACGTCGAACAGGATACCGAGTTCCGCGATGGGAATGCCCAGCGCCACGAAGATAGGCCAGGGGCTCGCCATCCGATACTGATCGCTCAGTCCCGTCTCATCCATACACGCCGTAGATACCGGACTGTAGAAAACGCTTCGACCGCCGTCGATAGGAACTGCTGTGTGTCAGTCCCGCAGATCCTCTCAGGCGACGTTGATCCCGTGGCGGGCGAGAAACTGACCGACTTCTTTGATTTCGACCGGACTGCCGACGATCCGACACGTCGTCTCCCCGGCCGAGAACACGGAGACCGCGAAGTCGGCTTCGAGGTCCTCCCGAATCCCCGTCAGCGACTCGCACGGCACGACGATCTGCGTGCTGTCTCGCAACCGCTCGGGACTCGGCATCGCTACCTTACATGTTTCCGTACCCCGGTATAACCGTGTCGAACGTCTATCACTTGTGTGCGGCCGGCGACTCGGAAGGAACAGGTTTTTCGACGCCGACGGCCGAGGATCGGGTGATGGGTCTGGAGGAGGAAATCGAGGACCTCCGCGAGGAGATTTCCAACACGCCGTACAACAAGTCGACCGAACAGCACATCGGCCGGCTGAAGGCGAAGCTCGCGGAGAAAAAGGAGAAACTCGAGCGACAGGCCTCCTCGGGCGGCGGCCAGGGCTACGCCGTCGAGAAGACTGGCGACGCCACCGTCGGCTTGGTCGGCTTCCCCAGCGTCGGCAAGTCGACCCTGCTCAACGCCCTCACGAACGCCGAAAGCGAGGTCGGCGCCTACGAGTTCACCACCCTCGACGTGAACCCGGGGATGCTCAAGTACAACGGCGCGAACATCCAGATGCTCGACGTGCCCGGCCTGATCGAGGGGGCGGCCGGCGGCCGCGGCGGCGGGCAGGAAGTCCTGTCGGTCGTCCGGACGACCGACCTCGTCGTCTTCATGCTCTCGGTCTTCGAGATTCAGCAGTACGACCGCCTCCGCGAGGAACTCTACGCCAACAAGGTACGGCTGGATACGTCGCCTCCCAACCTCTCCATCTCGAAGACGGGCAAGGGTGGTCTCCGTGTCACCACCACCGACGACGTGGAGCTCGACGAGGGGACGATCAAGAGCGTCCTGCGCGAACACGGCTACGTCAACGCCGACGTGACCGTTCGCGGCGACTGCACCATCGACGAACTTATCGACGGCATCCAGGACAACCGCGTCTACCTCCCCTCCATCGTCGCGGTCAACAAGGCCGACCTGATCGACAAGGACTACCTCCCGACGGTGAAAGAGAACCTCCGCGACCACGGTCTCGATCCCGACGAGGTGGTGTTCATCAGCGCCGAGGAGGAACGCGGCCTCGACGCCCTCAAGGAGAAAATCTGGGACGCGCTCGGAATGATCCGCATCTACATGGACAAGCCGGGCCGCGGCGTCGACTACGAGGAACCGCTCGTCCTGCGCGAGGGGGAAAACACCGTCGACGACGCGCTCCGAAAGCTGGGCGGGACGCTCGACGAGCGCTTCCGTTTCGCGCGCGTCACCGGGCCGAGCGCGAAACACGACGAACAGCAGGTGGGCCGTGACCACGAACTGCAAGACGAGGACGTGATGCGCGTCGTCGCGCGGCGATAGTGTCCCGTTCCCGGTCGTCGCTGCTCCCGCTTCTCGCACTTCTCGCGGTCCCGTGGTCCGTCCAGACGTTCGCTGGCACGCGTCCGCCCGGGTTCGTCTTCGCGTGGGGACTGCTCAACGTCGATCCCGTCTCGGTCACCTTCCTCTGGGATTTCCTCTTCCGGTACACGATGGGCCTGCCGGACTACATCCTCGCGTGGCCGCTGTCGGTCGCGTGTTACGGTGCCGCGCTCGCGAGCGCGTTCGCCGGGCACCTGCTCGATCGCGATGACCCGCGCGTGACGGCCGGCCTCCTCGCCGCTGCGGGCGTGGCGCAACTGTCGCTCGCCCGCGGCTTCTCGTTCCAACCCGGCCGGACCGCGTGGCCTCTGGGGACGCTCGCGTGCTGGCTCGTCGCGTGGTGGGTGTACCGCCAGCGCGGCGCGTAGCCCCGAATCCCTCCGCAACTCCTTAGAATAATAACATTAATTGTTTATTATGTCAAATAGCTAAGCGGAGGAGATACTGGATGGGAGACGACATCGACGACCTGATCGAACAGTTGGGGGAACTCGATTCCGAGGAGCGCCGGGAGCTCTCGCGTCGGATGCAGGCCGACTGGGCTCGTCGCATCGGTGACGCGCAACGGGCGTATCTCGAGCGTCTCGAGGAGGAGAATCTGGTCGGTGGGGGTGGCTCGGTGTTCCAGCCAATCCCCGGCGAGGAAGAGGAGTGGATCGAGTACTGCCGCGAACATCCGAACGACCCGATGTGTCTGCTCGGTGCCCCGGCGGTGGGGGACCGGCTCTCGGATTTCCTCGACATCCGTGAGGAGTACATTTCACATCTGGAGGAGGAGGGACTGCTCGACATCGAGGCGGCGTCGCCGGGCGGCGGCTTCGAACCAGTCGCGCGCAGTCGGGGTGATCCGAGCCCACAGCCCAGTCTCGGTGGCGGTGGGTCGCCAGTGGGGCTCACCCCGCTACCCGACCCGTGGCCGTGGCCGCCCGAGTGGCCGCCGTGGCCGTGGCCTTGGCCGGGCCCCGGTCCACGACCGGGTCCGTGGCCGTACGCCGACAACGGCGACCCGGTGCCGCTCCCGATGGACCGGATGCGCCGTGGGACTGCAATCGATCCACGGCGCTCCACGCCCGGAAGCGGGGCCGCCCTGTCACGGGAGGGACTCACGTTCCCGCCCGACACGTGGCCGGTACCGCCGTGGCCGTGGCCATGGCCGTGGCCCGGTCCGCGCCCCGATCCGTTCCCGTTCGGGGGCGACCCGATCCCGTTCCCGGCGAATCCAGGCCAGCGCCGCTGGTAACGACCGCCAGAGCGTCCGACACGGCGCCGCGGAGTGGACCGTCGCCTCCCGGTTTCGGGGGCGACGGCCCTCTGCGAGCGGTACGCTTTTCGGCGTCCCTGCCGTCCCCCCGTTCATGGACGGAATCCTCGATCACGTCATGATGCGAGTCGCGGACCTCGACGACTCACTGGAGTGGTATCAGTCGCACCTCGACTACGAGGAGAAGGACCGCTGGGAGGCGGACACGTTCACCATCGTCTACCTCGGTCCCGAGGATATGCACGAGGAGGGCGCGATGCTGGAACTCACGCACAACCACGACGGCGCCCCCGAGGAGATGGGCGACGCATGGGGGCACATCGCCGTCCGCGTCGAGGACGTGTACGACGCCTACGAGGAACTGATGGACGAGGGCGTCGAGGACTACCGCGACCCCGACTCCTGTGGGGGAAGCTACGCGTTCGTCAAGGACCCCGACGGTCACGAGGTGGAGATCGTCGAACGCGACCACGGCGCGCGCTGGAGCCTCGATCACACCATGATCCGCGTCGAGGACGCCGACGAGGCCCTCGGCTTCTGGACCCGGAAGTTCGAACACGCCCCGACGGGCCGATGGGAGGCCGACACCTTCTCGAACTACTTCACGAAGCCCCGAGACGCCGCACCCGAGGCGATGGCGGTCGAACTCACCTACAACTACGACGGCCGGACCTACACGATGGGCGACGCATGGGGCCACCTCTGTGTCCGCGTCGACGACCTCCACGACGACTGGGAGCAACTGATGGTCCGCGAAGCGGCGGACTACCGCGATCCCGCCTCCTGTGACGACATGTACGCGTTCACGACAGATCAGGACGGCCACGAGATCGAACTCATCGAGCGCGAGGGTCTGGAACCGCCGCTGTTCCCCGAGTAATTACTCCGCGACGCGGACGACCTGTTTGCCGATGTTGTCACCCGAGAAGAGCCCGAGGAAGGCGTCGGGCGCGTTCTCCAGTCCCTCGACCACCGTCTCGCGGTGGTCGATGGCGCCGGACGCCACCCACCGTTCGAGTCGTTCACGCGCCACGTCAAAGCGCGGCGCGTAGTCCCTGACGAGCAACCCCTCCACCTTCGCCCGCGACGCGATGAGCAGGGGGAGCTTTCGGGGGCCGGTCGGGACCTCCTCGTCGTTGTAGTGGGCGATCTGGCCACAGACGGCGACGCGGGCGTCGAGGTTCAGTTTCGTGAACACCGCGTCCGTGATCGGGCCGCCGACGTTGTCGAAGTAGACGTCGACGCCCTCGGGGGCGGCGTCGTCGAGTGCCGCGCGGTAGTCGTCGGTCTGCTTGTAGTTGATCGCCGCGTCGAAGCCGAGGTCGTCGGTGAGCCACGACGTCTTCTCCTCCGTCCCGGCGAAGCCGACGACACGGCAGCCGTTCAGTTTCGCGATCTGACCGACCGTCGAGCCGACGGCGCCCGCCGCCCCCGAGACGACGACGGTGTCGCCCGGTTGCGGGTCGCCCACGTCGAGCAAGCCGAAGTAGGCCGTGCGCCCGGGCATCCCGAGGATACCGAGATACGCCGGGAGGTCGGCCACGTCCGGGTCCACGCGGGCCGCCTCGTCGGCGTCGAGGACGCTGTATTCGGCCCACGTCCCCCGACCGGTGACGAGGTCGCCCGCCGCGTACCCGTCGTGCTCGCTCTCGACGACTTCGCCGACGACGCCGCCTCGGAGCACGTCGCCCACGTCCCACGGGTCGGCGTACGACTCGCTGTCGCGCATCCGGCCTCGCATGTAGGGATCGACCGAGAGGTAGCGGACGCGCACGAGGAGTTCGCCGTGTCGTGGCGTCGGCCGTTCGGTCTCCCGCAGGTCGAAGCTATCCAGTGTTGGCTCTCCCTCGGGTCGCTCCGCGAAGTGCCACGCTCGCATACCCGCCGTTCGGCGTCGGGACGTAGATGCCTTCCGACCGCGCGCCGGACCGGACGTTGAAATAGGACGACCGGGTAGGTGTAGTATGACGAAATATTCGACCGGATCGGACCGAGGCGGCGGCGACGGCGACGCCTGCGAACTCTGCGGCCGCGAGACGACGAACCTCGAACGCGCGAACGTCGCAGGCGCCAACCTCCTCGTCTGCTCGAACTGTGCGCCCCACGGCGACTCCGGGGGACGGGGCGGCGGATCGGGACGTGGCGGCGGGTCGGGGTCCGGGTCCGGCGCCAGTTCCGGGTCGCGCGACGGCGACGAACCCAGCCGCAAGAAGCGCGCCGCGCAGAACACGGCCCGCATCTACGACGCCGCCCAGAGCAACACGAAACGCTGGGAGGAGGAAGGAACGGATTACGAGGCAGACCGCCTTCCCTACCTCGTCTCGGGCTACGGCGAGCGTGTCGAGACGGCCCGGCAGGACGCGGGGCTGACGGTGGAAGAACTCGCGGCCGACCTCGACGCCGACGAGGACGACGTACTCGCCCTCGAACAGGGGCGGGCCACCCGCGCCGGCGTCGGGGGGTCGCTCGTCCGCGCCGTCGAGGAGCGACTCGGCATCGACCTCGTCGACGAGTAGGGGAATTTTTACTCACCCCGCGTCCGACTGGGGGGTATGCAGACGCTCGCCCCCGCCGAACCGGACGTACGGGAGTTCGAGGCGACCGTCGAGCGCGTCGACGGTGCCGACGTAGTGCTCGACCACACTTACTTCTACGCCGAGAGCGGCGGCCAGCCAGCCGACAGAGGCACGCTCGCCGGGATTCCGGTGACGGACGTGCAGAAGCGGGGCGACACCGTCGTCCACACCGTCGCGGACGAGGTCGACCTCGCTCCCGGTGACGACGTGGTCGGCGTGATCGACGACGACTTCCGCACCTACTGCATGCGCGCGCACACCGCGAGCCACGTCCTCTACGGCGCCGGACGGCGCTTGCTGGACGACCTCGGCTACGGCGGGTTCGGTATCGACGCCGAGAAGGTCCGCGTCGACTTCGCCACCGCGACCGACATCGACGACGCGGTCCTCGTGGAACTCGAACGCTTGGCCAACCGCGCCGTGTGGGACTCCCGGGCCGTCTCGTGGGAGCAGGTCCCCGTCGACGAGGCGCGGGCCCGCGACGACGTGGCCTTCAACACCAAGACCGAGGAGGGTGTGATGGCCGACGCCGACACGGTCCGCCTCGTCGACATCGAAGACTGGGACGTGGCGGCCTGTGGCGGCACGCACGTCTCGAACACCCGCGAAATCGGCCCCGTCGAGGTGCTGTCCCGCTCCAACCCCGGCGAAGGGCTGACCCGGGTCGAGTTCGCCGTCGGGCCACCGGCTATCGACCGCCGGGCGACCGTCCGGCAGGCCGCCCTCGACGCCGCGCGTGACCTCGGCACCAGTCTCGACGCCCTCGACGACGCCGTCGCGGAGCTGCGGGCCGAACGCGACGACCTCGAAGCAGAGGTGCGGTCGTACAAATCCGAGGTCCTCGGCGCGCGCCTCGCCGCCCTCCCGACGACCGAACGTGACGGCACCGTCTGGCGGATCGGCACCGTCGCGGACTTCGGCCCGAACGAGGTGGGTGAGGCGGCGCAGGACCGCGTCGGCGACGACGCCGACGTGATCGCCGTCGTCGGCGAGGGGCCGGCGCCGCACGTGGTGATCGCGACGACTGGCGCCGTCGACGCCGGTGACCTCGTTGCCGATCTGACCGACGAGTTCGGCGGCGGTGGGGGCGGTGGATCGACGTTCGCACAGGGTGGCGGTCTCGACGCCGACCCGGACGCCGTGGTCGCGTCGCTGCGGGACTAATCCCTGCGACGGGCCGCGAGACCGCCGAGGACGAGGAGGGCGAGGACGACGAGTGGCGGCGCGAAGCCGGGACTGGTGCCGGCCGTCTCAGACGGTGTCGGCGTCGCGGACGGCGTCGCGGACGGCGTCTCGGTGAGCGTGTGTACGTCCGTCGGCGTCGCCGTCGCCCCGTCACCGGCGGCGATGGCTTCGACCGTCACCTCGTTCGACCGCACACCGTCCTTGGTGACGTAGAGCGTGTGCGTCCCGGGTTCGCGGACCCGAACCGCGGCCTCGCCCTCGCCGTCGGTGGTGCCGACGCGTTCGCCGTCGAGGTAGACCGTCGCGACCGTCGCGGGGTCGCCGTACGCGTCCGTCGCCCTGAGGAGGACTCGCTCGCCGGCCACGACGCGTTCGTTGGTGGATTCGAGCGTGACCGACCGCGTCCGCGAGAACTGGACCGAGACGCTCGTCGGTTCCTCGCCGACCTCCAGATCACGCTCGACAGTTCGGTAGCCGTCTTTCGTCACGCGCAGCGTCGGTTCGGTGTTGACGGGGAGGGTGGCGCTGAAGTTCCCGCCCACGTCCGTTCGCCCGCTCACCGTATCACCGAGTTCGACGCCGGCGTTGGTGACGGGCCGCGGCGGATCGAAGTGCGAGTCGACGACCCTGACGGTGACCGAGATGGATCCGCGTCTCATCGCCACGCGGTTCGTGATGTCGCCCTCGATTTCGAGGGGTTTCTGCCGGGTGTAGTAGCCGGGTTTGCTGATGGTGATGGAGTAGCGACCCGCCTGGAGGACGCCGGACTCGAACACGCCGTTCTGATTGGTCGTCCCGGTCACCACGTCGAGTCCTCCTCGTTCGATCAGCACTCTCGCGTCGGCCACGGAGCCGTCGTCGTCGCTGACTTCGAGACGGACCGTACTCTTGCGGAACACGTCCACTTCGACCTCGCGTTCGGACGCCGAGGAGATGGTGTAGGGGCTGTTTCGGACGTACCGTGGGTGAGACACGCTGATCGTGACCTCGGCGCCCGCGGGCACGTCGACGAACGCCTTGCCGTTGCTGGCGGTCGTGGCCGTCGTCGATCCGTCCTCCCACTCCACGTCGAGTTCGGCGTTACTGATTGGGTTGTCCGCCTGATCGTGGACGGCGACGGTGACCGTGACCGTCTCGGACGACTGTGCGACGCTCGCGCCGGACGCGACCAGTGACAGAACGAGGACCACACACAGGGTGGTGACAATCCGTGTCATGGTTCCATGTACGTCAGCGATCTGTAAAATACTCGTGGGCGAGATCGCCTCGTCTCAGCCGGCGCCGCGCGGCGGGTCGCAGGGGTCGAAGTCGGTCTCCGTGTCCTCCTGTCCCCGGCCGTCGCAGACGATCCGGTCGATCTGCGCGTCGGCGTCGACCGGTTGCCCGTCGTTCAACACCGGCACCTTGTCGACCGGTTTGGCGGGATTCCCCACGACCGTCTCGCCCGGTTCGACGGGCCTGACGACGACGGCGGCGCCACCGACGGTCGCGCCGTCACCCACTTCGATGGGGCCGAGGATCGTCGCGTTCGCGCCGAGTAGTACGTCGTCGCCGATGGTGGGGTGACGTTTGCCGTCGACGGGTCGGCGGTTGCCGAGGGTGACGCCGTGATAGACGAGTACGTCGTCGCCGATTTCGGCCGTCGAGCCGACGACGACGCCGATGCCGTGATCGATGACGACGCGGCGGCCGATTTCGGCGGCCGGGTGGATTTCGACGCCGGTGACGAGGCGAGCGACCTGCGAGAGCAGGCGTGCTGCCGTCTCGTGGCCGTTCGTCCAGCACAGGTGGGCGATGCGGTAGGTCCACAGGGCGTGCAGTCCGGGGTAACAGGTGAGGAGGACGAGCAGGCTCCCCGCTGCGGGGTCGCGTTCCCGGATCGCGGCGATGTCTTCGCTGACGCGGCGACGCGCGGCCGCCAGCAGTCGTCTACCGCGCGCGAACATGGGATACAGATCGCCCGCGGTCGCTCGAAGCGACCGGCGGACGCGTTGCCACGTGGGCCGAGGTCCGGGCGGACGATTCCGTCGGTCGGCGGGATGGGAGACAACAGCACCTCGCGCGCGACAGCGTGCGCTCGAAGGCTATCCGGCCGCCTGAGTGACCGACGGTCGTCGGCATGGAGAGACGTATCTCGTACGCCAGTAAAAACGTTCTGTCGAACGGTCGACGGCGCGCACGACCGATGCTCCGGACCGAAGCCCCCATTATCCGTGCGACCCTACCGGCGAGCGTGAGCATCGAATCCGCCGACTACGGCGCCGTCGTGTACGACCTCGACGGCACGCTCGTCCGGTTGGTCGTCGACTGGGACGCCGCCGCCAGCGACGCGACGGCCGCGTTCGCCGAGGCGGGTGTCGACGTGGCCGACGCGGACCTCTGGTCGCTGTTCGAGACGGCCCCGGAACACGGGCTAGCCGAGGATCTGGAGTCGATCCTCGCGGCACACGAACGTCGCGGGGCGGAGCAGGCGATCCGCCTCCCCCACGCCGACCGCGTCCCCGAGTGGAGCGTCCCCGTCGGCGTCTGCTCGCTCAACGCGGAGGCGGCCTGTCGCCGGGCGCTGGAGCGCCACGATCTGCTCGACCACGTCGAGACCGTCGTCGGTCGGGACTCGGTGGCGACGCACAAACCCGACCCCGAACCTCTCCTGACGGCGATCGACCGTCTCGGAGCCGACCCGTCGTCGGCGCTATTCGTCGGTGACACCGAACGCGACCGCCTGACGGCCGAACGCGCGGGCGTCGCCTTCGAATACGTCGACGACGGCCCGGCCGACGGGTAGCGACCGTGTGACGGCGTCGCTCGGCGCCACCGACCCACGTCCTTTTTATCACCTGGGTGTGTAGACGGTTGTACCAGCGACCCGCGGGCAAATGCGGCGCGCGCCGCATGCGGGGACCAGCGACCGACGTGCTGTAAGACGCCGGGGCCGGTGGCCCCCAGACGGGATTTGCGTGAGCACCCCTGCCACAGTTGTGGCGTTTCAATGCTCGGACCAACCATGGAAATCGAAATCGCAACCATTGGCGGCTACGAGGAAGTCGGACGGCAGATGACTGCCGTCCGCGCCGGTAACGACGTCGTCATCTTCGACATGGGTCTGAACCTCTCGCAGGTTCTGATCCACGACAACGTCGAAACCGAACAGATGCACAGTCTCGACCTGATCGACATGGGCGCCATCCCCGACGACCGGGTGATGAGCGACCTCGAAGGGGACGTACAGGCGATCGTTCCCACGCACGGTCACCTCGACCACATCGGCGCCATCTCGAAACTGGCCCACCGCTACGACGCCCCTGTCGTCGCGACGCCCTTTACCATCGAACTGGTGAAACAGCAGGTGCAGGGCGAAGACAAGTTCAACGTCGGCAACGACCTCGTGAAGATGGACGCCGGCGAGACCATGTCCATCGGCGACTCGGGCAAGGTCGACCTCGAATTCGTCAACGTCACGCACTCGATCATCGACGCGATCAACCCCGTCCTCCACACGCCGGAGGGCGCGGTCGTCTACGGCCTCGACAAGCGGATGGACCACACGCCGGTCATCGGCGACCCCATCGACATGGACCGCTTCCGCGAAATCGCTCGCGAGGGGGAGGGCGTCCTATGTTACATTGAGGACTGCACCAACGCGGGACGGAAGGGCCGCACGCCCAGCGAGTCCGTCGCGCGCAAACACCTCCGCGACGTGATGTACTCCGTCGAGGACTACGACGGCGGCATCGTCGCCACCACGTTCAGTTCGCACATCGCCCGCGTGACGAGCCTCGTCGAGTTCGCGAAGGACATCGGCCGTCAGCCCGTCCTTCTCGGTCGCTCGATGGAGAAGTACTCGGGCACCGCCGAACGCCTGGACTTCGTCGACTTCCCCGACGATCTGGGGATGTACGGTCACCGCAAGTCCGTCGACCGCACGTTCAAGCGGATCATGAAGGAGGGCAAGGAGAACTTCCTGCCCATCGTCACGGGTCACCAGGGCGAACCGCGCGCGATGCTGACGCGGATGGGTCGCGGCGAGACGCCGTACGAACTGGAAAACGGCGACAAGGTGCTGTTCTCGGCCCGCGTGATTCCGGAGCCGACGAACGAGGGCCAGCGCTACCAGTCCGAGCGCCTGCTTCGGATGCAGGGCGCTCGTATCTACGACGACATCCACGTCTCCGGCCACCTGCGCGAGGAAGGCCACTACGAGATGCTGGACGCGTTACAGCCGCAGCACGTCATCCCGGCTCACCAGGACCTCAAAGGGTTCGCGCCCTACGTCGACCTGTGTGAGAGTCAGGGCTACGCGCTGGGCCGTGACCTGCACGTCACGCGCAACGGCAACATGATTCAACTGGTGGAATGACGCCCGATTCGACGGAAGAGCAGGTGCTCGCGGCGGTTCGCGAGCGCCGCGAGCGGGTCAACGCGGCCATCGACGAGGATCTCCCCCTCAAAGAGCCAGAACGGTTGTGGGAAGCTTCGCGCTACCTGCTGAAGGCTGGCGGCAAGCGCCTCCGCCCGACCGTCTCCCTGCTCGCGGCGGAGGCCGTCGCCGACGTGCCGCCGCTCTCCGTCGACTACCGAACCTTCCCCGCCCTCGATGGCGGCGAGGTGGACGTGATGGCCGGGGCGCTCAGCCTCGAAGTCATCCAGTCGTTCACCCTCATCCACGACGACATCATGGACGACGACGCGCTCCGCCGGGGTGTCCCGGCCGTCCACAAGGCGTACGACGTGGACACCGCCATCCTCGCGGGCGACACGCTCTACTCGACCGCCTTCGAGATCATGGCGGATACGGGTGCTGCCCCCGAGAACGGCTTGGAGGCGATGCGGATGCTCGCCGAGACCTGTACCCGAATCTGTGAGGGGCAGGCACTCGACGTGGAATTCGAGGGCCGGACCGAAGTCTTGCCCGAGGAGTATCTGGAGATGGTGGAGTCGAAGACGGCCGTCCTCTACGGCGATGCGGCCGCAACGCCCGCCGTCCTCCTCGGCGCCGACGACGCGGTGGTCGACGCGCTCTACTCCTACGGCATCAACTCCGGATCGGCGTTCCAGATTCAGGACGACGTGCTCGATCTGACCGTCCCCTCGGAGCAACTCGGCAAGCAGCGCGGGTCGGACCTCGTCGAGAACAAGGAGACGCTCATCACGCTCCACGCCCGCCAGCAGGGCGTCGACGTGGACGGACTGGTCGACGCCGACTCCGCCGAGGAGTTGACCGACGCGGAAGTCGAAGCGGCAGTCGAGACCCTGAACGAGGCGGGGAGCATCGAGTACGCCCGCGAGAAGGCCCGCTCCCTCGTCGACCAGAGTAAGGCGGACCTCGGGGTTCTCCCGGACAACGAGGCCCGGTCACTGCTGGAAGCCATCGCGGAGTACCTCATCTCCCGGGGCTACTAGCCGACCGGTACCCCCGTCGCGACTTGCAGCGGAATCGAGTGCCGAACAGCTGCAAATTACTGCTGGCAAATTTGTCATCTAGTTTATCATCTTCGAAGAACAATACTGTGTGGCAATGTCACACAGATCGAACTGGAGTCGACGGGAGACGCTCAGGACGGGGGCAATCGTCTCGGGTGGACTGCTGTCCGGAGCGAGTGCAGCAGGTATCGCCGTAGCCAAAGAAAAGCGCAACTTCCGGACGCATCTCTCGGGTGACGAGGAGGTCGACGCCGTCGAGACGGATGCGCAAGGACAGGCCACGTTCCAACTCGACAAGGCCGGTGACGAACTCCGATACCGGCTGATCGTCGCAAATATCGACGACGTGTCCATGGCTCACATCCACAGCGCTCCTGCTGGATCGAACGGCCCGGCCGTCGCCTGGCTGTACCCGGAAGGTGGGTCGTCACCGGAGCTGATCCCCGGGCGATTCGATGGGGTACTCGCCGAAGCGACACTCACGGCCGACGACCTCGTCGGACCACTGGATGGTGGAACGATGAACGACCTCGTCGCGCTCCTTCGAGCGGGCGGCGCGTACGTCAACGTGCACACCGAGGCGCACCCGGGTGGTGAAGTTCGCGGACAGATCCGCTAAACACGCTCGCGCGCCGCTTTGACTGCGTTCGTACCGCGCCCCTGTCTCGACGTGGCTTCGTCGAATCACGTCAGCACCGGGTGTCGACGATGCGTCCTCGCCCGACACAGCCCGTGCGTTAGCCGACCACGACGTACGCGACGGCGTAGGCCAGCCACGCGACCGTAATCGCGGAAAGTCCCGTCAGCGCGGCGGTGAGCCAGTCCGGCGGTTCGACGGTCGGGCCACGCGAACGGATCAGCCGAACCTGCGGGAGGACACCCAGCAGGCCGACGCCGAGGACCGAGAACACGAACGGGTAGGAGAGATCGAGCGTCGGCGCCGGGATGAGGAGGACGCTCGCGGCGTAGCCGGCACCGAGGCTGGCCCGTCGCGTCACGGCAGCGGTTGGACGCAGGCCGGTCGCGAGGCAGACGACGGCGACGGCGGCCCAGATCGTCGCCAGTTCGACCCCGAACGCGGCGAGCAGGTGGAGCGTCGGGTCGGCCGCGAGGGCGACCCGCTCGGTCACGAGCGCCGCGTCGAAGGGGTAGAGCATCGCCGGCGGTTCCCCGGTGAACAGGTCGCCGAAGGGGTGGGTCGCGAGTCCGACGAGGGCGGCGACGAACACCCCGGTGGCCGTGAGATCGGTGTATCGGTCGACGACGGCGCCGACAGCGACGGCGCCGACGACGAACAGGAGCGTCACGAACGCGGCCAGCGCGCCGCCGACGGTGGCGATCAGCGCGACCAGCAGGGTGGCGACGAGGGCCGAGACCGCCCGGACGCGACGAGTGGCGGTCACGGCTTGGAGCGCGGCCAGCAGAGCCACCGGTAGCGCGAGGACGAGCGAATGGGTGACGGCGCGGTGGACGACGTTCCCGGTCGACCAGAACGCGCCTGCGAGCGCGAGCGCGTCGCTCCCGGAGGCCCCCGCGATGCCGACGAGCGCGTACACCATGTCCACGTCGGGGAGGGCGGCGAAGGCGCCGGCGACGACGCCGATAGCGAGTGCGCGCTCGCTCGACCATCCGCTGGCGATGGCGACGCCGCCGACGATGGCGAAGGCTAGTGCGGCGTGGCCGACGAACATGCCTTACATTCTCGGCCAGTGAGCATAAATTCCGCGGGCGGCGTGGGAACAGATGTCATGGTGTCGTCGTGACGGTCGACGAGCCCCGCGACGACTCGGTGTCGACCTTCGTCCACCGGGCTTCGATGTCGGCGTTCCCCCGGACGACGGTGTCTTCACCGACCGCGAACCGCGTCTTTCGGAGTTCGATGGACTCGACGACGCCCTCCATGTCGCCGACGCGGACGGTGTCGCCGGCCTCGAAGTCCGGGTCGCGGAGGAGGTAGACGCCGGCGACGGCGTCGGCGATCATGTCGCTCGTGGCGTAGGAGACGCCGAGAGCGACGAAGCCGGCGGCGGTGCCGAGCGACGCCGCGATGCCGTCCAGTCCGACGACGGAGAGCGTCGAGAGGCCGACGCCGAACCAGAGGAAGACGGCGACGACGGTGGTGAGAAACTGGCGATAGATGGGCGACTCCCCGACCATCGTCCGCGCGAGGGCGCCTCTCAGGGTGGCGAGGACGAGTTTGACGAGGACGGCTGCCAGCAGGAAGAAGACGAGACCGGTGATGATCGTCGGCAGCGCGTCGGTGAGGCGGCCGACGAACTCGACGAGTGCCTGTCCGAGTACGTTCGACTGGAGTAGGGCGCCGCGCATACTGGGGATGGCGGCTGCCCGACACTAAAGGCTACGAGCCTACGCGACGGCGCCGACGGCGCGGTCGACGACTTCGTAGTCGTCGCCTTCGACGCCGATGACGGCCCACTCGTAGTCCGGATCGAGTCCCGCGAGTCGATCACGGAGGTCCCCTGCAACCTCCATCCACGTTACGAAGCAGCGAAGCCGATAGTCTGTCGTCCCGCCGTCGGCGAGAATCTCGGGGGGTGACGACGCGTCGTCGGCGTCGAGCGCGGTCACGTGGACGGTTCGCCACTTACGTTCGGCCCTGAGATCGACCCCGTCGCCGTCGACGGAGTATCCGAGGCGGCGGAAGATCTTTCGCGCCTCTTCGACAGGTGGCATGGTAACAGGGGCCATGTGCTTCCCGTTACGACGGGTTGGATGATAAATGTTACCACGCCAAAGAGTCGGTCGTGAGCCGATAGCAATGCCGAATAGCCGGTTTCCGGGGCCGGGCTGGCGATCAGGCGGTCGGCGAGATGTTCTGGTTCGAGCGGAACAGATTGTCGGGATCCCATTCGCGTTTGAGATCGACCAGTCGGTCGTACCGGTCACCGTAAGCGTCGGGGATACGTTCGTCCTCGTCGTCGTCCATGTAGTTCACGTAGACGCCATCGGCGGCGTACGGTTCCAGTGCCTCGTGGAACATCTTGGCCCACGCGATATGTTCGCCGTCGCGTGCCGGATCGGTCCACTTCGGCGCGACGGTGAAGGCGAACGACCGGTCGCGGTGTGGAAAGGCGGTCGCGTCGGCGTCCGCCTCGGCGATGGCGCCCCCCATCCACTCGAAAAACACCGTGCTGTACGGCGACGGTAGCGGATCGGTGTGGTCCATCACCGTCTCGACGAATCCGTCCGAAATTTCGTCGTAGAAGTTCGATTTCCAGTAGTTACGGTGGCCCTCGCAGTAGAGGTCGTCGGCCTGCTGTTGGTAGACCGTGTACGGGACCGGTTTGGTCAGGTCGGCGATGGGGTCGCCGAACTCGCGGAGCGGCCGGAACGCGTCTTTCCCGTCCGCGACATCGCCGGCGTAGAGTCCCCGAAACGCCAGCAACGTCTCCCCGTGGAACCGTTCCGGAAGCCCGTACTCCGGACTCCCCTGCAGGATCGCCGCGTAACAGCCGACTCCGTTCGGCGCGTTCGACATGAACTCGTCGTAGAACTGCAGGGTCTCGGGGATGGCCTCGTACGGATACAGCAGTCGAACGTTGAGTATCTCCGGCCCGACTTCGTGGAGGTCGAACTCGAACGAGGTGGCGACGCCGAAGTTGCCGCCGCCGCCGCGCATCCCCCAGAAGAGATCCGGATTCTCCTCCGGGCTGGCGTGGACGAGTTCTCCCTCGGCGGTGACGACGTCCATCGAGCGGAGATTGTCGTGTGCGAGGCCGAACTTCCGGGCGAGATAGCCGAGTCCGCCACCGAGAGTGAGTCCGGCGACGCCAGTCGTCGTGACGATGCCGCCCGTCGTCGCGAGGCCGAACGCCTGGGTCTCGTGATCCACGTCGCCCCACGTTGCGCCGGCCCCGACCCGGGCAATTCGTGCCTCTGGATCGACGCGGACGCCGTCCATCGGCGAGAGATCGATCACCAGCCCGTCACAGAGCGCGTTCCCCGCCACGTTGTGTCCGCCACCTTTGACGGCCAGACGGAGATCACGGTCCTGCGCGAAGCTCACGGCGATACACACGTCGGCTGCGCCGGTACAGCGCGCGACGAGCGACGGCTCCTCGTCGATCATCGCGTTCCACACGGTGCGCGCCTCGTCGTACCCCGCGTCTCCTGGTTGGAGCAGTTCGCCGCGCAGACTGTCGTCGAACGATTCGACCGCCGAGTCGTCGGGTCGGCCTGATGAGTTCATGCTGTCTCCCCTAGCGCCCCCGAACGGCGTTACAGCGTGTCCCCCCGACGATTTCGGCGAGGAACGCGACGGTGTTTTTCGTCCCGTCGTGTGTTAAGTGTTGCCACAAAACAAGATATTCCGATCGCACACTCGGGACTTCGACGCACCCTGGCGTCTGCCGCCGGTTACGACGACGGGGTGCCCGACACTGCGGACGGACCACCGGCCGAGGTGTCCGTCTCGCTCACCTCGAACTTCGTCAGCAACGTCTGGAGCCGTTCGGCTCGTTCGCTGAGCGATTCGACGTTGGCGCTGATCTGCGACATGGAGGCTGCCTGCTCTTCCGCCGTCGCGGACGTGTCCTCGGTCTCGGTGGCGGTCGCCCGGCTGATGTCGGCCACCTCCTCCACCATCGACACTGCTTCCTCCGTGCTCGCGGCCTGATCGTCGGCCGTGTTGCTGATCTCCTGGATGCCGCTGTCGGTCTCCTCGGCGTTGTCCGCGACCTGCGTGAACGCGTCGACGACCTCCTGGAACGCCTCCACCCCCTCCTGCATATCCTGCTTGGCGGCCTGGGCTTCGTCGACTGCCGTCTCCGTTTGGGACTGTGTCTCCTCGATGAGGTCCTCGATCTCGTTGGCCGAGCCCTGCGTCTCCTCGGCTAGCTGTTTCACTTCGTTCGCGACGACGGCGAATCCGTTTCCGTTCGTCCCGCCGTCGTCAGTGCCCGCGCGGGCGGCCTCGATGTTGGCGTTCAGCGCGAGCATGTTCGTCTGCTCCGCGATGTCGCTGATGAGTTCGATGATCTCGCCGATCTCTGCCATCCGTTCGTCGAGGACCTCGACGTTCTCGACGGTCGAGTCGATGGCCGACTGCACGTCGCGGGCGTCGTCGATGGCGCCCTTGGCCGTCTCCTCGCCTTCCTCGGCGATTTCGGCCGTCTCGTGCGACCGCTGCGCGACCTCGTCGGCGGACGCGGCCACCTCCTCGACCGTCGCCGAGAGGTTCGTCATCTCGCCGGAGACGGTTTCGAGCATCTCCCGCTGCTCGTTGGCTCCGCTGGCGATCTCCTGGAGCGACTGGCTCACTTCCTCGCTCGCCTGCTCGGCCTCGCCGGCCCCCGCGGTCGCGTCCTCGCTCGCGGCTGCCACGTCCTGCGCGAACGCCTGAATGTCCTGCATTGCCGACTCCGTCTCGTCCATCATCTCGTTGAATGCCTCGGCGATCCGCGCCATCGCCTCGCTCTCGCTCTCGGCGTCCAGTCGCACGGTGAGTTCGCCGTCGGCAGCCCGCGCCATCGCGGCGCTGTACGCGTCGGCCTTGGCTTCGAGGTGTTCGTTCATCTCCTCGACTTTCTTCTGTTTGGCCTCCGCTTCGGCTTTCGCCTCCTCGGCTTCGGCTTTCGCTCGTTCGATCTCCGCTTTCTTCTCCTCGAGGTTGGCGACCTCCTCGGTTTTCGCCTCGGCTTCCCTGAGCTGGCGTTCGGCCTCCTCCCGGGAGCGCTCGGTCGAGTACCAGTGTGCCATCAGCGCCATCGCGAGCGCGAGGACGAAGATGCCGTGGATCAGCCCCCACACCCACGGGTTGTTGATCGCGGCGGTGTGGTTGTAGACGCGTTCGGGGTTGATCATCCCGAAGACGCCGTGGGTCAGGACGACGTAGCCGATGCCGAGGGCGAAGGGCACCCAGTCCTCGTAGACGGCGACGACGGCCATCGCGACGAAGAAGTGGAAGTGCGCCTCGATGAATCCGCCCGAGAAGTGGACGAGGACGACCGAGGTCGACAGGAGGCCGACCGTCGCCAGCGCCGTCCGCACCCGTCGGGGAAGCTGAGGTGCCAGCGACGCGACTGCGAGTCCCGTCACGATGCCGAGTTCCACCAGCACGGTCGTCAGCGGGATCGCCGGAATCGTCGCGCCAGTGACGACCGATTCGGTTCCCTCGTACATCCCGAGGCCGAACAGGAGTGGGACCTGCGCCAGCACGAGGATGAGGATGTTTCGGTGTCGGTTGCGCCACGTCTCCTCGGGAATCGAATGCCCATCGGGGATGTAGTGGATGAACTCCCGGCACGTCTGCCGCCAGCCCCCCTCCCCGTGGAGCGCTGTCGTGGAGTCGCCCGTAATACTCGCCATCTTACCCCCACCTCCACCAGTAAGGAGAAAAGGACTTCCACCCCGCTATCACGCGTGATACTCCTCGAACGCCGTTCAGGCGGGTGTGAGACGGGTTGGCGGCGTCTCACGAACATGATCGTCCCGGTTCCGGGCGTTCCGAGGCCAGAGTCGTCGGGGACTGGCCGCCGGTTCTCGCCGCTGAAAACGATATCCGCGATTACGTGCGGAATGACTCGCCGCAGCCACACTCGGAGACGACGTTCGGGTTCTCGACGTGGAACCCTTCGGCCTGCAGGCCCGATTCGTAATCGAGGACCGACCCACCGATGTAGTCGGCACTCGCGGGGTCGACGAACACGCGCAGGTCGTGGCGTTCGATCACCGTGTCGTCCTCTTCGGGTTCATCGTCGAACCGCATTCCGTACGAGAGGCCGGCACAGCCACCCTGCTGGACGAACAGGCGGAGGCCGCCAACGTCCGAGTCCATCCCCTCCCGGTCCATCAGCGCGAGGGCCTCGGAGGCGGCCTCGGGCGTGACCTCTACCATCCGGTTGCTCGACCCCTCGGCGCTTTCGGTACTCATAGGCGTGGATACACCTCGAAGCCTGTTAACCCTGACGGGGCGATGTAATCACTCGTCGTTACGAATGCGGTATCGGCGCGTCCGCGCGCACGACGCCGACAGCTCGCCGGAGACTGGCACCGAGGCCGTAGCCGACGAGCCCCGCTGTCACGCCGCCGACGACCGCCACGCCGACCGCGAACGCCGTCGCGTCGGGGAGCGAGACGACCCGGGGACCGAAGCCTCTGTCGACGACGGTGCCGTAGCGCGTCATCGCGACGCCGAACAGGGGGCCGGCGACCAGCACGACGGTCGGGAGTAGCCCCGCGTTCGCGGCGGCGCTCGCGGCGGCCAGTCCGACGAGCAGGACGCCTCCGACGAAGACGACTGTCCGAGGGTCGGTCCCGGTCCACGTCTCGACCAGCCAGCGTTCGAGCGGGGGATAGCCCGTCGTCGACGCGATCACGCCGGCCGTCAGGGTGGCCAACAGAGGTGCGAGCGCGACGAGCACGACGGAGACGCTGAGGCGACGGCCGAGCAGTAGCGTCTTCAGTGGCCCGCGCACGAGTCGTGCGGCCGGGCCGCGAACGAGCCGTGCCAGTGGCTCACCGATGACGACCACGACCCACCCGACGGTGGCCACGATCCAACGTCGGGAACGCTGGACGCTGGACGTGAGAAACTGCCGGAGGCGTCGGAACGCTGATCGGAGCCAGCGAAGGGACGATTTCGAACTACGCAGCGCGGCCGGAACGGGGTTGGAGGGACGCATGGGCGGACGCCAGTCCGATTCGCCCCGGTAGGTTGTCAGATTTGCGGTCTACACTACCGACTCACACCCGACGGTGTTACTCGAACCGCCGGCGGACGCTCTCGGCGTGGCCGGTCAGCCCCTCCGCCTCCGCGAGCGTCGTGATCGTCCCCGACAGGTCGTCGAGTGCGTTGCGGTCGAGGCGCTGGACGGTCGTCGACCGGAGGAACGTCTCGACGGAGAGGCCGCCGAAGCGCCGGGCGCCGCCGCCGGTCGGCAGGACGTGGTTCGTTCCGGAGGCGTAGTCGCCGGCGGCGACGGGCGTGTAGGGACCGAGGAAGACGCTCCCGGCGCTGTCGATGCGGTCCAGCAACGCCTCGTCGTCGTCCGCCTGAATCGACAGGTGTTCCGCGGCGTACTCCTCGGCGAACAGAACCGCCTCGGACATCGACCGCGCGAGGAAGACGCCGCTGGCGTCGTTTGCAAGCGCCGCTTCGACCGTCTCCCGTCGGTCACACTCGGGGAGGCGGTCGTCGAGTTCGTCCGCGACGGCCGCGGCGAGGTCCGCATCGGCCGTCACCGCCACGACCGAGGCGTGATCGTCGTGTTCGGCCTGCGCGAGGAGTTCGGCGGCGACGTAGGTCGGATCGGCCGTCCCGTCGGCGAGGACGAGTACCTCGCTCGGGCCGGCGAGGAAGTCGATCTCCACGTCGCCGCGCACCTCGGCCTTGGCGGCCGTGACCCAGCGGTTGCCCGGCCCGACCACTTTCTCCACCGCCGTGACGGTCTCCGTCCCGTAGGCCATGGCCGCGACGGCCTGCGCGCCGCCGACGCTGTAGACGGCGTCGGCGCCCGCCTCGTGGATGGCCGCGAGCGTCGCCGGATTCAGCTCCTCGGCCGGCGGCGTCGCCACGACGACGTGTTCGACGCCCGCCACCTTCGCCGGGATGATGCCCATCAGCGCGCTGGAGGGGTAGGCCGCCGCCCCGCCGGGGACGTAGACGCCGACGCGGGAGAGCGGACGGAACCGGCGGCCGAGTTCGCGGCCGCCGAAGTCGTCGCGCCAGTCCTCGGGCACCTGTCGCTCGTGGAACTCGCGGATGTTGTCGGCGGCGGTCCGAATGGCCGCCAGGAGGTCGTCGTCGACTTCCTCGTGGGCGCGTTCGGCGGCGTCGGTCACGTCCAGATTGCCGACCTCGACGCCGTCGAACTCGCGGGAAAAGTCCCGCACTGCCACGTCGCCCTCGTCGCGGACGCGGTCGACGATGTCGCGTACGTCCTCGCGAACCGCCTCGACGCCCGCGTCGCGCTCGAACAGCGCCTGCCGATCCGCAGGCCCGAGCGCCTCGATGTCGCGTACTTCCATACCGACGCGTAGCGCGGGCGGGCGAAAAGGGGTTCCGATCCGACCGTCGGACCAGCCACGAGCGGCGGTGTCGTACTATTCGGGCCGGTTGTAGCCGTGACCGACGACGAACGCCACGGCGTTCAGACCGATCAGCCCCGCGAAGGCGACGCGGTGGGTCGTGACCGCTCCCGCCGCCAGCAGGGGGAGGTACGTGAAGGGCAACAGCGTCGCCACCCAGAAGGCGACGAAACGGACGGGACGGGCGGCGAGTTCGGCGAGCGTCTGGAGGGCCGGAAGCGATTCGGTCGCGGCGTGCGTGAGGGACGTGGATCGGACGGACATGGTGACTGGCTCCACTCTATCCATGTCCCTGTTCCATCATATAGGGGGCAAATCGTTGGCCTGTCTTCACCTCGTTTCGTTCGGTTAACAGCCCCCCACTCGGATCGTTCAGCTCGTTTTAAAACGATGCGAGAGCGTTCGAAAGAGTTTATAGAGGGACGAGAAGATGCAATCGGCCATTTCGTCACCGCCGATCATCACTCCGCCGTGCGTAACCGGAAACAGTCACATCGGCGGCGAACCGTTAATTGTATCAGTTTCTCGATAATTGTTTACGGGCCGAGTGGGTAGGGCACTTCGATGCGCTTCGCCGGATGGACGGAGTCGCGGTTCGACGTGGCGTGGGGGGAGGTGACGGGCGCGGTGGGTGACACCGTGACCGTCCTGCCAATCGTCGTCGCCGTCGCGGCCCTCACCGACCTCTCGCTCGGCCGACTTCTCCTCGGCTTCGCCGTCTTTCAGGTCGTCTGGGGGCTCTGGTACGGCCACCCCATGTCCGTCGAGCCGATGAAGGCACTCGCGGCGCTGGTCATCGCCGGCGGCCTCTCGACCGGCGAGTACGTCGCCGCCGGGTTGCTCGCGGGCGGTACCCTCCTCGTCGTCGGTCGGGCCGGGATGCTGGGACGGCTCGCGCCCTACGTCGGCGAACCCGTCGTGCGCGGCATCCAGCTCGGCGTCGCCCTGATCCTCCTCCGGACCGGCGTCACGACCGGACTGGAGACGCCGTCGCTCGCCGCCCTCGCCGTCGTCGTCGCCCTCGGCGCTATCGTCACGGGCTACCGCGAAGTGGCGGCGCTCGCCGTCCTCGCGCTCGGCGCCGCCGTCGCGCTCGGCGCCGCCGGGCCGATCACTCCCCGGTTACCGGCGCCGACACTCCTCGATCCGGCCACGCTCTCGTTCTCCCGCGACGCCGCCGGCGCGACGCTCGGCCAACTCGCCATGACCGTCGGCAACGCCGCCGTCGCCACCTCGCTGCTCGTGGAGGAGTACTTCGACGCCGAGGCGTCGCCCGACGACCTCTCGACCAGTATGGGCGCGATGAACCTGCTGGCCGTCCCGCTCGGCGCGATGCCCATGTGCCACGGGAGCGGCGGCGTCGCCGGCAAGTACGCCTTCGGCGCCCGGACCGCCACCTCGAATCTCGTCCTCGGCGGTCTCTATCTCCTCCTCGCCGTCGTCGCCGTCGACGCCGTCGCCGCGTTCCCGATGGCCGTCCTCGGCGTCGTCCTCGTCCTCGTCGCCGTCGAACTCGGCTGCTCCGGCGTCGACACGCCGGACCCCCTGCTCACGGGCGTCGTCGGCATCGTCGCTCTCCTCGTCAACGTCGGCGTCGCCTTCGGCGTCGGCATCGTCGGCTACTACGTCCTCGCGAGGGTACGGGAGGGCGATAGCGAGGCCGAGAACGACTAGAAGCCCGCCGCCGTCCCGTCTTTCCGCGGTTCCGTCGCCCCCGACATGACGTCCCCGTTTAGTCGGGTGATCTGCCCGCCGCCGAACGCCGACGGCGGCTGGATCACCACGTCGTGCCCGCGCCGCGCGAGTTTCGGCAGGACACCGTCGGGGAAGCGGTCTTCGACGGCCAGCGACCCGTCCGCACGGTAGCGCCAGCGCGGCGCGTCCATCGCCGCCTGCAGCGGCATGCCGTAGTCGAGGACGTTGGCGAGCACCTGCAGGTGCCCCTGTGGTTGCATGTACCCACCCATGACGCCGAACGCCGCCCAGTCGTCGTCATCGAGCCGCAGGAGCCCCGGAATCAGCGTGTGGAAGGGGCGCTTCCCCGGTTCGAGGCGGTTGGGGTGGTCCGGATCGAGCGAGAACGAACTCCCACGGTTCTGGAGCGTGATACCCGTCTCTGGGACCACCACGCCGCTCCCGAAGTGACCGAAGATGGAGTTGATGAAGGAGACGACGTTCCCCTCGTCGTCGGCGACGGTCAGGAGGACGGTGTCGCTGTCCTCGGGCGGCGTGCCCGGCCCGCCGATGGAGACGGCGCCAGTCCGTTCGCTCACTGTCGCGGCGCGCTCGGCGGCGTAGGCCTTCGACCCCAGCGCCGGTACGTCCTCGAACTCGGGGTCGGTGATGTAGTGGTGGCCGTCGTGGAAGGCGCGTTTCAGCGACTCGGCGAAGTAGTGGACGCGCTCGGCAGAGTCGTAGTCGTAGCCACCGGCGTCGACTTCCTCCGCGATGTTCAGCGCCTCTAGCGCGATCAACCCCTGGTTGTTCGGCGGGAGTTCGTACACCTCCGCCCCGCGGTAGGTGGTCGAGACGGGGTCGACGTACTCCGGTTCGAAGTCGGCGAGGTCGTCGGTCGCGAGCAAGCCACCCCGGTCCTGCACCGCCTCGGCGATGTGATCCGCCAGCGGCCCCTCGTAGAACGCGCCGGCGCCCTCCGTCGCGATAGTCGAGAGCGTCCCGCCGAGGTCGGGGAGGGTCATCACGTCGCCGGGTTCGGGCACCCGGCCGTCGAGCAGGTACTCCTCGCGGGCGTCCGCGGTCGTGAACAGCGCCTCCGCGACGGTCCACATGTCGGCGATCACTTCGCTGACCGGGAATCCCTCCGTCGCGTACTCGATGGCGGGGTCGAGCGCCGCCGCCAGCGATCGGTTGCCGTAGTCGTCGAGCAGGCGGTCCCAGCCGCGGACGGTGCCGGGCACCGTCACCGCGAGGGGGCCAGCGTCGGGCATCGTCGCCGCCGCGGGGTCGCCGCCAGAGCGCTCCGCCACGCGTTCGCGCATCGTCGACAGCGTCGCGTCGGCGGGCGCGCCGCCACAACTGCGGAACGCGCCCACCTCGCCGTCCGCGGTGCGGTAGAGGGCGAAGGCGTCGCCGCCGATGCCGGTACTCATCGGTTCGACGACGTTCAGGGCGGCCGCCGTCGTCACCGCCGCGTCGAAGGCGTTGCCGCCCTCGCGCAGCGCCGCCACCCCCGCCTGTGCGGCGAGTGGCTGGCTCGTCGCCACCATCCCGTTTCGTGCGTAGGCTGTCGACCGGCGCGAGTCGAACCGGTCGAGGTCCGGATTCGGGTCCATGTCCCACACGACTCGGCAACTACACAAAGTCGTTGGGTATCAGGCCATTCTGACTGTGCGTACAGGAATAAATATCTAAAGTGCTCGTACATACATTCTCAAATTCGAGAAATAACGAAAAATAATTCTTAAATGCGGTGGATGACTGCGGATTTGGCCTTGTTGATCCCCTCAGGTTTATTGAAGACTACTCGGCGACGTGTTCCATCATCTGCAACGAGTAGCGGGTTCTACTGGTGATTACACAGTTTCGAGGCGAAGGCCCACGACTTTAGTCGTGGGATGAAGCCGACAGCCGGCGAAACGTTGATTTCCTCGGCGTTCGTTGGTTGTGGTGCCGAGTCCGGGGTAAGGATACGCACCCTTCGCGGGGGTAGATGAAGCCCGCTATCCCGGTCGGGGGCCGTACTGGCACGGCCCACAACCCCACCGTCGACGAGTGGGGAACCTCCAGCCGTGGACTGCCCGGCCTGTGGTCGGGAACCCCACAGCTTTAGCCGTGGGAGGATGTCAGCCCCCTTGGACTGCTGGATCCAGTTTCGTTCGTCATGACCCGCGGGACGCTCCATGGAATCCGAACGCGAGCTGATCGTCTCGCAAGTCAGTAACCCAGTCAGCGCGTCTGGGTTAGAGTCGTCGATGGAAGTGGCTTCGTCGGTGATGGTCTCGGGGATTCTCGCGGAGACACGGCGCGTATCGGTCGTTCGAAAGCCGTCATTGACCGGAAAGCTCGTCTCTCCCTCGAAGGATACGGGTTCGCAGGTGAGGTAGATAGTGGATCAGATTCGTCGTGGTCAGAATTCCAACGAGGTTGCCGTCATCGACGACGGGGAGCCGTCGAATCGAGTGGTCTTTCATCAGTGTGGCTGCGGTGTAGATGGATTCCGTACTGGGGATAGTGATCACCGGCGTGGTCATGAACGAATTCACCGAGACAACGGTGATATCGGCGTCAGTGGCAACCTGATGCATGATATCCGATTCGGTAACGATTCCGACGAGGTCGCCCGTCTCGGAATCGACGACGAGCGCTGAACCGATGTCGTCCTCTGCAAACAGCCTTGCAACCGTGCTCGCAGTCGTCTCCCGGGTAATAGTTTGGACGGAGTCTGCCATCACGTCTGCGACCGACTGATCAATCATACAACTATTTGGGTACCGAGAGGGTTAACGCCACCGAGGTCGGAGGCACACTCTCTCGTCATCGACGTGAACGGACGTCCTGTGTCCTGACGGGGCCGTCTCACAGAGACGTGGTGAAGAGCGGGCGCCTATTCAGCACCTCCACTGTCGTCTGTGGTGATCGTTGACTGTCTGGCACTCTACCCAACCCTTATTCGGTTTCCTCACCTCCGTTGAACGATGAGTCTATTCGAGGAAGCCGGCAAGAAGTTCGAGGAAGCGAAACGGACGTTCGTAGACGGAAAGGAGGCCGAGTACGTCTGCCGCTCCTGTGAGAAGCCAGTGTCTGAAAACTACGAGTACTGTCCCCACTGCGGGGAAGAGACGGTCGAACCCGTAGCGTGACCTTCTCGTCAGGAACTGCCCGCTGGTTGGATGTCGATCGGTTCGTGCATCCTTTTACCGGCTCTGTGGGCTCGTAATGGTCGGAGTGACCAGCCGAATTTCGCTGACTACATTCTCTGTATGCCGCACGCGACTCCTAGCCACTGTTGCGGGTTTCAACGGAGCCACGGAGTTCGATCAATTGGGACACGTTGTCGGTCGAGACGCGTCTCACCGTCGGAAGCGTGCGAAAATGCGGGCCGATCAGTCGATGTGGCCTTCGCGTCGGAGCTGGTCGGCGTCCTGTCCCGAGTAGCGCCACTCGATGTTCGCCTTCTCGTCCTGCCAGGACCAGGGTTCGACGAGGACCACGTCGCCCTCGTTGATCCAGGTTCGGTACTTCATGCGGCCGGGGATGCGGCCCATTCGCTCCTCGCCGTCCTCGCATCGGACGCGGACGTGGTTCCCGCCGTTGTGCTGTGTTACCACCGCGAACAGTTCGTCGTCGTCGGGCATCCGGAGGTTCCGGCGCCCGGTTTCTTCGCTCATACCCGTACTAGGCGGTCCGCACAGATAAGTAATCGGAGACGCCCGTTAGCGCGTGGCACGGCGGTCGCGTGGTTCTGCCCCACAATCTTTCCTTCTTCGGAGCGAACGGACGGCCGATGCGTGCTGCAGCTTTCACCGACCTGACCGGACCGGACGGCGTGAACCTCGTCGAGCGACCGACACCCGAGCCCGGCCCGGGCGAGGCCCTAATCGACGTCGAGGCGTGCTCTATCAACCACCACGACCTCTGGATTCTGAACGGGGCGTCGGCAATGATCGATCCGACCGACCTGCCCTTCGTCACGGGTCTCGACGTCGCGGGCGTCGTGCGCGACGTTGGCGACGGTGTCACCGGCGTCGCTCCCGGCGACCGTGTCGTCCTCTGCCCGAACGAGACGTGTGGGTCCTGTCGCTTCTGCCGCGAGGGTCCGGAGAACCTCTGTGAATCTTACTCGCTGTACCACGGCGGTCTCGCGGAGCAAGCCTGCGTCGAGGCCGACCGGCTGATCCCCCTGCCCGAGAACGTGGACGCGACGACCGCGGCGGCGCTCCCGACCGCCTATCTGACCGCCTACCACATGCTCCGGCGCGCCGAGGTCGAACCCGGTGACCTCGTCTTCGTCCCCGGCGCGACCGGCGGCGTCGGCGTCGCCACGATTCAGCTCGCCGACCTCCGCGGCGTCCGCACGGTCGGCACCTCGTCCTCGGCGTCGAAACTCGACGCCGTTTCCGACCTCGGGGCCGACCACACCGTCCAGGGGACCGATCCCGACCACCTCCGCGAGGCCGTCTCGGACATCGGGACACCCGACGCCGTCATCAACCACCTCGGCGGTGTCTACACTGGCCTCGGTCTCGACCTGATGCGCCGCGGCGGACGGATGGTGATCTGTGGGCGGACCGCCGGACCGACCTCCGAAATCGACATCGCCGACCTGTTCCGGGGGCACAAGCGCGTCATCGGGAGCACGATGGGGACCCAGACGGATCTGGAGCGACTGGTCGAACTCGTCGCCGCCGGCGACCTCGACCCGCAGATCGACCGCACCTTCCCACTCGACGAGACGAGAGCGGCGTTCGAGGCGATGGTGGACCGCGACGCCATCGGCAAACTCGTCGTGACGATGGACTAGTCGCTCCCGGAGCCCATCATCTCGGTGAACCGGTTCGTCCCCTCGTCGGTGCCGGCGACGATGAGTTCGTCGCCCTCCCGGATGCGGAACTCGGCGCCGAGATCCGTGATGACCTCGCCGTCGCGGTCGACGCCGACGACCGTACAGCCGGTTCGCGCCCGCACGTTCGCTTCCCCGAGCGTCCACCCGACGAGCCCCGGCGCGTGGGTGCGAACTACATCGACCTGCTTGTCCAGCGAGATGACCTCCTCGTCTTCCAGAATCGACGAGGCGAGCATCCGTCCGCTGACCGTCGCGAGCGAGAGGACGTAGTCCGCGCCTGCGCGGTACATCTTCTGGACGTTCTCCGTCTCCTCCGCTCGTGCGATCAGTTCGATGGAGGGGTTCAGATCCCGGATCACGAGGATGGCGAACTCGGTGAGCGTGTCGTCTGGGATGGCGAGGATGGCCGTCCGAGCGTCCTCGATACCCGTCCGCGCGAGCGCGTCGGGGTCGGTCGCGTCACCGACCACGTCGACGCCTGGCTCCTCCACCAGATCCATGACGACGTTCGAGACGCCCGCCGTCGAGAGCGCGTTGGTGACGGTCGTGCCCACCTCGCCGTGGCCGACGACGACGGTGCGTCCGCGGCGAAACCGGCGCACGTCGGACGTGGTCATCTCCTTGAGCCGTTCGAGTTGTGCCTCGTGGCCCGTGACCAGCAGGACGGTTCCGTTGTCCAGCGTCGCGTCCGGTGACGGCGGGCTCTCGAAGTCGCCGCGGAACCACGCGCCGATGATGTTCACGCCGGCGCGTTCGCGGATGCCGCTCTCCGCGATAGTCCGCCCCACGAGGTCGCTCCCCCGCTGGATCGGCAGTTCGGCAACCTCGAAGTCCTCACCGATTTCGATGGCTTCGCCCAACTCCGCCGAGATGCCCGTCGTCACCTTCGAGGCGAGGCCTTCTCCGAGGAGCGACCGCGGCGAGAGCACGTCGTCGGTGCCGGCGAGCCAGTGGTAGCGCTCGCGTTCGGGGTCGTCGACGACGCTCACCGTCCGCACGTCCTCCGCGACTTCCTTCGCGGTGAGGACGATGCTCGTGTTGACGGGGTCGGAGTCGTCGGCGACGAGACACCGCGCTTCGGGGAGCCGGGCCGCTTCCATCCCGTCGACCGATTCGGGATCGGCGTGGATCACGGTGTATCCGTCCTCGTAGAGGTCTTTCGCCCGTTCGCGGTCCGGTTCGAGGATCAGGTGCTCGACGCCCCAGGAGTCGAGTTCCTCGACGAGCGTCTCGCCCCGCGGCGTCAGCGTACAGATGACGACGTGATTCTCCATGTCCTCGCTCGCCGTCGTCGGCACCGTCGTCGAGATGGCCTGTTCGAAAAGCGGGAAGACGAGCACTGGCAGCGCGAGGAAGATGAGGACGACGCCCGTCAGATCCATCACGATGACGAGGACGTTCATCTCGGCGCTCGTCCACGGCGCGTCGGATCCGAAGCCGGTGGTCGTGAACGTCTCGACGACGACCTGGAGCGCGTGGAGGTAACTGATGGCCTCGCCCTCGAAGGCGCTCATCCCGGTGTCGTAGACGGCGGCGTAGCCGAACATCACCCCGGTGAGGACGACGACGTACTGCAGGGTCCGGCGCTGCCAGGTGTCCATAGCCCATAGGGAGTATCCCGCAAGGTCAGCGTTTCGGACGCAGGCTGCCAGCGACAGCCGTCTACTCCGTGCGATCCGTGGCGGAATACCCCGTCCGCTCCGCGGCCGCCGAGCCGTTACTGACGCGCCGCCAGAGGACTAGCACGACAGCTGCCCCCGCGAAGATCAGCCCGCTGGCGAGGCCGAACGCTTGGACGTACCCCGCCGCCGCGAGCCCTCCGCCGACGATGCTCCCGGCCCCGCTCGCAAACGTCGAGAGCGCGCTGTAGACGCCGAGCGCCTCTCCGCGGACGATGGGCGGCGCGAGTTGCGTGACGAGCGTGGCCGCCGAGACGGCGATCACCGCCCACGTCACTCCGATGACGACGAACAGCGGCAGCGTCGTTACGAGGACGCCACCCAGCAGCACGACGGTTGGGAGCGCCACCCCGCGGACGGCGAGACTCCCCGCGTGGACCAGCGTCACCTCGTAGCGCTCGACGAGCGTCCCCGCGGCGCCGAAGAAGACGGCCGCGCCGACGTTGAGTGCGAGATAGAGGCCGAAGACGGCGTCGTCGCCGAAGCCAGCGCTTCCGAGGTATGCAGGCAGGGGGGCGAAGAAGGCGCCGAACCCCGCGAACGCGAGGGTGACGGCGGCGAAATACAGCGCGAGCGTGGGCGTGAACCGGCGAGCGAACCGTCGCGGGTGGAGGCCGCGCGGGTCCATCCGAGCCGGCGTAAAGGGGAAGCCCGCCCCACGGACGCCGAACCGGGCGGCTCCGCGGAGCGCTCGCCGGAGCCGTCGTGGGGCTGGCCCCGTCCCTGCACCCGGATCGGCCGGGAGCGTCCGGACCGCGACGAGGCCGCCGACGCCTGCGCTGGTGGCACAGACCAGACAGACCGCCCGTTGCAGAGCGAGTGCGTCCAGCCCCAGCAGTCGCTCGCCGCCGACGATGACGAGGAAGCCGACCAGTAGCCCGAGCGCCCACCCCACGCCCTGCCACTCGTTGAGGCGAGCGATCCGGTCGCTCCAGTCGGCTTCCGGCGCGCCGACGACGGTGAGGAGGGTGAGGACGGGCGTGGCCGCGGCGAACGCGAACCAGATGGCGGCGTTGGCGGCGATCACGACCGGGATGGCGTCGACCGCCGCGACGACCGCGAGACCCGCGGCGACGACGCCGATGGCGCCGAGGACGTACCCCCGTCGGTGGCCGGTTCGGTCGGCGAGGCGACCGACGACGAGCGCACCCGGCGCGCCTGCGGCGGCCGCGGCCGCCGCGAGGATGCCGAGTGTGATCGGTCCCCCGCCGAGTTCGACGGCGTACAGCGGGACGATCAGCGACGCGCCGCCGAGGCCGATCGACGCGAGTCCCCAGCCGTAGAGCCATCGGTCGGACACGGTCGATCCGTCCCGCGCCCGGTACTTATCCTTTGGCGGCCGTCGGAAGGGACAACCCTTTGCTACCGTGTGCCGATGCACCGGCCGTGCTCGGATACGGCCTCCTCGTCCCGATCGTCCTCGCTCTCGTCTCGACGGCGGTCATCTGGGTCGGAAGCGAGCGACTCGAACGCTCCGCGGCCCGCCTCAGTGGGCACTACGGCCTCCCGGCCGCCGTCCACGGCGCCGTCGTCGTGGCCGTCGGCTCCAGTTTCCCGGAGCTCAGCTCCGTCGTCATCAGCACCCTGGTCCACGGCGAGTTCTCGCTCGGTGTCGGCGCCATCGTCGGCAGCGCCATCTTCAACCTGCTCGTCATCCCCGCCGTCTCGGCGCTCGTCAGCGAGGAACTCGAAGCCACGCGCGACATCGTCCACAAGGACGCCCAGTTCTACATCATCAGCGTCCTCGTCCTCTTTCTGACCTTCGCGCTCGGGGCGACGTACGTCCCCGGCGGCACCAACGAGGCGGCGATCCTCACGCCGACGCTCGCCGTCCTGCCCCTCGTCACCTACGGCGTCTACGTCTTCCTCCAGTATCAGGATACGCGCGACCACACGGCCCGCCGGCCGACGGACGTGAACCCGCGCCGCGAGTGGGTGCTCCTCGCCGTCGCGTTGCTCGTCATCGCCGTCGGTGTCGAGGGCATCGTTAGCGCCGCACTCGACTTCGGCGCCGCCTTCGGAACCCCGCCGTTCCTCTGGGGGCTGACCGTCATCGCGGCGGCGACGAGTCTGCCGGACACGTTCGTCAGCGTCCGTGCCGCCGCGGACGACGAGGACGTGACCAGCCTCACCAACGTCCTCGGGAGCAACACGTTCAACCTCCTCGTCGCCATCCCCATCGGCGTCCTCCTCGCCGGGTCGGCCACCGTGAACTTCCTCGTCGCCATCCCCCTCATGGGCTTTCTCGCCTTCGCCACCATCGTCTTCGTCGTCGTCACGCGGACGCACCTCGAACTCACGAACCCCGAGGCCTACGCCCTCCTCGGCCTGTACGCGTGCTTTCTGGGGTGGATGATCCTCGAAACGGTGGGGATCCTCGACACCGTGCAGGGTATCTGAGGGGGGACCCCGTTCGTGCCGTCCTGTCGCTTTTGCCCTTCCCTACCCACATCACGACCATGACGCCAAGCCTGCGCACGTCCGTCACCGACGCGATTCGAAACGCCATCCCGTTTCTCGTTATCACCGGTCTCTGGATCGTGATCATGCTCGCCGTCTACGGCGTCTTCCTCGTCACGAAACCCGACGGCATCACCTACAGCCCCTGGGTCCACGCGTCCGTCTTCGCCGTGCCCGGCGTCGGCTTTCTGGGGCACGTCCTCCAGCAAGCCCTCGCCGGCGGCCGGGCGTGAGCGTCGGCGTCCGACCCCGTAGCGGCGCCGTCGTAACCCGGTAACACTCACGTCAGCACCTATTCAAGTCCCTCCGGCGCGTACACCCGCTATGACCGATCCGACGCCCACACCGGGCATCCACCACGTCACGTGTATCGCCGGCGACCCCCAGCGGAACATGGATTTCTGGGTCGGGACGCTCGGCCTCCGACTCGTCAAGCGCTCGATCAACCAGGACGATCCCGGTACCTACCACTTCTTCTTCGCGGACGCGGCGGGGACGCCCGGGACGAGCATGACCTTCTTCCCGTGGACCGACCTCCCGCAGGGGAAGGTCGGGAGCGGACAGGTCTCCCGGACCGCCTTCCGCGTCCCCGAGGGGAGTCTGGACTACTGGGAGGGCCGATTCGACGAGTACGGCGTCTCGTACGGCGACCGCGTCGAGCGATTCGGCGAGACGGTCCTCCCTTTCACCGACCCGGACAACCTGCCGGTCGAACTCGTCGAAGTCGAGATCCCGGACGACGATCCCACCGTCCCGTGGACCGAGTTCGTCCCCGCGGAGTACGCCATCCGCGGCTTCCACTCGGTGACGCTCTGGCTCGCGGACCCGGAGCCGACGATGGAACTGCTTCGGACGATGGGACTGGAGGAGACCGGCACCGAGCAGGCACAGGGCGACACGCCCGGCGACGAGCGCACGCGATTCGCCGCTACCGGTCCCGTCGGCCAGTACGTCGACGTGCTCCCGACCATCGAGGGCGGGCGGCAGGGCCACGGGACGGTCCACCACGTCGCCTTCCAGACGCCGACCGACGAGGATCAGTCGTCGATGCGGTCGGCCGTCCGGTCTCGTGGATTGAACCCGACCCAACAGATCGACCGCCACTGGTTCCGCTCGGTCTACTTCCGGGAACACGGCGGCGTCCTCTTCGAACTCGCGACGAACGGGCCGGGCTACGACAGCGACGAACCGCTCGACGACCTCGGCGGTCGACTCGTCCTCCCCGGGCGCTTCGAGGATCGGCGCGAGGAGATCGAGGCCGGACTGCCGGACGTGACGATTCCGCGAGCGGAGACGGCCGAAGTCGACGACTGATCGGACGAAGAGGTCAGCGCGTGGTTCGTCCTCGCGTTCGACTACTACGTCTCCGTCCACGATCCGGACGACACGTCCCACGTCCGTTTCCTCGACCGCCTCGTTCTCCCGAGACGGCTGTTCGCTCGTTCGTGCCGTCGAGACGATTCACCGTCCGTGGGAGCGACCAACAGTTAGATGTCTAACAAGAACGTACGTCCCGACCGTCGAGGCAGATAGGCATGACTGACCGAGAGACTACGATCCGAATCGCCGAACAGATGGACGAATTCTGGAACGAGCGGAATCTCGCCCTCGCCGAGGAGTTCATCGCCGAGGAGTTCGTCGGCCACATGATCGGTGACGACGACTTGCACGGCCGGGACGAGTACACGGCGTGGGCCGAGGGCGTCGCCGCGATGTTTCCCGACTTCGAACTCGAGTTCGAACCGATGTTCGTCGAAGACGAACTACTCTGTGGGCAGTGGACCCTCACCGGGACTCACGAGGGACTGCTCCCCGATTTAGGGATCGAACCGACCGGCAAGGAGGTCGAGTTCTCCGGCCTCTTCATCGACCGGCTAGCGGACGGGCGCGTCGTCGAGATGTGGCACCAGATCGACTATCTCACGCTCATGCAACAACTGGGAGCGATATCCGAGTGAGGCCCGTCCCGCGTGCGGGTCCGTCTGTGGACCCGACGCTCGGTACCGTACGGTTCATCGAACGCGCCGCTGGCGTGTGTAAAATCGAAGTGTCGCCCGGAACACTAACGTCCGGCCTCATCCCTGGCGGCGTGCCGAGTTGGCCGGCTAACCCTCGTGCCGGGCGAGTGGCGTGACGTGCCACCACTCCGTATCACGTGCCCGGGTTCTCCGCGCGGTCATCGCGCCCTGACGGGCGTGCTCGGGCGGGGACTAGAGGCACGCGACCGAGCGTACGGGTCGCGGAGGTTAACGCCTTGCGGAGGGCGACGGCGTGGCGTCAACTCGTCGACCCCTCACCGACCGGGAAAGTTAATTATAGTAGCGAACCTCTCTGTCAGTTGCTACAATTAATGAGTGACGAACGACGCCGTGCGGCAATACTCGGCGGATCCGTCTCCGGCTTGGCCATGGCCGAGGGGTTACGGGAACTCTCGGCGTTCGACGAGATCGTCGTGTTCGAACGGCAGGAGTACAGCGACAAACGCGTCGACTGTGGGGAAGCGATCAACGACTCGACGCTCATCCCCCTCGAAAAGACGCCGGAAAACGGATTCGTCAACGACGTTCGGGGGTTCGACCTCCGCATCTACGAGGGCACTGACCGCCCTCAGTCGGCCGACCCCATCGCAACGTCGAAACTCCGATGCGACCCGGGCTACATCTGTGAACGGGATCGGGTCGAACGCCGGTGGGCCGAACGACTCCGCGAGGTGGGCGTCGAATTTCGGACGGGACGATCCGTCTCCATCGCCGAGTACGAAGACATCGTCGACGCGTACGAGTACGTGTTCGACGCGACCGGGCAGCCGGCGCTGACGCTCAAAGCCCGTGACCGAACGACGGACTACACGGGGGATATGGTGGCGTTGAACGCGACGGTCGACGGCGACTTCGCGGACTACGCCGACTGGCCACGCATCTTCTTCGAGGGGTACGTCGGCTACGCGTGGTCGTTCCCGAAATCGGCCACCCGAGCGAACGTCGGGATCGGATGGGCGGGGGAGCAGCGGCCGGACGACTACCTCGAAGCCCTGGCCGAGGCCGCCGAGCGATGTGGATTCCCCGTGCCCGACCGGAGTCAGGTCAACGTCTACACCATCCCACGAGGACCGAGTCTCTCTCCCGAGAACGTGTATTTCCCCGACGACAACGTGTTCCTGATCGGTGATGCCGCCGGCATCGCCAACCGGTATCAGGGTGAAGGTATCTGTCAGGGGATTCGCTCGGCCTACCTCCTCAGGGACCTCCTCGAGGAGGGTGCCGAAGCGACGTATCCCGAGCGACTCTACGAACTGATGCGCTCGGAGTACCGGCTGGCACATCTCATGCGGGGCGCCTGGGTGGAGCACGAGGACCCGTACCTGCTCGGCGCCGTCGCGGAGGCGCTGGAGGGGTTGACCATCGACGAGATTACGCGGCGTCCGTCCGCCGTCGTCACCCGTCTGGCGCGCCAGCCGTCGACCCTGCTCAAACTGGGACTCAACCCCGGAATACTTCGTCGTGTCTACGACGCCTATCGTGATTCTTGGGAGTACGACGCTCCACGGAACAATGCCTGAGGGCGACGCCGACACGTTCGACTTCGACACGCACTGGATCAGCGCCCACTGCGAGAGCGGCATCTTCGGCATCGACAACCCGGTTCTGACCGGCGTCATCAAGTTCGGCCTCGTCTGGGATCTCACTTCGCTGGCGTACGTCGTCACGCAGTGGCAACACCTCACGCTCCCGTTTCTGTTCGCGTCCGCGCTCGTCCTGTTGTGGGTCAACTTCGCGCCAGCGCTGATCTGGTACTACGACGAGCGAGTGATGCCGCGGTTCTTCGATCAGTTTCGCGACCTCTGTTCGGATCCCGAACAGGTAACCGACGTGGCGGCAGAGGCCAACCGATTTTTCGCCAAACCACGGGTTCTCGTCTCCATCTTCTGGGCTATCGGCATCCTGCTCGTGGCGTGGGCCGGGACGCCCTTGCTGCGTCAGCGCGGGATGGCCGGTGACGGGCAACTCTTCCTCTGGCTCACCTACGGCTACGCGATATATCTCGGCGGGATACTCGCCGGTCCTGGATTCGTCGGCCCGATCACGACGATCCGAACCGTCCGACGGCTCGTCGAACTGGATTTCGATATTCAGCCGCTCCACCCAGACCGGCTCGGGGGTCTGAGCACCGTCGGCTACTACGCGATTCGGACGACGTTGCTCTTCTCGTCGGCGTCGCTGTTCCTCCCACTCGCCTTCCGACTGGCCGCTGGCACCGGTCGTGGTGCGGTGATCCTGTCCGTCGTTCTGGTGTATCTCTTGACGATCGTCGCGAGTTTCGCCTATCCGACGTTCAAAGTCAATCGGAAGGCGGCGTCGTTACGCGACGAGATCCTTGAAAACCTCCAGCAACGGACGTTTGCACTACGTGCCCAGATCGAGGCCGACTCCGACGACGAACTCGCGGATCTCAACCGGCAGATGGAACTCCAGCGCATCCGCTCCACGTACGAGGATTACGACAACGTCCAGTTGTATCCGATGCAGATCGACATCCTCCTCCGACTCGCGGGGTCGGTGCTCTTGCCGCTCGTCTTTCTCTTTCTCGAAATCTGGGTTAGCGATCTCTTCTGACGGGGCGCTACCCTCAGCCGGAGCACCCCGTCTGTCCGAGCAATAATTTTGTACGGGAGTGTCTCAATCATACCCGTAACGTATGTCGGAGCACCTCGTCGGCTGGCGCAGTGTTGAGACGGTCGGCAGAGAGATCACGGGGACTCACGGGAGCACGTTCTGATGTCGGTCGAAGCGGCCTCATCCGAGTACGACTACGGCTCCCACTGGATCAGCGAGCAGCTCAACAGCGGGGTGTTCGGCATCGAGAATCCGATTCTCGTGAGCGTCGTGAAATTCGGGCTCGTGTGGGACCTCTTGGCAGCCGCGTACACCGTCCTGCGGTGGTCCACGATGTCGACACCGTTCCTGATCGCTTCGGCGCTCGGATTACTGTGGGTGAACCTCGGCCCGTTCCTGATCTGGTACTACGACGAGCGTGTCCTGCCGCGGTTTTTTTCGCGCGCTCACGAACTGCTCCCCTCGGAGTCGGAGCGTGACCACCTCGCGAAAAAGTACACGACGTTCTTCAGCGAGCATCGACTCTCGGTGTCGCTGTTCTGGACACTCGCCACGGTGCTCATCGTCTACGCGAGCAGGGACGTCCTGCAAGCGCAGGGGATGGTGGGATCGGCCCGTGTGTTCCTTTGGACGACGTACTTGTATGCCCTCTACATCGGGAGCGTCCTCGGACACGGCTTCATGGGGCCCGTGACGACGATTCTGCTGGTCCGCGAACTCTCCGAGCTCGATCTTACGATCGATCCCTTACACCCGGACAATCTCGGCGGGCTGAGCAACGTCGGTTACTGCGCGATCCGGACGACGCTCCTGTTCTCCACGGGATCGCTGTTTCTTCCACTGCTCTTTCGGTTCGTCTCCCGGGGGGCGTCGTCGGTCGTCATCTTCGGCTTCACCGGCGTGTACATTCTGACGATCCTCGCGTCATTCGTCTATCCGACGGTCAAGGTGAACCGGCGGGCGCAGGAACTCCGCGACCGGAAACTCGAAGAACTCCGTCAGGAGTACGCCGAGGTCCGCGCGGAGATGGGCGACCCCGGGAGCGGCGAGTTGGGGGAACTGAACCGACGGCTGGAGCTCCAGCGCGTCCAGAACGCCTTCGATAAGTTCAACAGCGTCCGCCTCTACCCGATGCAGATCGATATTCTCACTCGGCTCGCTGGCTCTCTCGTTTTGCCTCTTCTCTTTCTCCTGCTCGAATTCTACCTCCCCGAACTGCTGTAACGCTCAGTAGACGTACTCGTCCTCTCGAACGCTCGCGTAGCCCTTCTTCCGGAGCTTCCGCTTCTGCCACCGGTAACTGACGAGGAGTTTGATCGCGTCCCACCCGGCGGCGAACGTCCGCGTGAGCAGTTCGTCCCCCGACTCGTCGGCGAGCATCTTCCGCGCGGTGCGGAAGATCCGATCCCAGTCCGCAGGCTGGTAGTCCCGCGCCATGTCGGCCATCGTCACGTTCCGCAGAATCTCGTCGCCGATGGCCTCCTTCCACGCGTCGTTGTACCCCGAGAGGTCGCCACTGCCGGCGAGGTCACCTGCGATCCGTCCGGTACGGACGGCCACGTGGTCGCCGCCCTCGTGGAACGCCGAGGTGGTGCCCATCGCGCCGCCGACGACGGCAATGTCCGCCCCGACCGGCGAGTCGACGGGACGGGTCGAGGAGATGGGGTAGGTTTCGGTCCCTTTCGACTTGCCCCGGTCCTCGACGAGGGGGAAGTCGCCGGGCACGTCGTACTCGTCGCCGTACTCGTGTTCGAGGAGGCGCCGGAGGTACTCGCTCCCGCTCGGGATCGACTCGTCCTCTGGGCGGAGGAGGGCGTACGCGTCGCGGTCGGCCACGGCGTCGATGTCGAGGCCGATGGGCATCGTCAGGCCGATGCGAGCCACGTCGTCGTCGTTCGGGAAGATCCACGGGTAGGCGGTGTGGCCGGGGATGTACCCCCACCAGAACGTGATCGAGCCCCGGAGTTCTTCCGCCACCGCGGGCGGGAGTCGCCGATGTTCCTGATACGCGATGTGGTTGGCCGTCGTCGTCCCGAGACGGTCGGTGACGGGGAAGGGGAGGAAGCGGTCGAGGACGCGGTTGGTGACGGTGCGCTGTGGGCCGTCTGCGAGAATCAGATAGTCCGCGCCGACGGCGTCGCCGCTGGCGAGGCGGAGTGTGTGACGCGGGTCGCCGTCGAGGTCCGTCTCCACGTCCTTGACGCTCACGCCGACGCGGTAGTCGGCGCCGGCGTTTTCGGCGCGCTCGCGGAGCCAGTCGTCGAAGCGCGCCCGGTGGAAGGTGTAGCCGAAGGTGTCGTACGACGATTCGATGCCGGTACTGCGGAGGACGCAGCGTTCGCTCGGCCCGACGAACGTCGCGCGGTCGAGTTCCGACAACACGATGCCGTCGGGGAATTCGTCGGGGTGGATACCCATGATGTCGACCCAGTAGTCGAGGATGCCGGCCGCGTCGGTCGAGTCGGGGCCGAGGCCCTCGCGGTCCGCCCGGGGGACGCCCTTCTCGAAGACGAGCGCGGACGCACCGGCGTCGGCGGCCGCGTGGGCCGCCGACGCGCCGGCTGGCCCGCCGCCGACGACGGCCACGTCCACGTGTTCCATATCCTATCTCCGAACGGGTGGGGCTATTAATGGCCCGGAACGAGTCGGAGGGTTCGCCGTCCTCGTAGCCTCTTTAACGCAGGCGGCTGCAACCCCACCCATGACCGAGCCGGATATCCTCGTCTTGCGACAGAAAGTCCACGGAATGTCCCCGTCGTCGTACGGGGCGAAACTCCGCGACCGCCTCCCCGATCACGAGGTGGCCGTCGCCACCACCCCCGACGAGGAGCGTGACCTGATCCAGCGCGCCCGCGTCGCGACGGGCATCCACTTCGACACGTCGTGGCTGGACCACGCCGAGAATCTCGACCTGTTCGCCTGCGCCTACGCGGGGACGGGCCATCTCGACATCGACGCCCTCGCGGACGCTGGCGTCGCCGTCACCAACGCCGCCGGCGTCCACGGCCCCAACATCTCCGAGTACGTGATCGGTGCCCTCGTCGCCCACGAGCGCCAGTTCCGGCGGGCGCGGGAACAACAGGAGCGCAACCACTGGCAGGCGTACCCCGTCCGCGAACTCTACGACAGCACCGCCGCCGTCGTCGGCCTCGGTGCCATCGGGGAGGCGCTCGTCGAGCGACTGGACGCCTTCGGCGTCGACACCATCGGCGTCCGGTACACGCCCGAGAAGGGCGGCCCGACCGACGAGGTGGTCGGCTTCGATTCGATCCACAGCGCCCTCGCCCGCGCGGACTACGTGATCCTCGCGTGCCCGCTGACGGACACCACGCGTGGCCTGATCGACGCCGATGCCCTCGCGTCGATGCGCACCGACGCCCTCCTCGTCAACGTCGCCCGCGGCCCCATCGTCGACACCGACGACCTCGTGACCGCGCTTCGCGACGACGACATCCGCGCCGCGACGCTGGACGTGACCGATCCCGAACCCCTCCCCGCGGATCACCCGCTCTGGTCGTTCGAGAACGTCCAGATCACGCCCCACAACGCCGGCAACACGCCGAAATACTACGACCGCCTCGCGGACATCCTCGCGACGAACCTCCGGCGGATCGAGGAGACCGGCGAGACGGCGGGGCTGGAGAATCAGGTGGTGTAACTCGTTACCGATCCGGTGGCGCGACCTCGTTCCGCAACGTCCCGACGCCCTCGTACCAGATTTCCACGGTGTCGCCGGGTTCGATCAGGCCGGGGTTCGCGGGACTGCCGAACGCGATCACGTCGCCGGGGCGGAAGGTGAACCGCTCGGAGAGGAAGGAGACGATGTGGTAGGGGTCGAACAGCATCAGTTCGGTGTTGGCCTCCTGTCGACGCTCGCCGCTCACGTCGGTGTACATGTCGATGCCGTGGGGATCGAGGTCCGTCTCGATCCACGGGCCGAGCGGGCCGGAGCCGTCGAAGGCCTTGCGCGCCGTCCGCCCGGGCTGATCGAGGGCGTCCACGTCGTTCATGATGGTGTAGCCACGGATCACGTCGGGCACCTCGTCTTCCTCCAGGTCGTGACACCGCTCGTCGATCACGGCACAGAGTTCGCCCGCGTACGTCACCTCGTCGGAGAAGGTTGGGTAGGGAATCGGCTCCTCGTGGGCGACGATGGAGGCCGGGGGTTTGATGAAGAAGGCCGGCTGGTCCGGCACGTCGTACTCCATCTGGTCGAGCGTCTCGGCGAAGTTCCGGCCGACACAGTAGAGCGCCGACGGCTCACACGGGGGTGCGAGGTGGCCGTCCTCACCGACGACGAACTGTCCGGCGTCCGTTTCGACGACGCCGTCACGGTACTCGCCGGCGTGAATCTCACCGTCGACCGCGATGCGTGCGCGTTTCATACCCCTCCGTCCCGTCCGACCGACTAACCGCTTGTGGATTCGCCGTCCGTTCGCGAAACGCTCTTGTATGTTGAGTGATAACATATGACGTACCCCTACCCGTGGCCCCCGATCCACGCCTGTTTTTACCCGCCGGCCGGAACTGACGCGTAATGGACTCCGAACTGCGCGAACGTGTCGAGCGAGCGGCGCGGCGACACGCACTCCTCAACGCGGTGAAGTACGACAGCGACGCGGACGTGGGCGCCGTTATGGGCCCGCTGATGGGCGAGAACCCCGACTTTCGCCCCCATGCCGACGAGATTCCCGGCGTCATCGGCGGCATCGTCGCGGAGGTGAACGACCTCTCGGCCGACGAGCGACGGGCACAACTCGAAGAACTCGCGCCCGAGGAACTCGAAGAACTGGAGGCCGAGGACGAGGCGGACGAACACCCCCTTCCCGACCTGCCGAACGTCGACGACGGCGTCGTCATGCGCGCCGCACCGAACCCGAACGGCCCGTGGCACCTCGGCCACGCGCGGATGCCGGCGGTGATCGGGACGTACAAGGAGCGGTACGACGGCCGCTTCATCTGCCGGTTCGACGACACCGATCCCGACACCAAGCGCCCGGACCTCGACGCCTACGACGCCATCCTCAACGCCATCGAGTATCTCGGCTTCGACCCCGACGAGGTGCTTCGGGCGAGCGACCGCCTCGAAACCTACTACGACCACGCCCGCGAGTTGATCGACCGCGGCGGCGCCTACACCTGTTCCTGTCCGCAGGCCGAGTTCTCCGACCTGAAGAACGCGGGCGAACCCTGCCCGCACCGCGACAAGGACGCCGAGACGACCCGGGAGGAGTTCGAGGCCATGATCGACGGCGATTACTCCGCCGGCGAGATGGTGCTCCGCGTCCGCACCGACATCACGCACAAGAACCCCGCGCTGCGGGACTGGGTGGCCTTCCGGATGATCGACCGCCCCCATCCGCGGCCCGAGGCGGCGGACTACCGATGCTGGCCCATGCTCGACTTCCAGTCTGGCGTCGACGACCACCTCACGGGCGTCACTCACATCATCCGCGGCATCGACCTGCAGGACTCCGCGAAGCGTCAGCGCTTCGTCTACGACTACTTCGACTGGGAGTACCCCGAAGTCGTCCACTGGGGTCACGTCCAGGTCGACGAGTACGACGTGAAACTCTCCACGTCGACGATCAAGGAACTGATCGACGACGGCGTTCTCGACGGCTGGGACGACCCGCGGGCACCCACCATCGCCAGCCTGAAGCGCCGGGGTATCCGCGGCGAGGCCATCGTCGACGCCATGATCGAACTTGGCACCTCCACGAGCAACGTCGAACTGTCGATGAGCGCCGTCTACGCCAACAACCGCGATCTGGTCGACGACGGAGCGGACCGGTACTTCTTCGTTCGCGACGGTGTGGAGAAGGACCTCGATGGCGGCCCCGACGCCGGCCACCCGCCGGTCCACCCCGAACACGAGGATCGGGGTCGGCGCGACGTGCCCGCTGGCGGCGCCGTCCTCGTCGAACCCGCGGACGTACCGGACGAGGACGCGCGGGTGTGGCTGAAAGGGTTCGGCTGCGTTCGACACACCGCTGACGGCTCCTTCGAGTACGTCGGCGACGACATCACCGCCGTCCGCGAGGAGGGCGTGCCGGTGATCCACTGGGCGCCCGCAGACGACAACGTTTCCGTCCGCCTGCGGACGATGGACGACGACGTGACGGGCGTCGCGGAGCCCGGATTCGCGGACACGGCCGTCGACGACGTGGTGCAGTTCGAACGGGTCGGGTTCGCGCGGGTCGATGCACACGGCGACGACGAGTCGGTGGCGTACTTCGCACACGAGTAACCGGCCGAACGTTTATTCTCCGTCTCGCTAACGGGTGGATATGGCCGATCCAGCCCACGACCTCGTCTCCGAGTCGATTCCCCACTGGTACGGCGGCGACAGCGACGACGTCCTCTCGCTCGTCGACGGCGACGGCGTCGTCGTCACCGACGACGAGGGTAACGAGTACCTCGACTTCAACGCTCAGCTCTACTGTGTCAACGCCGGCCACGGCGACGAGCGGATCGTCGAGGCCATCCGCGAGCAGGCTTCCCGGATCGCCTACGTCTCCGCCTCGAAGCACAACGACACGCGGACGGAACTCGCCAGCCGTCTCGCCGAGATCACGCCGGGCGAGTTGAACGACGTGTTCTTCTCTGTCTCGGGGAGCGAGGCCAACGAGGCGGCCGTCCAGTTCGCCCGCGAGTACACCGGCGCCCGGAAGGTGCTGACGCGGTATCGCTCCTATCACGGCGCCACCTACGGCGCGGGGTCGTTGACTGGCGATCCCGAGACGCGTAACGCGGTGGAGCGCTACGCCGCCATGACGGGTGCCGCGAAGTTCCTCCCACCGGTCGCCCATCGCTCCCCCTTCGACGCCGACTCCCCCGAGGACCTCGCGAGACAGGCCGCCGATCATCTGGCGTACGTGATCCAGCAGGAGGGACCGGACTCCATCGCGGCCGTCCTGATGGAGCCAGTCGGCGGGACGAGCGGCGCGTATCCGGCGCCAGCGGATTACTGGCAACGGGTGCGCGACATCTGCGACGAGTACGACATCCTCCTGATCGCGGACGAGGTCATCACCGGCTTCGGCCGGTGTGGCGAGTGGTTCGGCATCCAGACCGAGGACGTGGTGCCCGACCTGCTCACGTTCGCGAAGGGGATCACGAGCGCGTACGTCCCGCTCGCGGGCGTGGCCGTCCACCCCGACATCGCCGCCCACCTCCGCGAGTCGGGTATCGACGTTGGCCAGACGTTCGCCGGGCACCCGCTCGCCTGCGCCGCTGGGGTAGCCGCCCTCGACGCCTACGAAGACGGCCTGATCGAGAACGCCCGGGCACGGAGCGACCATCTCGAAGCCCGCCTGCGCGAACTCGAGGCTCACGACGCCGTCGGCGACGTGCGCGGTCGGGGCCTGCTCTGGGCGGTGGAGTTCACCGATCCCGAGACGGGAGAGCCGTTCCTCCACCCGTGGGTCGACGACGGTGACAACCCCGTGCGTGACGTGATCGGCGAGACTCAGGAGCGGGGCGTCCTCGTCGGCGGCGGCCGGCCGAAGACCCAGATCATTCTCTCCCCGCCCCTGCCCGTCACGGACGCGGAGATCGACCGGGCGGTCGACGCCATCGATTCGGCGATTGCGTCGGTGTTCGAGTAACTTCTACCCGTGTGTGACGCGTACCTGCGATGCGTCTTCGCCGACCGGAGTTTCGGCCCGATTAACGCAGAGCGCGACCGGTCGCTCCGTATTACCGCCCCCTCGACGACGAGCAGTTCGACGCCGTCGACACCGCCGACTGACCTCGTCCTCGTCGTGACTCGCGGTGGCGACTCCGCGACGGGGGCCACATCTGCGGCGAACGTTTTTCATGCTAGCCCACGACAGGAACACGGAGTTGTGTGATAATGAGTACCGAACGAGGGGCGCACGCGAAAATAGAGGTGCGATGACCGATGGAGTTCGACGGAACGTTCACCATTGAGGACGTATCGGCCGAGGAGGTCTGGCTCTCCCTCTCCGATCCGCACATGATAAAACGGTCGCTGCCCGGCTGTCAGTTCCTGACCCGAGTCGAAGATCCGGACGAGGTGGACTTCGAGGCGTTGCGCGAGGCGGACACAGACGAAGACCCGCCACTCTTGCCCGACGCGGACCCCGACGTAGTGAAAGCGCGGGGCTTCGAAACGGGCCAGCACTACGCGGCGCTGATGGAGATTAGCGTCGGCTCGGTCAACCCGAGCTTCCGGACGACCGTTACCATCGACGAGTGGGACTTTCCCGCGGGCGGTGCCTCGGGCCAGGGCGAAGCGAGCGGCAGTTCCTTCGAGATGAACTCCCGAATGTCCATTACGGAACACGACGACGGGGTCGACATCGAGTGGGGCGCAGAGGCGGATATCTTCGGTCGAATCGCCAAGATGGGCCAGCGGGTCATCAATCCTGTCGCGAACCGCGTCGTCAACCGCTTTTTCGGCAACATGGAGGAACAGCTCACGGCGGTTGCGGACGAGGACTCCGACGGGCTCCGTGACCGTATTCGAGGGATGTTCTGAACGATCCGATTCCCCGACTGAGCGGTCGCAGGCGGAGATAGCCCGACTCGATAACTTCGTTCGGCGGCGGAGAGTGGTAGTTCGTACCATGAATTTATCCCGACTGCACACCTGCACTCTCCTGTGAGCGAGAACCCCTTCGCCGACACGACGGAGTCGGATCTCTTGGCGGCGTTCGACGCGACGGACTACGTCGCGGGGGACGACATCGTGACCACGGTACTCCTGGCGCTTCGACTCGGCCGACCGCTCCTGATCGAGGGCGAGCCCGGTGCAGGCAAGACCGAACTGGCGAAGGCACTGGCCGAAGGGTTCGACACCGACCTCGTTCGTCTCCAGTGTTACGAAGGGCTGACCGCCGAGAACGCACTCTACGAGTGGAACTACACGAAGCAGTTGCTCGCCGTTCAGGCCGACGAGCACGGTGTTTCGGGCGACGACTCCGTGTTCACCGAGGAGTACCTCCTCGAGCGGCCGCTGGTACGGGCGCTGTCGGACGACCACGACCGACCGCCGGTGTTGCTCATCGACGAAATCGACCGAGCCGACGAGGAGTTCGAGGCGCTCTTGCTCGAGGTGCTGTCGGACTTTCAGGTGTCGATTCCCGAACTCGGAACCGTCAGTACCGATCGACCCCCGGTCGTGGTCATCACGTCCAACCGAACCCGCGGACTGAGTGACGCCCTGAAACGCCGGTGTCTGTACCTGCACGTCGAGCCGCCGTCGTTCGAGAAGGAACGGAACATCGTCGAGCGGAAAGTCCCCGAACTGGATGGGGCTGTCGCCGCGGAACTCTGTGGGGTGACCCAACGGCTCCGCGAGGAACCCTTCAGGAAGCATCCGGGCGTCGCGGAGACGCTCGACTGGGCGCGCGCAGTGGCCGAACTCCGGGCCGTCGACGACGACGACTCGCTGACGCCACGGGAAATAGAACACACTCTCGGCTGCCTGCTCAAGGAAGTCGAGGACATCGAACGGGTCGACGGGACACTGCTCGAAGCCCTCGTCGAATCCGCTCGTTCGGCCCGTATCGAGGCGGGGACGGGGTGAGACGAATGCCCGACGGAGACGGTGGCCGTGTCCCGGACGTCGCTGGCATTCGCGACGACGTGCGCTCGGAGCTGATCACCTTCGTCAGATCGCTTCGACACGCCGGGGTGGACGTACCGGCGAGTGCGGCCATCGTCGCGACTCGGGCACTCGTGGAAGTTGGGTTCGACGACGAGAAGCGTGCACGGGCAGCGCTCAGAGCGGCACTCGTGAGTCGGCCGGAGGATATCGACCGATTCGACCGGGCGTTTGGGGAGTTCTGGGATCGGCTGACTGCGCACCTGTCGCTCGCCGAGACCGGCGGGTCGGAACGCGGAGCGGACGACGGCGACACGCCGGGTGGCCACCTCGCGTCCGTCGGCGACGCAGAACTGCCCGAACTGGACGGCGCCGACCCGGAGCGGGACGACGACACGTTCGACTCGACACACGATCGGACGGGCGGCGTCGGCATCGTTGGCGACGCCGAGGCCGCCGAGAACGAGAAGGAAGCGGTGGTGACGGCGACGTACAGTCCCGCCGGACAGCCGAAACGGGTCTCGGTCACCCTCTCGCCATCCACCGACGACGAGGAGTTGATGCGTGCAGTCGGGCGACTCTCGCGGGCCGTCGCGACCGAACGAGGGCGGCAGTGGCGGCCCACCACGACGGGGGAGCGAGCGGACGTGAGACGCTCGTTGCGAAAGAGCATCTCGACCGGCGGTGCCATCCTCTCCGTGCCCGAACAGCGCCGGGCGCGAACGGCGAGCAGAGTGCTCGTCATCGCGGACGTGAGCCGGTCGGTTCTCGACGTCGTCGACCGCTCCTTCCTCTTGCGGTGGCTCCGGGCCCTCCGGGCTCGGACACGCAACTGTCGGGTGTTCCTCTTCGACACCGACATCAAAGAGGTGACGAGCGCGTTCGATGCCGGGTCGACGCGCGTCGCCGTCGACGCACTCCGGGATGCCGAGACGGCGTGGGGTGGCGGCACTCGAATCGGTCACGCCGTCACGACGGTTCGGGACGAGTACGCCGATGCCGTCGACAGGCGGACGACTGTTCTTATTATGAGCGACGGTCTAGATATGGGGGACGTATCGGAACTCGAATCCGGAATGGCCTGGCTCTCGCGTCGGGCCGCGACGGTGCTGTGGCTGAATCCGCTGGCCGCCGCCCCGGACTACGAACCGGCCGCCGCCGGAATCTCCACTGCGCTGCCGTTCGTCGACGGCCTGTTCGCGTTCACCGGGCCGGACGACATCACGGAGATAGCCCGTCAGCTCACTCGATACGGCCGTGGAGGAGCGATCGGCTACGAACACGATCCCCGACGGGGGAGCCGAATACAATCATGATAACTCACACATCACGGGGACGATACGCATGACTGCAGGCGACTGGAGCGTACCGGAAACGGAAGTACTGGACGCGGTCGGCGACGCCATCGACGACCACCACGCGGTGTTGGCGACGGTCGTCGATGTCGTCGGCAACGCGTACCGGCGCCCGGGGGCGAAGATGGTCGTCGCCGACGAGGGTGACGGCATCGGGTCCATCACCGCCGGCTGCCTCGAAGACGAGGTGCTCGCGATTGCCGAGGATGTCGTCGCGGAGGGACGCCCACACGTCGAACAGTTCGACCTCACCGGCGACGACGACGTGTGGGGACTCGGCGTCGGCTGTAACGGCGTCATCGACATCTTGCTCGAACCGCTCGACGACAGCTACCGTCCCGTCGTCGACGCCTACGAGCGTGGTGAGGACATCATCGTCCTGACGGTGATCGAATCCGGCGCCTCGGACGCTCGGCGCGGCGACCGGGCGTACGCCACGCGGGCGGACGGGTCGCTGTCGTTCGACGCCTCGGGCTGGCCGGACTGGCTGATCGATGCACTCGAAGACCCGGCCACGGAACTGCTCGCGGCCGAAACGTCGGACTCCCTCGAATTCGAGCACGACGGCGAGCGAGTCGAGGTGTTCGTCGACGCCGTGACGGCGCCACCGGAGCTAGTGATCTTCGGCTCCGGTCACGACGTCGCACCCGTCGCGGACCTCGGTTCACGCGTCGACTTCCGCGTGACGGTGGCGAGTTTCCGTGGCGCAGCCGCTACCAGCGACCGCTTTCCGGACGCCGACAGGGTCGTCTCGACCTCACCGGCCACCATCCGGGAGACGCTCGACTTTGACGAGAACACGTATGCGGTCGTGATGACACACAACTTCGTCGACGATCACATCGCTCTCGAGGAGCTACTCGAGACTCCCGTCCCGTACATCGGTCTCCTCGGCCCTCGCGAGCGATTCGAGGAGATCCGCGACGAACTCAGGGATGGGGGGGTGGAACTGAGCGAGGAGGATCTGGACCGCATCTTCACGCCCGCAGGACTCGATCTGGGCGGCGGGACGCCGTTTCACATCGCGCAGTCTGTCGTCGCCGAGGTCACGGCGATCCGATTCGGTCGCGAGCCGACTCATCTCACGGAACGCGAGGGCCACATCCACGAGCGCCCGTCGCTGGAGTGACGGGGTCCTCGACTGCGCGTGGCGCGCCGTCGGCAAAAAATCCGCAGGTCCGACGCTGGATCGATCCCGAGCCTACGGGGCCGTGCCGCTGCGGTCGGTAACTCCGGTGACTGCTTGCTCCGTGTACACTTCGAGGAGCGTCGAGCGGTACTCCGCCGACGCCTGATTGTCGTCCATCAGTTCGAACGCCTCGATTTCGTCGGTCGCGTGAGCCGCCGCTGCCGAGATATCGTCCTCGTCGAGGGTGGTTCCCACGAGTTCCTCCTCGACGACGGGGAGTCTCATGGCGTGGTCGACCGCGCCTGTCGCAGCGACCCGCGCGGAGTCGACGACGCCGTCGTCGAACTCGATGACGACGGCCACGCCGACCATCGCGTAGCCCGAGGACGGGCTGGGCTTTTTGACGTACGTGCCGATGTCGTGTGTCGGCACCTCGACGGCCGTGAGGAGTTCGCCGTCGTCGAGGGCGGTCCCGTACAGGCCGGTGAAAAAGTCGTCCGCGGAGATGGTTCGATGGCCGTCTGGCCCCGCCGCGTGCAGGGTCGCGTCCGCGGCGAGTACCGCCGCCGGCAGGTCGGACGCCGGATCGGCGTGGGCGAGATTGCCCCCCACGGTTCCGCGATTGCGCACCTGCACGTCTCCGATGGCCTCGGCGGCCTGAGTGACGGCCGGCATCGCGTCGTGGAGCGTGTCGTCGCCGGCGACCGTGCTGTAGCTGGTGAGCGCCCCGATTTCGACGACTCCGTCGCCCCGATCCACGCCGTGCAGGTCGTCGATACCCCCGATGTCGATCACGACGTCCGGGCTCGCGAGCCCGGATTTCATCGTCGGGAGGAGACTGTGTCCCCCCGCCAGTATCTCGGTCTGTCCCTCCTGTTCCGCGAGGAGGGTGATCGCCTCTTCGACGCTCTCTGCACGCCTGTATTCGAATTCGGACGGGAACATCAGTCCGCACCTCCGGGCTCCGCCGTCGCGTTCTGGATCGCCTGCCACACCGTCTCGTCGGTCAACGGCATGTCGATGTGGTCGATGCCGAACGGTTGGAGTGCGTCGGTGACCGCGTTCACGACGGCCGGCGGGGCCGCAATCGTCCCCGCCTCACCGATCCCCTTCGCCCCGAGGGGGTTGTGCGGACTCGGCGTCACCGTGTGATCGGTCTCGTACTCCGGCACCTGCAACGCCTTGGGGAGCGTGTAGTCCTGCATGGACCCGGTGAGGAGCGTGCCGTTCTCGTCGTACTCGACGCCCTCGAAGAGCCCCTGTCCGAGGCCCTGTGCGATGGCGCCGTGTACCTGCCCCTCGACGATCTTCGGGTTGATCTGGTTGCCACAGTCGTCGACTGCGATATATCGCTCGAGGTCGATCTCGCCGGTGTCCGGATCGACTTCGACGACGACGATGTGGGTGCCGAAGGGGAACACTAGGTTCTCGGGGTCGTAGAAGTTCGTGGCCTCCAGCCCGGGCGACGTACCGTCGGGGAGGTCGTGTGCCAGATACGCCTCGCGGGCGACCTCCTTGATGGTCATAGATCGCTCCGGTGCACCGGCGACCTGGAATTCGCCGTCCTCGAACTCCAGGTCTTCCTCGCTCACCTCCAGGTGATGTGCCGCAATCGTCCCCGCCTTCTCGACGACCTCTCGGGACGCCTCGACGATTGCACTGCCGCCGACGGAGACGCTCCGAGAGCCGTAGGTGCCCATCCCCATGGGCACTTCATCGGTGTCGCCTTCGATCACCTCGATGTCGTCGTAGTCGACGCCGAGTTCGTCGGCGACGATCTGGGCGTACGTCGTCTCGTGGCCCTGACCGTGGCCGGACGTGCCACAGTAGACCGTCACCGCTCCCGACGGGTGGAATCTGACGACGCCGTTCTCGTAGAGCCCCAGCTGGCCACCGATCTGACCGATGATCTCCGAGGGACCGTAGCCACAGGATTCGTTGTAACACGAGATCCCGATCCCGAGATATCGCCCCTCTTCGCGGAGATCGGCCTGCTTCTCGCGCAGCGCCTCGAGGTCGGCCATCTCGAGGGCCCGATCCAGCGTCTTGTCGTAATCGCCGGAGTCGTAGACGAGTCCCGTCGCCGTCTCGTGCGGGAAGTCGTCACGGGGGACGAAGTTCTTGCGACGGAACTCCGTCGGTTCCATGTCCAGTTCCCTGGCGGCGAGCGTTGCCAGCCGTTCGATGACGTACGACGCTTCGGGTCGGCCGGCGCCACGGTACGGCTCGGTCGGCGTCGCGTTCGTGAACACCTCCTTCACCTCGCAGTAGACGTTCTCGACGTCGTACTGGCCGGGGAGCATCAGCGCGTATCCGTGGGCTGGCATCAGCGGTCCCCACGTGGAGAGATACCCTCCGAGGTCACCGTACGTCTCGACCCGGAGCGCCTGGATCGAGCCGTCCTCGTCGACCGCTATCTCGGCAGTGGTCTCTTGCCCACGCCCGTGGCCGGTCGACACGTACGCTTCGGTTCGCGTCGCCTGCCACTTCACGGGGCGCTCCAACTGTAGCGAACACCAGGCGGTGAGCGTCTCGTCCGGGTGTGCCGAGTCCTTGCTCCCGAAGCCACCCCCGACCTCCGGCGCGATGACGCGCATCTTCTGCTCCGGGAAGTCGAGCATGTCGGCCATGAACCGACGGTGGAGGTGGGGGCACTGCGTCCCCATGTGAACCACGAGTTCGTCGGCGCTGGGGCGGTAGTTCGCCAGGGTGACCCGAGGCTCCATCGCCGTCGGGAGGAGGCGCTGGTTGACCAGATCCACCGACACCGTCCGGTCGGCGTCCTCGAACGCCGCGTCGGTCGCCTCCTCGTCACCAACGTCCCACTCGGCGGCGACGTTGTCCGGCGCCTCTTCGTGAATCGTCGGCGCGTCCTCGTCGGTCGCCTCCCGCGCCTTGGTCACCGCCTCCAGGCGGTCGTACGTTACGTCGATAGCGTCGACGGCGTCGCTCGCACGGTAGCGGTCTTCAGCGACGGCGACGGCGACCGGTTGGCCCTGATACCGGACCTTGTCTTGGGCCAGCATCGGATAGGGCGGGCGCTTCAGGTCGGGCAACAGCCAGATCGGTTCGATCCGTCCCGGCGCATCGCTCGCCTCGACGTCGTCGGCGGTGTAGACGGCGAGCACCCCATCGAGTTCCTCCGCTGCGCTCGTGTCGATGGATTCGATCCGTGCGTGGCCGTACTGGCTCCGGAGCACCGCCATGTGGACGGTTCCGCGTGGCTCCATATCGTCGGTGAACGTCGCTTCACCCGTGAGCAGTTCCGGGTCCTCCCGGCGCTCGACCGGCGATCCCTTGAGTTTCTCGGCCTGCCTCGCTTCGATCGAGTCGGGCATCTCAGTCCGCCTCCGACGTGCCGCCCATGTTGTCGGCAGCCGATTTGACGGCGTTGAGGATGTTTTGATAGCCCGTACACCGACAGATGTTCCCTTCGAGGGCCTCCCGAATCTCCGCGTCGTCCGGATCGGGGTTGTCCTCGAGGAAGTCGAGGGCGGTCATCATCATGCCCGGCGTGCAGTAGCCACACTGTAAGCCGTGCTCCTTCTGGAAGCTCTCTTGGAGGGGGTGGAACTCGCCGTCGTCCGACAGCCCCTCGACCGTCTCGACCTCCGTCCCATCCGCCTGCACCGCCAACACCGTACAGGACTTGACGGCGTCGCCGTCGAGGAGCACCGTGCAGGCCCCGCACATCGTCGTCTCGCACCCGACGTTCGTCCCCGTATAGCCCAATTCGTCCCGGAGGGCGTGTGCGAGGAGGGTTCGTGGTTCGACGCTCAGTTCGTGCTCGGTTCCATTAACGGTCAGTCCGATGTCGTGATGTGTCATAGTACGTGTAGCGTGCCCGTGCTGGAACAGTACACCTCTAGAACTCTCGGACGATGTGTGTTATCGCTCCCCATACCGTCTACATGGCGGCTAGCTGATTACTTATAGCTTTGCGTGGCGAGCGAACGGGTCACGCCGAATTGTACCGCAGGACAGCAATCTACTCTCCGTGACATATCAATTCTGTACCATACATTTATAATGGCCAATGATGAACGTTTCGGCTGGTGTAGACCGTGAAACACACTCGCAACGCCGAGACGCCGCGGCTTCGGGGGACAGACCACGCTCGATATCTACCGGGGAGGGGAACGCATGGTTAACGCCACGGCGTTCGGGATGTCCGGTCTCGTCCTCCCGCTGTTCGTCTGGTTCGTCGCCATTTACCAGGATTACGAGCTAAACGAGGCGGAACTCAAGGGGATCGCAGCCGTCGAATTCACCGGCTTTCTGACGCTGTTCGTCATGGGGCTCTGGCATACGATCGATAACACCTTCGGTGGCGCCGTCAGCCTCCTCTTCACGGCGATTCCGCTCCTGTACGGCCTGCTCTGGCTGATCGCCGCGATCATTCACTGGTACGGTGCGGACATGAAGCCACTCGGCATCGTCGCTCTCGTCCAGATTCCGGTGCAACTCCTCCTAATTGTGGGGCTTTTCGCCGTCGGTGCCCCCATCTCGTGGGGTGTCGTCATCGATCTGCTCATCTACGCGCCGTTCACCCTCGGTGGGTTCTACCTCTTCACTCACGGGTACATGATGCCCGCCGCGAAGCGATACACCGGCTGGATCTCGCTGCTCGCAACCATCGCGACCATCCACGTGATGTTCGTCGGTTCGGGCATCATCGGGCCGATCCTCCCCGGGATTTAATCTCTCGGGGGGTCTCTCTCCGAGTATCGGCCGCCATGGCTCACCACATCGACATCAACTGCGACATGGGGGAGAGCTTCGGCAAGTACACCAAAGGGCGGGACGCCGAGGTGATGCCCTACGTCACGACGGCGAACATCGCCGGCGGATATCACGCAGGTGACCCACACGTCATGCGGCGAACGGTCGCCCTCGCCGACGACCACGACGTCGATGTCGGCGTCCATCCGGGCCTCCCCGACAAACTCGGCTTCGGCCGTCGAACGATGGACGCCTCGCCCGAGGAAGTGCGAGACTACGTTGTCTACCAACTCGGCGCACTGCGAGCGTTCGCCGACCAGCTCGGCGTCCCGTTCCAGCACGTCAAACCCCACGGCGCGATGTACACGATGCTCTCCGAGAGCGAGGAGCACGCCCGGGCGGTGATCGAGGGCATCCTGGAGGTCGACGAGGATCTGATCTACCTCGCGACGGACATGAACATCTACGAGGTCGCCCAGGAGTACCCCATTCGAACCGCGTTCGAGGGCTACGTCGACCTCGATTACCGGTCGGATCGGAGCGTCGTGATCCCGAAAGAGAAGACGGCTCGTGATCCGGAACTCGTCGCCGACCGATTCATCAGCATCGCGACCGAGGGCGTCGTGGAGACGCCGTCCGGCGAGCAGCTCGACATCCCCGCCGAGAGCATCTGCGTCCACGGGGACACCCCGAACGTCGTCGAGATTCTGGAGGCAATCCACGACCGCCTCGACGACACCGACATCGAACTGACGAGCGTTGCCGACATCGTCTGATACGGATCGTCGTCCGCCAGTTCTGGCGGTCGCTGCCCCCGCGGTCGACGACCGTCGGTAAACGATCACGACGATCCGGACGAGCGAACGCCCGTCCGGGTCGACCGCACGCCGTCGCCGAGTGCCTCCGCCCTTTATGACCGAACGGCGTCTAACACCCGTGTATGACACGCGAGATGGTGTGGCGGGCGGCGACGACCGATCGCCTCCTCGAGTTGCGGGAGGCGGTTCTGGCCGAGCAGCCGACCGAAACGATAGCACTCGCCGACGTAGCGGGACGGACCCTCGCCACTGATCTCGTCGCCGAGCGGAATCTACCGTCGGTGTCCCGGTCGACGATGGACGGCTACGCGTTCGACGCCACCGACGACTATCCACTGACGCTCCGTGACGAGGAAGTCTTCCCCGAGGACGAACCACCCGCGCTCGCGTCGGGTGAGGCGATCCGCATCTTCACCGGCGCACCGCTCCCGCCGGAGGCCAACGCCGTCCTCAAACAGGAGCAGGCGGTCGTCGAAGACGGATATCTTCGTGGCGATCCCATCACGCCCGGCACCTACATCTACGAGCGCGGGAGCAACGTCAGCGCAGGCGAGCGACTCTTTGAGATGGGTGAACGTCTCACACCGAAGGACACGCTCCTGCTCGGTGATCTCGGCTACGACGCGGTCGAGGTGCACGAGCGGTTCGACGCCGCCCTCTTGGCGACCGGCACCGAGATCCACGAGGGGCGCCAGAGGGACCTCGACTCGCCGATGCTGGCGAGTCTCCTCCAGTCGTGGGGGCACGAGCCAACCCACGAAGGAACCGTCCCCGACGAGTACCATCGCGTTCGTGACCGCATCGCCGACCTGGCTGACGACTACGACGTGGTCGTCACCACCGGCGGGACTAGCGTCGGCGACAAGGATCACGTCGTGCGGGCGCTCGAGGAACTCGGCGAGGTGCTCTTCCATCGCGTCCGGATCCGTCCGGGTAAGCCCCTCGCTGTCGCTCGTCTGCCCGACTACGGTGCCGTCGCCGTCGCCATCCCCGGTAAACCGGTCGGCGCACACGCCGTCACGACGCTGGTCGCCCGGGCCTTTTTCACCGGCGAGACGGCGCTCCCGACGGTGTCCGCCACCTTGACGACCGACGTGGGAATCGGCGTCTCGGGCTTCGAGTACGTCGTTCCCGTCCTGTTGGACGGAGACGAGGCGACGCCGCTCGGACACGCCGAGTCGCCACTGTCGGTCTACGACGAGACGTTCGATCCGAGCGTCCTGTCGTCGAGTACCCGCGCCTCGCGGGCCGACGGCTTCTTCGTCACCGAGAACGACCGAACCTCGGGCGACAGCGTCGCCGTCGTCCCCTACGCAGTGGTCGAATGACGCCAGACCTTCCAGTCGTCGACCCGCCCGACTCCGTCGCCGATCCGGTTCGCGAGAAACGGGTGGCTGGCGTCCTGCTCGCGGCAGGGACGAGTTCGCGGTTCGGCGAGCGAAACAAACTGCTGGCGACGCTGAACGGCGAGCCACTGGTTCGCCACGCCGCCCGCACTCTCGCCGACGCGGCCGTCGATCCATTGGTGGCTGTGGTCGGTGCGGACGGCGACCGGGTCGCGGCCGCACTCGATGGCCTGGGCTTCTCGGTGGTCGAAAACCCGAACCACGCCGAGGGGCAGGCCACGAGCGTCCGGGCGGGGGTGCGCGCCGTGCGGGACGCGAGCGACGTGGCCGGTGCGGTGTTCGCACTCGGGGATATGCCCCTCGTCGCATCCACGAGCGTCGACGCCCTCGTGGCCGCCTATCGGGCGAACGAGGCGACGGCCCTGGCGGCCGCCTACGACGGCGAGCGTGGGAATCCGGTGCTGTTCGACTCTCGATATTTCGACGCGCTGGCCGATGTCGACGGCGACGCTGGGGGCCGGGATATCCTGCTCTCGGGCGGCGATTCGGTGCTGGTCGAGACGGGGGACCCGGGTGTCAGACGGGACGTCGACACGCGGACGGACCTCGACAGGATTCGGGAACGAGGAACCCGCTTTTGAGTGGTTCCTACCGGGTGATACGGATCGTTGTACCCTGGTACCGGCTGTCGCCGTCCCCGTGACTTGCAGAGCCGTTCGGGCGTGGAGAATCGTTCCCCAGATCCGATCGCGAAGCGGTGCGCCGAGGACGAGGCCGAAGCGGACTCCGAGACGTCGACCCGGTCGCCGGCTGATTCGGGGCAGGCGTTTAATAGCGCAGCCGACCGAAACCCAACCATGCTCACGCTGGAGGGACCACTTCTCACGGTCGATGTGGAATCGCGACACGTCCAGACCGAAGCCATCGACGACGTTCTCGACTCGTTCATCGGCGGCCGGGGTGTCGCCACCCGTCTCGCGCACGAACGGATCCCGTTCGACGCCGATCCGTTCGGCCCGGAGAACCGCCTCTACTTCACGACGGGGCCGATGCAGGCCTCATCGATGAGTTTCACCGGGCGAACGTCGGCGACGGCCGTCTCGCCGCTGACTGACGGGCTTCTCTCCGCCAACGCCGGCGGCTTCGTCTCCCGGAACCTGCTCGGCACCGGTAACGCCGCGGTCGAACTCGTCGGCCGGAGCGACGAACCGCTGATGCTCCACGTCCGCGAGGACGGCGTCACCTTCGAGGAGGTGCCCGACCTCGTCGGCGCGGAGGTGCCCGAAGTCACCGACTACGTCGAGACCGAACACGACCTCGCGGCGGAACACGTCGTCTGTATCGGCCCGGCGGGCGAGAATCGGGTGCGCTTCGCCTGCATCATGACCAGCGAGACGCGAGCGTTCGGGCGCGGCGGCCTCGGCGCGGTCATGGGGTCGAAGAACGTGAAGGCGATCACGTTCGACGGCGACGCGATTCCCGACGTGGAGATCGACGCCGAGGCGGCCGAGATCCACCGCGAGGCGGCGACCAGCGACCACATCATGAAACGGCAGGGGACCGCGAGCGTCACGGATCTCGCCAACGAAATCGGCTCCTTCCCCACCCGCTACTTCGAGGACGTCCGCTACGAGAAGTTCGAGCAGATCAACGGCGACCGGGTGGAGGAGAAGAAATTCAAGAAAGGAACCTGTTCGCAGTGTGCGTTCGCCTGCAAACTGCCGACGAAAGACGAGGCGTCGGGCGTCGAGACGGAGGGTCCGGAGTTCGAGACGATCATGGCCTTCGGCGGCAACTGCGAGGTGGACGACATCGTCTCCATCATGCAGTCGAACCAGCTCTGTGATCGGCTGGGAATGGACACCATCTCCTGTGGCAACGCGGTGGCGGCCTACCTCAAGGCGAACGACGCCTTCGGCGACTCCGAGTTGATCCACGAGACGGTCGAGGACATCGCGTACCGCGAGGGCGACGGCGATCTGTTGGCGGAGGGCATCCACCGCTTCCACGACGACCTCGGCGTCGGCGACTGGACGGTCAAGGGCATGACCTTCTCCGCTCACGACGGTCGCACGCTCAACGGACAGGGCCTCGGCTTCGCCACCGCCAACCGCGGTGCCGATCACATGTACGCGACCTTCTACGCCTACGAGTACCCCCTCGTCGACGCGTCGGAGGCGTTCGAACCGGCGGGGCTCTCGCCAGCCAAGGCGGAGAAACTGGTCGAACTGGAGAACAAGCGAGCGGTGGAGGACTGTGGCGTCATCTGTCGGTTCTCCCGCGGCATGATGACCGAGGAGCGCTTCGAGAAACTGTTCGACGCCGACTTCGACGATCTGCTCGACGTTGGCGGGCGCGTCGTTGAACTCGAACGCCACTTCAACAACCAGCGCGGCTTCGACCGGTCGGACGACGACCTGCCCTACGAGTTGCCGGACTTCGACACGGCGCTCGACACCTACTACGAGACGCGGGGATGGACCGACGAGGGCGTCGTCCCCGACAGCACCGTCGAACCTGCGAGCGCGGACTGAGAGCCGGTGCGCCGTCGAGGCTCAGAACTCGGCGAGGCGTATCCACTCGACGGCGGTCAGTACGAACCAGCCCATCCAGATGACGAAGGCAATCAACGCCGCACCGTAGTACGCCCCCTCGGAGCCGACGAGGGCCGCGATTCCGAACACCAGGACGACGCCAGCGAGGGCGAGGACGTGGCGACGCCAGTCGCTGAGCGCTTCCTTCAGCGCGGCTCTCGCGGGACGAGTCGCCATGACAGGTCATCGGTCGCGCGGAAACTTTACACCTACCCGTCGTTCTCTCGTCTCGACGAGCACCGCTGATCGCCCGACTACATGCGACGGGTGCGAAGACGTACGGACGATACTTTATCCGTCTCGGTCGCGGAGCGACGATATGGCCATCGATCCGAACTTCGAACGAACGCGCGAGAAGGTCGACGAGGAGGACGGCGTCGCCGTCTGGGGACCGGTCGATCCGCCGGTGCAACTCGGCATCCACGGCACCCACGTCGCCGTCGACTTCGACATCTGTCTGGCCGACGGCGCCTGCCTCGAAGACTGCCCCGTCGACGTGTTCAAGTGGGTGGACACGCCCGGTCACCCCGAGAGCGAAATCAAGGCACATCCCACCCACGAGGATCAGTGTATCGACTGCATGCTCTGTGTCGACGTCTGCCCGGTCGACGCCATCGACGTGGATCCGAGCCGCGAGAATCGGGTCTGACTGGGATACTTCAGGTCACTCCCGTTCATTCACGAATAATTAAGTATGTTACCGTGGTACAAGGTCGCATGGAGCTGACCGAGCAACTGAACTTCGATCACGAGGATCGCAGGGACATCTACGAGTACGTCGAGTCTCAGGGGACGGTCCGGGCCGATCAGGCCCGGCGCGCGCTGAACCTCGGCCCCGAAGCGTTCGGTCACCACCTCACGATCCTGCGCCGCGACGGCTACATTCGACGGGACGGGAACCACCTCAGCGTCGCGTATCAGGACGAGGACGTGGAGGAACACGATACGGACGACCTCGTGTACACGATCCGAGCGGCCGAACAGCGCGACCTCTCCGGTCTGGTCGGCGTCATCCGACAGGTCGCTCGGGAGGGGACGTACATCGAGGCGGAGACGGTGGCGGATCTGCTGGACCACGAGGAGGTGATCCTCCGGCACACCGAGACCCGATCCCGAATGGTGTTCGTCGCCTGCGTCGACGACGAGGTGGTCGGGTGGGTCCATCTCGACCTGCCGGAGATGGAGAAACTCGAACACACGGCGGTGCTGACGGTCGGCCTCCTCCCCGAGTACCGGGGCCACGGCATCGGGACCGCGTTGCTCGACCGCGGCTTCCGCTGGGCCTGTGAACACGGCTTCGAGAAACTCTACAACAGCGTCCCCGCGACCAACGAGGACGCCATCTCCTTCCTCGAAGCACACGGCTGGGAGACCGAGGCGGTGCGCGAGGACCACTACAAGATCGAGGGCGAGTACGTCGACGAGGTGATGCTGGCGACGTTCCTCGACTGTGACGCTCGGCTCTAACGGTCACCCGTCCCGCTCCTCGTACCGCCGCCGCTCTTCTCGCGCCGCCTCGGGTCCGTACCGGTCGACCAGCGGCCGGTACGCCTCGCCCAGTGCCCGCATGCACTGTCGCGTCGAGACGTAGTCGAGATCCGCCGCGACCCGTTCCCACGAGTGGGCCTGAAGCGGTTTGCGGACGAGGAGGCGTTCGGCCCGGGCCGACAGGTCGGCGACGGGATCGGTCAGGTGTGCCATCGCCAGATTGCGGAAGGCGCCCGGTGCGGCGTCGTAGAGTCCCGGGCCGTAGGCCGCGGCGGTGACGACGCGCCACTCGTGGTCGGTGAGGTCGGGGGCGAGCGAGTGGTCGGTCGCTCGTAGCATCGCCCGTGCCACGTCCGGATCGAGGTCGTCGAGGGCGTCCGAGAGGCCGTCGCGCATCCGCGCGCAGAACCGACGGGCGTGGCGGTCGTGCAGGTCGTGACCCGCGGGGCTCGTCGGCCGGAGCATGATCGCGGAGTACTCGCCGCTCGTGGCGTTGCGCGTCGTCGAGCAGTGGACCGTCCGGTAGCCGTTCCGTTCCCAGAAGCGGACGAGCCGCGGGGTCGCGCCGTAGCCGACGCCGAACCAGTCCACGTCGGCGTCGAACTCGTCGTGACACGCGGCGAGGAGCCGGGAGCCGAAGCCCGTCGACCGGATGGCGTGGTGCGTGGCGATGCGGAGAACGCGGTAGCCGACGGGTGTCCCGCCGTCGATGTCGCGCAACTGGCTCGTCAGCACGTCGGGGAGCATGTTTCCACGCACGCGCGCCCCTTCGTACATATCGACCCGGAGCGACTCGGGGAGGCCGCCCTCGCGGGCCAGGAGGGCGACGGCGGCGACGTGGCCGTCGATACAGAGCGCCCGACAGTCCAGGTTCGGGGCGTCGAGCAGGCGCGCGAGGTCGTCCGGCTCCGTCCGGTAATGTGCGAGGACGAGGAGGCCGAACGCCTCGCGGAGCAGGTGTTCGTCCGCGAGGAGGGCGGCGGCGTCGAGCGCGCGGTACGTCGCGTCCGCGGGCGTCGCGTCCGCGACGAGCTGGTCGGCGGCGGGGCGAGCGTCGAGCAGGAGGGCGCGGAAGGCCCAGATTTCGACGGGGTCGCCCGCGGCGTAGCGGATGGGTTCGTCGAGGCGAACGTCGATCACCGCGTGATCGCTCTCGGCCAGCCGGTCACGGAAGCGCACGTCGAAGCCGCGGCCGGTCCCCTCGTAGCCGTGGACGGTGGTGACGAACGCGACGGCAGGGGCGTCGAGGTAGGCGGCGAGTCGGCGGACGGGCAGGGCGGCGGCCTCGTCGACGATCAGGGCGTCGGGGTCGCCCGGCAGGTCGACCGCCGCGGCGGGGTCGGTGAACCGGACGCGGCCGCCACCGGTCGCCGTGAGGTCGTGGGTCTCGTCGTCGGCGTTCTCCAGTCGCCCGAGCGTCGAGAGCAGGGCTTCGGCCCGCTCGAACACCTCCGCCGCGTTGCGGTAGGCGGGAGCGGTGACGAGTACGTCCCGTCCCTCGGCAGCGAGGCTACCGGCGGCGAGACCGGCCGCGGCGGATTTCCCCCGGCCACGGTCGGCCTCGACGACGACGGCCGCCCCGTCGCGGAGGCCTTCGAGCGCGTGCAGGGCGTCGGCCTGATCGCTCGTGAGGCAGGCGTCGTACGCCGCGGCGGAGGCGGTCGCATCGTCCGGCGTCGACGGCGACGTTCGGGGACGCGCCGGCGGCGGATCGGTAAGACCGTCGCGTTCGACGATGCCGGCGTCCACGTCGACGACGGCGACGCCGGGGTGGGCACGCAGGGTGTCGACCAGTCGCCGGCGGAAGTGACCGGTCACGTCGGCGGTGGTGTAGGGCGGGACGGCGAGGCGTTCGTCGGCGTAGTCGTCCCCCGGCCACTCGTCGAGCGGCGGCGTCACGAGGACGAGGAGGCCGCCGCCGTCGACGGCGCCGACGACGCGCCCGAGGACGTTCGCGGAGAACCCGGCGTGACAGTCGAGGACGACCGCATCGCGCGTGGTCCCGAGGAGGCGGTCGGCGCGGTCGGGGTGGCAGTGGTCGGCGCCGGCGATGCCGCCGCCGCCGGTAGTGACGACCGTCGCTGCCGGATCCCCCATCGCGTCGAGTACGTCGCGGGCGGCGTCGAGTCCGCGGCCACGGTCGCCGGCGAGGGTCAGCAGTCGTCGTTCGTTCGCCCGCTCGGCTTCGGCCCGGAGGGCGGCGACGCGGTCGGCGAGATCCATGCCCGCCGCTACCCCGGCGGCGACCAAGGGCCTTTTCCCGTGTGCCGGGCTCACACGCTGTGACGGCTTTGAAAGCGCTTTTATGGGGGCCCCAGCTATTGAAGCGTACAGCCTGTCCGGGGTTGATGATGCGCCTCGCCATCAGGGATTCTGCCTGGTGAGGTGCGCGAGCCCACGGGCGGGGGGTACAAATCATGTCAGTTTACGTCAATTTCGATGTTCCGGCGGATCTCGCCGAGAGCGCCATCGAGGCGCTCGAAGTAGCGCGAGACACAGGCAGCGTAAAGAAAGGCACCAACGAGACGACGAAGGCAGTCGAGCGTGGGAACGCGGATCTGGTCGTCATCGCGGAGGACGTCCAGCCGGAGGAGATCGTGATGCATCTCCCCGAACTCGCGGACGAGAAGGGGATTCCGTACGTGTTCGTCGAGACGCAGGACGACGTGGGCCACGCGGCCGGCCTCGAAGTCGGCAGTGCCGCCGCCGCCATCGTTGACGCGGGCGACGCCGAAGAACAGGTCGAAGACATCGCCACGAAGGTCGAGGACCTCCGGTAAGCGACCATGAGCGCCGAAGAGAGTGCCAGCGACTCGATGCCGGCGGAAGTCATCGAGATCGTGGGCAAGACCGGGATGCACGGCGAGGCCATGCAGGTCAAATGTCGCATCCAGGAGGGATCGAACCAGGGGCGAATCATCACGCGCAACGTGCTGGGTCCCGTCCGCGAGGGCGACATCCTGCAACTGCGCGAGACACAGCGCGACGCCGACTCCATCGGAGGACAGTAATGGTCGACACACGCACCTGCGACTACTCGGGCGAGGAGATCGAACCGGGTACCGGAACGATGTACGTCAAGACCGACGGCACCATCCTGCACTTCAAGGACTCGAAGGCCGAGAAGAACTACTTCCTCGGCCGCGAGGCGCGCGATCTCGAGTGGACCCAGGAAGGCCAGGCCGCCGGCGGTCAGGGTGAGGAATGAGCGACGCCGAGCGCACCTTCGTGATGGTCAAGCCCGACGGCGTCCAGCGGGGCCTGATCGGCGAGATCATCTCGCGGTTCGAGGACCGCGGCCTCAAACTCGTCGGCGCGAAGTTCATGCAGATTTCCGACGAACTCGCCCACGAACACTACGGCGAACACGAGGGCAAGCCCTTCTTCGAGGGCCTCGTCGACTTCATCACCTCCGGGCCCGTCATGGCGATGGTCTGGGAGGGGCAGGACGCCACCCGGCAGGTCCGCACCATGATGGGCGAGACCGACCCCGCCGAGTCCGATCCGGGCACCATCCGCGGTGACTTCGGTCTCGACCTCGGCCGCAACGTCATCCACGGCTCCGACCACGAGGACGAGGGCGCGAACGAGCGCGAGATCGACCTCTTCTTCGACGAGGACGAACTGCAGGACTACGAGCGGATCGACGAGACCTGGCTGTACGAGTAGCTACGTCTCGCCGAGATACCCGGTAACGAGTCTTTCTTCCGCTCGGCGCAGCCGGTACGAGAGCGTCGACCGCGGCACGTCCATAATCTCTGCTAGCTCGTCGAGCGTGATTTCGCGCGGCGTTCGGTAGTAGCCGTGGTCGAGCGCGGCCCGCATCGCCCGTCGTTGATCCGGCGGGAGCGAGACCGAACCCAGCGAGTCGTGTCCCCACCCCTCGGCTTCGCCGAGGTGACCCATACGAAACGAGAGCCCCGAGCGCAGATTCGCGCTCAGGGCGTCGTAGAGCAGGCCCACCTTCTCGTCCGACTGCATGCAGATGCGCCAGCCGTGTCGTTCCTCCCGTCGAATGGTGCAAAAGAGCGATCCAGCCGGGAGATACCGGGCCGAGAGCGTCTGGATGGTGTCGCCGTTCTCGATTCCTTCGAGGTGGGTGTAGATCACGCGCTCGTTGTCCGACCGGTCCAGTACGTCGTGGGTCCGTGTGGCCCGACAGTCCGTCTCGGTCACCGACGCGGTCCGAACCGTCTCGTCGAGGAGCAGTCGTTCGACCGCATCGAGCGCCGCTGTCGGGCCGGTTAGCCGCTCGACGCGCCAGAAGCTGTCCCCGCTCACGCAGCCGTGTAACGCTTCGGCGACGAGCGTCGGGTACTCGATGAACACGTCCATCACCTGATCGGCTCCCTTCTCGTACACGATGTCGAACGTGAACTCGCGCATCAGATTTCCTCCGGATCGCCGTGGGGCACCGCCAACACACCCCGGAGTACGCCGGCCAGCGCATAATACTTCCCTAAGGTAGACCGGCCAACACGTGTTGTCGCTCGACAACTCAATCATTATTTATGTGTGTCCTGTGTATGATAGTGTCTGCCATGAGTACTGACGAACCAAGCCAGTCGACGGAAGAGCACGGACACGAACACCACGAAGTAGAGGGACCGGGCTACCCGACGCCCGGGGCGATGCGGACCGAGTCGGAACGCGAGAAGACGGCGTTCGTCATCGCGCTCCGCGTCGGGATGGACGTCGACGGCTCCGACTTTATCGGCGTCGTCGACCTCGACCCCGAATCGGACACGTACAGCGAACTGGTCGATACCGTCGAGATGCCGAACAAGGGCGACGAACTCCACCACTTCGGCTGGAACACCTGTTCGTCGTCGTGTCACACCGAGGGCCTGGTGCGGGATCACCTCATCGTCCCCGGTCAGCGGTCCTCGCGGATCCACATCCTCGACGCCGAGGATCCGCGGAACATGGAGATCGAGAAGGTCATCGAGCCCGAGGAAGTGTTCGAATACGACCTGTCGGCACCGCACACGGTTCACTGCGTGCCCGGCGGAAAGATCGTCATCAGTATGCTCGGGGACGCCGACGGCGGACTGCCGGGCGGCTTCCTCCAGCTCGACCAGGAGGACTTCTCCATCGATGGTCACTGGGAGGTCGACCGCGGCGAGATGGAGATGAACTACGACTACTGGTACCAGCCCCGTCACAACGTGCTGATCTCGTCGGAGTGGGCGGCCCCGGAGACCTACTACCCCGGATTCGACCTCGACGACGTGGAAGAAGGCAAGTACGGCGACAGCATCCACATCTGGGACTGGGATGCCAAAGAACATCGGCAGACCCTGGAGTTCGGCGAGGACGGGCTCATCCCGCTCGAAGTGCGGATGTCGCACAACCCCGAGGAGACCCAGGGGTTCGTCGGCGCCGCACTCTCCTCGAACATCATCCACTTCTACGAGGAAAGCGATGGTCACTGGGATTGGGACGTGGTCATCGATGTCGAGGACCGCGAACACCCCGACTGGGACATGCCCGTCCCCGGTCTGGTTACCGACATCGTCCTCTCGCTGGACGACCAGTACCTGTTCTTCTCGAACTGGCTGCACGGCGACATGCGGATGTACGACGTGAGCGACTTCGGCAACCCCCGGCTGGTCGACCGGATCTGGGCCGGCGGCAACTTCGCCGACCGGCAGGAGATTCAGGGCACCGAAATCCGTGGCGCGCCCCAGATGCTCCAGCTCTCCCGTGACGGCAAGCGCGTCTACTGGACCACGTCCCTGTTCTCCTCGTGGGACAACCAGTTCTACCCCGAAATCGGCGAACAGGGCTCGCTGATGATGAAGGCGGACGTCTACCCCGACGAGGGACGGATGGAACTCGACGAGGACTTCCTCGTCGACTTCGGCGACGCGCCGGGCGGCCCGGCTCGCGCCCACGAGATCCGCTGGCCCGGCGGCGACTGCACCAGCGACGTCTGGCAGTAGATGCATCGGGTCACCCTCGAGTGGCGCGACGGCGGCGAGGCGACCATCGAGGTCGCCGACGGCGAGACGGTCATCGACGCCACCGAACGGGAGAACCTCGGCGTCCCGTACGGCTGCCTGTACGGCGCCTGTGGCACCTGTACCGGCCGCCTGTTGGAGGGTGACCTCGTCCATGTCGACCGTCCCAACGGGCTGAAGCCCCGCCACCGGCAGGACGGGTACGTCCTGCTCTGTGTGGCCGAGCCACGCTCCGACTGCCGAATCGAGGTCGGCGCGCAGGTGCAGGCTGACCTCGTCCCAAATCCGTGGAAATGACCACCTCGTTCCGGCGCGGGCTCGCCGTCTTGGCGGGCCTCGCGTCACTGTCGACGCCCGCGGCCGCCCACGGCGTGAGCGCCGCCGCGACCGGCCTCGGCTTCCCGCTGGTGGTAGTGAGCGTCGTCGTCGTCAGCCTCCTCGGTGGCGGCCTCGTGTTCGTGGTGTACGAGCGTGTCCGCCGGCCCTCGGCACCGCTCCACCGGGCCGTGGTCCCCCTCCTCGTCTTCGCGCTCGGCGGCGCCGCGCTCACCCTCGCGCTCACGCGCTCGGCGACGACGGCCGTCGCGGGGACGCTCGTCGGCGCGAGCATCGTCTTTCTCGCCCGCGACGCAGCGGTAACCGATTGCGGCGTCTGTGCCGACGCCGCGCTGGGCGCCGTGACGCTCCACCGAGGGCTGGAGGGCGTCGTCCTCGCCACCGTCTACGCCGCCGACGCCGCCCTCGGCGTCCTCGGGGCGCTCGTCGTCGCCGTCCACGCCGCCGCCGAGACGGCCGCCGTCGGCTCGCTGTACGCCCCTGCCGGGCGTCGGTACGCTCTCGGTGCCGTCTGTCTCGTGCAGGCCGGCTTCGTCGTCGGCGTCGCCGCTGGATGGGGCGTCGTCGACGCCGTGCCCACCGGTGTCGAGGCCGGGATTCTCGCACTCGTCGGAGGTGTCCTCCTCGCCGTCGGCGGGCGTGAGGCGCACCGGCGGCATCTGGTGACGGCGTAGACTCACACCGGCTCGCCGTCTTCCCACAGCAGTTCGAAGAGTTGTGAGAGCGTCGCGTAGAGGTGGGGGCTCGTCGTCGAGATGCCGACGTAGCCGTCGTCGTTCGGTGCCTTGAACGCCAGGAGGACGTTCGTGCCGTCGTAGGTGTAGAGCCGACCACGGATGTCCTGAACGAACCGCATTTCCATCATCTCGGTCGTCCGGTCGCGCACCGCCGCGTCTATCTCGCGGTCGTCGGAGATCAGCGCCCGAATCTCGACGCCTGCCGCGGCCTTGGCCGCGAGGAGTTCGGCGTGGTGGTTGGCGATGCGCTCGAAACTCTCCGGCGTCGTGATCATCAGTATCTCCTCGCTCGCGTCCTCCGCGAGCCGTTCGAGCTTTTCGAGGATGTGGTGGCGGTTCGGATACGACCAACTGATGTCTACCTCGTCCGTCGCCGTGCCGTAGTCGGCGTCGTCGACGGCGTTCAGGAAGTGTTCGCCCAGGCCCTGAATCTCGTCGAGTTTCCGGACGTGTTCGCGTCGCTTGAACTCCCGAAACTGGGAGACGGCCCGGTTCGCTTCGACCGGCCCGAACTTCTTCGGTCGCCCTTCCTGGACGACGACGAACCCCTTCGTCTTCAGCGAGTCGAGGACGCCGTAGACGCGCGACTGCGGCACCCCCGCCCGATTCGCGACTTCCTTCGCCGTCGACGTCCCACCCTGTAACAGGCCGACGTACGTCGACGCCTCGTACTCCGAGAGCCCCATCTCCTGTAGGTACATCTCAGACTGACTATGCATGTGTCTCCCTGAACCTCATACTACTTGCAATTTGTCCTGATAATCCGTCTTGAGGCAAACGATTGTATTCATTTTTCACCGTTTACCACTCGGGAGTGGTGAATTAGGTATAATGCAACACACCGTCGTCTATTCTACGTGATTCAGACGATGATCGACCAACGATATGCGATAAAGAACGACGAACGATTAGTGATGGAGGCAATCGATGGGGTGATCACCGAATGGCAGTAGACCTCGACGAGACGGCGGTGACCCACCCGCTCGACCCCCTCGCGACCGAGGAGATTTCGGCCGCCGTCGACGTCCTTGAAGCCGAGTGGGACGTGGCCGACGACGCGGTGTATCACAACGTCGTCCTCGACGAACCGGAGAAGGAGTTCGTCAAGGCGTACGAGGACGGCGATCACTTCGACCGCGAGGCGTTCATCGTCGTCCGACAGGACGGCGAGACGTACGAAGCGACAGTGTCGATCACGGGTGAGGAACTCCTCGGTGTCGAACACATCGAGGGCGTTCAGCCCGCGATCACGCCGCCGGAGGTCGAACAGGCCGAACAGGCCGTCATCAACGATCCCGAGTGGCAGGAGGCGGCCGCCAAGCGCGGCGTCGAGAACTTCGATCTGGCGATCGTCGATCCGTGGCCCGCGAGCGGGTTCGAACCCGACTCCCACGACGACCGGCGACTCGTCCGCGGCCTCTCGTGGATTCGGACCGAGGAGGAGGACAACGGTTACGCCCGCCCCATCGAGGGTCTGTTCGCCTTCGTCGACCTCGACGAGATGGAGGTCGTGAAAATCGAGGACAACGGCGTCGTCGACGAGGACAGTCCTCTGCCGCCGGAGGACGCCGACTTCCGGGCCGACCGGGTCGACACCCGCGACGACTTCAAACACCTCGACGTGGTGCAACCCGAGGGCCCGAGTTTCGAGGTCGACGGCCAGACCGTCGAGTGGCTGGACTGGGAGTTCCAGGTCGGCTGGACGCCCCGCGAGGGTCTCGTCTTCCACGACGTGACCTTCGATGACGACGGCGAGCAACGGAAGGTGCTCCACCGCGCGTCCGCTTCGGAGATGGCCGTCCCCTACGGCGACAGCGACCCCAACCACTCCTGGAAGGACGCCTTCGACATCGGTGAGTTCCACGTCGGCCGGATGGCGAACGTGCTGACCGAGGGCTGTGACTGCCTCGGCGAGATGCACTACTTCGACGTGGTGATGAACGACACCAACGGCGATCCGAAGACGATGCCCAACGCCATCTGTATGCACGAGGAGGACGACGGCGTCCTCTGGAAACACACGGAGTGGCGAAAGGGCCACACCGAAGTCCGTCGCCGTCGTCGTCTCGTCGTTTCCTTCATCGCGACCGTCTACAACTACGACTACGGCTTCTACTGGTACTTCTACCCCGACGGCTCCATCGAGGGCGAAGTCCGCCTGACGGGCATCGACTCCAACGGTGCGGTGCCGGCGGATTCGGACTCCACCGACAGCAACGAGGAGTACGAAGTCGTCGCCCCGCAGGTCAAGACGCCCATCCACCAGCATCACTTCAACTTCCGGCTGGACTTCGACATCGACGACACGCCGAACCGGGTGAAGGAGGTCCACAACGAACCCATCGGCAGCGAGCGCAAGAACGGGTTCAAGGCCGCGGAGACGCTGCTGGAGACCGAACAGGAGGCCCGCGACGACATCGACCCGCTGAAGGGGAAACACTGGCGCGTCGAGAGTACGGAGACGACGAACTCCTACGGACGGCCGTGTGGCTTCAAACTCGAACCCCACTCGAACGTGAAGTCGCCGGCCAAGCCCACGTCGAGCGTGAAGCGCCGCGCCGGCTTCATCCACAACAACTTCTGGGTGACGCCGTACGACGAGGACGAACAGTTCGCGGCGGGCGACTACCCCAACCAGAACGACGAGACGACGGGACTGGCGGAGTGGACCGAACAGGACCGCGACATCGTCGGCGAGGACGTGGTGCTGTGGTACACGCTCGGCGTCAACCACGTCACTCGTGCGGAGGACTGGCCGGTCCTACCCGTCGAAATCGCGAGCTTCCACCTCAAGCCCGAGGGCTTCCTCGACAGCAACCCCTCGATCTCGCTCCCGCCGGAGCCGTGCCACACCGAACACGACCTGACCTCGGTAGGTGACGACTGATGACGGGGTTCCTGCAGATCGATCCGTCCGTCGTCGCCGAGGGGGTCAACCTCCTCTGGGTCATGGTCGCCACCTTCCTCGTGTTCTTCATGCACGCGGGCTTCGGCATGCTCGAATCCGGGCAGGTCCGCTCGAAGAACGTCGCGAACCAGTTGACGAAGAACGTCCTGACGTGGGGCGTCGGCGTCCTCGCGTACTTCATTGTCGGCGTCGGCGTCTCGGCTATCGTCGCGGGAATCACCTCGGGTAGCGGCGTCAGCCTCGCGAGTGCCTACGCCTACTACTCCGGCGGATCGACGGCGTGGGCGAGCATCCTCTTCGGCGCCGCGTTCTCGATGGTCGCCGCGTCCATCGTCTCCGGTGCCGTCGCCGAACGCGCCCAACTGCGTGGCTACCTCGTGTTCACGGTGCTCGTCGGGGCACTCATCTACCCCGTCGCCACCGGCCTGACGTGGGGTGGCGGCTTCCTCTCGGTCCTCGGCTTCCAGGACTTCGCCGGTGCCGCCGTCGTCCACATGACCGGCGGTGTCTGCGGGCTGGTCGCGGCGTACATCGTCGGCCCGCGTGTCGGCCGGTTCGACGCCGACGGCTCCCCGAACGTCATCCCCGGCCACTCCCTGCCCTACGCCATCCTCGGGACGCTGATCCTCGCGTTCGGCTGGTACGGCTTCAACGTCGGCACCGCCGTCAACGTCTTCCAGGTCACCGACGCTGGCGAACTCGCACTCGCCGACTACGCCTACGCGGGTCGTGTCGCGATCAACACGGCCCTCGTCATGGGCACCGGCAGCATCGGTGCTGCCGCGGTGAGCGTCGTCCGTAGCGGCAAGGTCGACAGCCTCATGACCGCAAACGGCCTGCTGGCCGGTCTCGTCAGCGTCTGTTCCATCGCGGCGGTGGCGAGTTGGCCCGCGACGCTCGTCGTCGGGTTCATCGCCGGCGTGCAGGTCGTCCTCGTCTTCGATCTGCTGGAGAAGTTCGGCATCGACGACGTGTGTGCGGTCTTCCCGGTTCACGGCTCCGCGGGTCTCCTCAGCGCCCTCGCCTACCCCTTCGTCAACACGACCGCCGCCTTCTCGGTCTCCCAGTTGGTGACCCAGATCGTCGGCGTCGTCGTGCTGGCAGTGTGGGCCGGCGTGATCACCTTCCTCATCTACGGGCTCCTGAAAGCTCTCGGCTGGGCCCGGGTGAGCGAGGCACACGAACGCGAGGGGCTCGACTCCTCGGAACACGGCATCGTCACCTACCCCGAATTCGGCGACAACACCGTCGGCAGCGCGGGGCGGCCGGGCGGTACGACCGCCGCCGACGGCACGGGGGTGTCCGACGATGACTGAGATCGAGATGGTGATCGCCTACATCCGCCCGGACACGCTCGGCGCGGTGAAACAGGCCGTCGCCGAAGCCGGTGCTCCCTCGATCACCGTCTCGAACGTCTCCGGCCGCGGCTCCCAGCCCGCGAAGAAGGGCCAGTGGCGCGGCGAGGAGTACACCGTCGACCTCCACCAGAAGACGAAAGTCGAGTGCGTCGTCGCCGACGTGGACGGTTCGGACGTGGCCGACGCCATCCGCGACGCCGCCCACACGGGTGAACCCGGCGACGGCAAGATATTCATCATGCCCGTCGACGACGCGATTCAGGTTCGCACGGGCAAGGAGGGCCCCGACGCGGTCTGATCTGATTCCCACTCCCCGCCACACACCATCGTCAGCCCTCCCTTCCATGTTCCACCACGTACTCCACTGCCGTCCGACCACTGCCAGCCGACGGCTCCGCCGGGCCGTCACCGCCGCCGTCGGCACGGCCCTCCTCGCCGCCCCCGTGGCCGCCCACGGTGCGGCCGAGCGCGCCGTCGGCGTCACCTTCCCCGCCGTCGTCGTCGGCTCCGTCGTCGCCAGTCTCCTCGGCGGCGGTCTCATCCTCGCGGCGCTTGACCGCCTGCCCCGCTGGCGGCGAGCCGTCCCGTTCCTCGTCCTCGCGCTCGGCAGCCTCTCGCTCGTCCTCGCCGTGGCCGACCGGCCATCCGGCGCGCTCTTCGGTGGCGTCGTCGGCGCGGGGGCCGTCGCCCTCGTCCGTACTCGCTCTGTCACTGACTGTGGTGCCTGCGCGGACGCCGCGCTCGGTGCGGTGACCTTCCACCGCGGCTTCGAAGGCGTCGTCCTCGCCACCGTCTACGCTGCCGACGCCGCACTCGGCCTCCTCGGTGCGGCCGTCCTCGCCCTCCACGCCGCGGCCGAGACGGCCGCCGTCGGGTCGCTGTACGCCGCAACCCGTCGCCACGCCGTCGCCGCCGTCTGCCTCCTGCAGGTCGGCTTCGTCGTCGGTGTCGCCGTCGGCTGGGGTGCCGTCGACGCCGTGTCGCCGACCGCCGAAGCCGGACTCCTGGCGTTCGTCGGGAGCGTCCTCCTCGCCGTCGGTGCTCGCGAGGGATACCACCGCTACGCCGACCGACAGTCGACTCTCGCGGCGTAAGTCGACGGGTGAGCAACAGGGCTATACGCTCGACACCCTCACACGCCGTCAGATGCTGTTTCCCACGCATCTCGTCGCGGCGTACGTCCTCGGGAGATGGTGGACCTCTCGATCCCCCTGCTCGTCGCCGGCGCGGCCCTCCCCGACCTCGTGGACAAGCCGGCGGCGATGGTCGGGATTGTCGACCTCTACCAGTCGGCCGGGCACTCGCTTCTCCTGCTCGTCGTGGGCTTCGCCGTCGTCTTCCTCCGCCGCGAGTGGACGCCGCTCTGGCTCGGCTGGGCGTCACATCTCCTCCTCGACGCCGCTCACATGCTTCTCAACGGCCGAGCGGACGATATTCTATTTCTGGCGTGGCCGGCAATCGAACACACGCCCGCGGTCGATCTCCCGCCCATCGCCTTCTTCCAGCACTACCTCGGGACGCCGTCGTTTTACGCCGAGTTCGTCGTCTGGGGATTACTGGGATACGTACTGATAGCCGACGGCGAATGAGAGCAACCCGACGCCGAGCGAGAACGTGTCACTCACTATTAATTTAAGGCCTCGGCGGACGTTACTCGGAGCGATGGCACTCAGTGCCCGTAACCGGCTCAGTGGAACCGTACAGAGCGTCGAAACCGACGGCCTGATGGCCGAAGTCGAGATCGAACTCGACGCCGATCAGGTCGTCACCGCCGTCATCACGTCGGGATCGGTCGACCGCCTCGGTGTCGAGGAAGGGAAAGAGCTCAGCGCCGTCATCAAGGCGACCGAAGTGATGGTCGAGAACTAATCCGCGCTAACTTCCGGCCCGAGATCGATCTCGCCGGCGTCGAGTTCGGCCTCGATCTCCCGGGTCGCCGTCACCATATTCTCGATTTTCTGGCGCGCCACGTCACGCGGCAGGAGTTTCACGCCGCAGTCGGGGCTGACCGTCAGGCGCTCCGGGGGAACGACCTTGAAGCCCTCTTTGATGTTCTCCTTGATCTCCTCGACGCTCTCCACGTCCGTCGTGTGCACGTCGACGACGCCGAGGGCGAGGTCGGTCGTGAACTCGGGGTCGGTGAACACGTCGATCTGCTCGTAGTCGCCGTTACAGAGTTCCACGTCGAACTCGTCGATGGGGTACTCCAGCAGTTCGGGGTAGATGCGGGAGTAGTCGCCGTAACAGACGTGGAGGCCGATGCGCACTTCGTCGGGGATGTCCGCGACGATGCGGTCCAGACACTCGCCGACGATGGCGTAGTCGTCCGGTGTCGTCGCCAGCGCGGGTTCGTCGATCTGGATGTAGCGTGCGCCCGCCTCCACGAGCGCTTCGATCTCCTCGTTGACGAGATCCGCGAGCGCGTAGGAGAGTTCGGCGTCGTCCTCGTAGGCCTCGTTGAACGACCACGAGGCGAGGGTGTAGGGACCGGTGATCGGCATCTTCACCGGCTTGCTCGCGGCGGCGTGGGTGAACTCGAACTCGTCGACCAGCCACGACTCGTCGTACTCGACGTCGTCGACGACGGAGGGCTTGTCGAAGTAGTTGTGCCCCCACACCTTCACGGGCCCGTTGAACTCGTAGCCCTCGATGCGGTCGGCGAAGAACTCGACCATCTCGTTGCGGCGCATCTCGCCGTCCGAGACGGTGTCCAGCCCCGTCCGCTCATGTTCGTCGATGATGACGCGACAGGCGTCGTCGTGGGCCTCGTGGAGGTGGTCCTCCGTGAACTTCGAATCGGGGTCGTCCGCGAGGTCGGACACCCGGTTGAGCCACTTGGGCTTCGGGTAGGAGCCGACGATGGAGGTCAGCAGGAAGTGCTCGTTCGGGTGGTCGTCGGGGCGGAACTGCTCGCGGTTGTTCTCGCTCATGCGTCCACCTCCGCGAGCGCGGCGGCGTCACCGAGCGCCGCGAGTTTGTCCTCGAACTTGTTCACCGGCAGGTAGAACAGTTCGGTGTTGGAGGTGACGTAGGCTCGCTCGAAGTCGGTGTGGGTGTTGTCGTCGACCCACTCGACGCGGTCGCGGATCGTCTCCGGCGACTCGACGAGCGTGTTCTGGCCGTCGACGAGGCCCATCGAAATCTGCGATTTCGTGCCGTACTCGTTGATGTTGTAGAGCGAGGCGTCGGCGTCGGTGACGAAGTCGAAGCCGATGGCGTCCACGTCGGCGTCCATCAGGTGCGCGTACGTCTTCTCCGGCACTGCGCCCCAGTAGGTGTGGACGACCACGTCGGCGTCGGTGGCGTCGGCCACCGCGTCGATGGCGGCGCTCGCGCGTTCGTTCGTGTCCTCGTCCGGCGCGTTCTCGACCAGCGAGGGTTCGAGCAGGAACAGCGTCTCGTGGCTCGGGAACGCGTCGACCTCGCCAGCGAGGAACTCGGCGATAGCGTCGAGGAAGTCCGCCTCGTCGCCGTAGTACTCGTCGGTCGCGAGGTCGGCGAGCGAGTACGGGCCCGGCAGAACGGCCTGCAGGTCGTCGGCGTCGACGGCATCCAGTTCGGCGGCCACGTCGCCCGAGGGCGTGAGTTCGCCCCGTACCTGCGGGTCGCGGTAGAAGTTGTTGTTGTCGTAGTAGCGAACGATCCCGCCCGTCTCGACGTTCTCGTGAACCGTCAGCGGGTGGGCGAGCATGTCGTCCCAGCGAAGCTGTCCCTCGACGACGCGGTCGAGGCCGGCGTCGACCTGCGCGTCGACGACCTCGCTTCGCGCGCGATCGTAGGCGTCGACGATCTCCGGCCCCTCGTCGCCGCTGACGAGATCGCCCTTCTGATGGCCTTTCAGCTCCGATAGTTCGTCTTTCGCCCAGTCGGGAAGCGGATACAGTCCCGGTGTGGTGGCGACCAGTTCGGTCATCGAATTTGGCTTGGTGATGCCGTCGCTTAATATTTGCTAAACCAAAATATGTCCTACAGTTATTATTCGAGTCGAAGGATCGACAGCACCTCGAAGGGGTACGACTCCTGCCGGACCGTCGAGACGGCGAAACCGTTCGCCTCCGCGCGGTCGACGACCGTCTCGAACCCGGTGAGACTGCTCACGAGGAGGAGGACGACGCCGTCCGGCCGGAGCACCCGCCCCACCGTATCGAGGAAGGGATCGATCACCTCGCGGCCGGACTCGCCGCCGGAGAGCGCCCGCTCCATCGAATCGTCCCACTCGTTGTCCGGATCGGTGGGGAGGTAGGGCGGGTTGAAGGCGACGGTGTCGAACGCCTCGTCACGGAAGGGTTCCACGAGGTCGGCGCGGACGACCGGCACCCCCCGGTCCCGTGCCTGCCGGCAGGCCGCGAGGTTGTAGTCGCTGGCGACGACCTCGGCGTCCGTCTCCGTCGCAATCCGCTCGGCCACCCAGCCCGATCCCGTGCCCACTTCGAGCGTTCGGCCACGGGCGTGTTCGACCGCCGCCTCTGCGAGGAGACGGGAGTCCTCCGCGGGCTGGTACACCTCACGCTCCAGTCCACGGCGCTCCGCGAGATCGTCGCGGGTAGTCGTGTCCCCGGACTCGCCGGCGCTCGTGTCGTCGTCACTCATCCCCGTCCCCGCCTCCGTCGGGCGTCGGCGCTGCCCGGTCAGCGCTCTCGGCGATGGCGAAGCCACCTTCCTCGGTCCGGCCCATGAGTTCGCGCTGCGGGAACGGGATCTTGATCCCTTCCTCCTCGAAGGCGTCGGTGACCGCCTCGATGACGGCCGTTCGCGCCCGCCACATCCGCCGGGAGCTCGGGTTATCGATCCACACCCGCACCCCGAGGACGATGGCGGAGTCACCGAAGCGTTTGCCGACCACCTGCGGCGTCGGCACCTGCAACACCTCGTCGAGACCGCGCACCGTCTCTCGGGCGATTTCGGCCGCGCGCTCGGGGTCGTGATCGTAGTCGACGCCGACCTCCACCTCGATGCGGAGGCGGCCCTTGCGCGTCCGGTTGGTGATCGGCTGGCCGCTCACCTCGTCGTTCGGGAGCATCACGTACTCCCCGTCGAACGTCTGGATGCGCGTCGTGACGATGGTAATCTCCGTGACGATCCCCTCGCGGTCACCGATCTCGACCCAGTCACCGATCTCGAACGGCCGAGAGAACATGAGGACAAAGCCCGCGAGAGCGGCGCCCAGCGTCTGTCTGGCCGCCATCCCAACCACGATGCCGAGAAAGCCCGCCCCGACGATGAGGCTCCCGAGGTTCTGGGTGAATAGCCCTACCACCACCAGCACGGCGAGCGTGTAGAGGGAGACCTGTGTGAGTCGGTAGATGATTTCGCGCTGGTGTTCGCTGATGGTGGAGCGTTGACCGGTGAACTCGCCGATTACGCGGCCCACGAAGCCCGTCAGCGCGTACGTCGTTGCGAGGATGACCACCGAGAGCAACACGCGCCCGGCGATGTCCTCCAGCCCGAGACTCCGGTAGGAGCGCTGGAGCGGCCCGATCAGATCCCACAGGAGGACGACCGCGATGATGCCGCCTCCGGTCGCCAGCGTGACGAGCGCCGACACCGTGACGTTCGGGAGCGACTGCTTCGTCGACTCTCGACCCCGTCGCCACCGGCGGGCGCCGAACCGCACGGCGAGGACGGCCGCGACGACGAGTAGCGTCGCGACCGTTCGCCCGACCGTCGATCCGTCCGCGATCGCCAGCAGATTAGCCATCCGTCCCACCCCGCTCGACGGCGAGGCGGGCGAGGGCGGCGAAGTCGTCCGGTGCCAGATCGCCCGCGCGCTTCGAGACGAGTTCCTCGTCGGCCGCCGCGACGACCGCGTCCGGATCGTCCAGTCCCGAGATGTGGGCCGTGTTGCGGATGGCGTTCCGTATCGTCTTCCGACGCTGGGTGAACACTGCCTTCACGAACCGCAGGAAGAAGTCCTCGTCGTCTACCTCGTAGTCGGGGGCCCGGGGCGTCGTTCGCACCACCGCGCTGTCGACGGCCGGTGGCGGCGAGAACGCCTCCGGCGGCACCGGTTCGACTACCTCCACTGCGGCGTAGTGCTGGGCGCTCACCGACAGCCGCCCGTACTCGCTCGTCCCTGGTTCGGCGGCCATACGCTCCGCGAACTCCCGCTGGAACATGAGGACGGTCGGGATGCCGAGCGGGAGCAGACGGAACGTGATCTCGCTGGAGACGCCGTAGGGCAGGTTCGAAACGCTCGCGGTGGCGTCGGCCGGCAGATCGATTTCGAGAGCGTCGCCCTGGCGCACGGTCAGGTGGCCCGCCGCCCGCTCGTCCGCGAACTCCTGTCGAAGGAACGCCACGAGATCCGGATCGCGCTCGATCACGGTCACCTGATCACTCGTCGCCAGCAGGCGGTCGGTGAGCGCACCGGTGCCACCGCCGATTTCGAGGACGTGACTCCGGTCGGCGTCGGCCGGCAGATACGTCGGCAACCGATCGAGCACCCGCTCGTCGACGAGGAAGTGCTGATCCCGGTCGGGGTTTCCACGTACACCTGCCCGCTGGAGCAACCGATCCGGATCGCGCGACGCTGTCATCGTCACCGATAACGCGCGAACCGGGGTAAATTTCCCGTTTCCCGGATGTCGTCGCCATCACCAAAGAATCATACCGACGCGTGGACCACGTGACGCCACGTCGTGATCGGTCCCGCATCCGTCGTCGTCGCGTTGCTCCAGTTCGGCATCCTCGCGACGCTCGTCGAAGCCGGTCGCCAGCGGAACGTCGCCGCGGCGGTCAACGCCCTCGTCGCTCTCGCCGTCACGCTCCTCCCGTGGGCGCTCGAACGAGCCGCGGTCTTCGTCGCCGGCCCGGCGCTCCCCCTGTGGCTCGGTGTCGCCGGCCTCCTGCACGCCATCGGGATGCTCGGCCCGTACGATTCCGTCTGGTGGTGGGATCACGTCACCCACTTCGTCTCCGCGGCGCTCGTCGCCGCGCTGTTTCACGCCGTCGTCGTCGTCGGCTACGCCGGCGCGGCGCCGTTCGGCGCCGTCCCCGCCGCGACCGTCCTCTTAACGTTCGCCGCGGGCATCCTGTGGGAACTCGGTGAACTTATCGCGCGGGAACTCGGCGAGCAGTTCGACATCGAACCCGTTCTCGTCCACTACGGGTGGATCGACACCCTGCTGGATCTGGGGTTCGACCTCGTCGGGGCCGTTCTCGTGGTTCTTTTCGACCTGCGCGTGTTCGTCCCGCTCGCCGAACGAGTCGCGGGGCCGAATCGACGGCTCGTCCTCTGGGGCGTCGTCGCCGTCGTCGTCGGGTCGGTGTTGCTGGTGCTACTGATTACGGCGCTGCGTATCGAGCGGTGACTTCTACTCCACGAACGTCCGGTACTTGAGGTCCTCGTCGCGGAGTTCTTCCAGAATTCGGTCGACGAGGACGCCCTTGGGATCGTGGAGGCCCGCGATCCGCTCCTCCAGTTCCTCGAAGCTCTCGAACGGCGCCCGCTTGCGCTCGTCGAGCACGTCGTTGCGGAGTTTCTTCCCGATTCCGGGGAGGAGGTTGAGCTGGTGGAGGCGGAGGGTGATCGGCTGGGCGTCGTTGTAGAAGTCGACGAACCGCCGTTCGTGGCGGTCGACGATCTCCTCGACCACGTACTCCAGTTCGGAGTGGGCGGCGTTCGAGAGATCGTCGTATCCAACCTCGCGGATGCGGCTAACCGACTTCCGTTCGTCCTCGGGCACGAGGACGATCCGATCGCCGATGCTCACGTCCGCGTCGTCGGTGAGCGTGAGTTCGAGCAGCCGAAACTCCGACTCCCCGAGGGCGTACGCCAGCGGCGACTTCTTGTACTGCGGTCGGTCGTCTTCCGGCCGGCCGTGTGGCAAGTGGTCGAGTACCACCGCGTACGACCGCTCCGTCTCCTCCGCGGCGTCGACGCCCTGGTCGTCGCTGGCCTCTCCGCTCTCGGAGGTCGTCATACCAGACGTGTACGGTGACGGACTATTTAAACCGTCGGCCGTTCCCAGATTCGGAGGACAGCGCCGCGGCGTAACCGCCACGCTGTCAGCCGAAGTCCTCTCCGAAGTCGACCGCCCGGAGTTCGCCGGCAATCTGTGTCCGGAAGCGGTGTTCGACGCGCTGCCACGACGGCGACTCGCGCCCTTCCGCGTAGTGTAACACACCGATCGGATAGCGATAGGGCGCGTAGTCGAGAGCGATGCCTGCGGCGTAGTCGCCGGGCACCGATCGCTGGACGACGAGGTAGTTCCCTTCTTCCTCGCTCGCCCGCGACACTGCCGCCCGGTCGACGGCGTCGAGATGGTCGACCAGCGGGTCCGTCTCCACGGCCGCCGTGAGCGATTCGGCGATCGTGGTGTCGTCGCTGCTCACGACGATCCAGAGTCGGTCCCCGACCGCCGCCGTGTAGCCACCGTAGCCGAGGAACGTGTATCGCTCGGTGTCGCCACCCAGCCGCCGCCAGCCGTCGCCGACCATCCCCTCGACGGTCGTCGACGCGTCGAAATCGCCGCGGCCGAGCGTCACGTTCGAGAGCGATCCCGGCTGGACGTGGACGAGTTCGAACGCGTCCGACTCGGTGTACGCCGGTGGTCCCGACCCCAGCCACCCGTCGCGGAGGCGCTGGCCGATGTTCTGGTCGTCGACGCTTCCGAGGAGGCCGGCGGCGTCGACGTACCGCGCCCAGACGTAGGATGCGTCGGGCATCTCGGGGTGGGTTGGCGTCCGCGCGAGCATCGCCGCGAACCCGATGGACTCGTCGAGCGGCGCGCGGGGGGTGGCGGTGGCGGTTGGCGTGGCCGTCGGCGTCGCCGTCGCGGTGTCGGTCGCCGTGCCCGTCCGCGTGGGAACCGGCGTGGGGTCGTCGTCCGCGTCGGTGGAACAGCCCGCAAGCGAGAGTGCGCTGGCACTCCCCACCGCCTCGAGGAAGCGTCGCCGGGTGACGCGTGGCATACGAGTCGGTTGGGCTACGGCGATTTATACTTGCCCCAGCAGGCGGCCGTTCCGGGACGTTTATCCGCCCGTCCGACGCCCTTTCGGGCATGAAAGCGACCGCGACGGCCCACCCGATTCAGGGGCTGGTGAAGTACCACGGGATGCGCGACCCCGAACTCCGCCTCCCGTACCACGACAGCATCAGCGTCTGCACGGCGCCGAGTCGCACGACCACGACCGTCGAGTTCGGCGCGACCGACGAGGACGTGTACGTCGTCGACGGCGACCGCGTCAAGGGGCGCGGTGCCGAGCGTATCGACGCCGTCGTCGACCACGTCCGCGACCTCGCGGATCTCGACGACCCCGTCCGGCTGGAGAGCGAGAACTCCTTCCAGTCGAACGTCGGGTTCGGCTCCTCGTCGTCGGGATTCGCCGCCGCCGCGATGGCGCTCGCGGAGGCGGCGGGCCTCGATCTCACCCGGCCCGAAATCTCGACCATCGCCCGTCGCGGCTCCTCGTCCGCCGCCCGCGCCGTCACCGGCGCCTTCTCTCATCTCTACGCCGGCCTCAACGACCACGACTGCCGCTCCGAGCGCATCGAGACGAATCTGGAGGACGACCTGCGGATCGTCGCTGCGCTCGTCCCCTCGTACAAGGAGACCGAACAGGCCCACGAGGAGGCGGCGGACAGCCACATGTTCCAGGCGCGGATGGCCCACGTCCACGGCCAGCTCGCGGAGATGCGGGACGCCCTGCGCAACGCCGAGTTCGACCGTGCGTTCGAACTCGCGGAACACGACTCGCTCTCGCTCGCGGCGACGACGATGACGGGGCCCGCGGGCTGGGTGTACTGGCAACCCCGCACCATCGCCGTCTTCAACACCGTCCGCGCGCTCCGGAAGGAGGACGTGCCGGTCTACTTCTCCACCGACACCGGCGCGAGCGTCTACGTCAACACGACCGCCGAGTACGTCGACCGCGTCGAATCCGCCGTCGCGGACTGTGGCGTCGAGACCGACGTGTGGGAGGTCGGTGGTCCCGCCGAGGTGCGTCCGGAGCGCGACGCGCTCTTTTGAGCGGCGTCTCGTAGCTGTTGCTCGCTGCTCGCCACCCCTGTGTGGTGAGCAGCGTTCACGACCTACGAGAACGCTGCTCTTCTTCCCACTCCGCCCGGTGTTCGTACGCCGTCTCCCCGTCGATCCGGAGCCACAGGATCGCACTCGACAGGTTGGCGCGTCGCTCGCCGGGATGGCTCGGGTCGCGCGACCGGTAGTTGAGTTCCACCGTCGTGTCCGGTGGATACTCCCTCGCGACGTTGACGGTGTGGTAGCTCCGGTCGTAGCGGTCCACGGTCGGCGTCACCGTCTCGAATCCGTCGGGGACGGCGTCGGCGCCGAACCGCCCGCCTCGGTCCTCGGCCGCCCCCAGCGCGTCGATAATCGCGCTGAAGTCCGCGATGGCGTCCATCGGCCCCGCCATCGGCAGGTCGCTCCGCTCGGCGAACGCGTGGGCCGCGGCGAGGCCCGGCGGGCGTAGTTCCGTCCCCTCCAGCAGCCCGGCGTACTGCGCGTCCGCGACGGCGCGGCTTCCGCGCTCCGGTAACTGGGCGTCGAGGACGCGTCGCAACTCCGCCGGATCGTCGACCGCGTGTGCCGTCCAGCAGACGAACCCCTCGATGTCCATTCGTTCGAGGGTGACGGCGCCGGCACGTATAAATATCGGCTCCACCGTCGTCGTCTTCTTAACCGTGCGGTCCAACCTCCGGTATGCGCGTCGTCGTTCTCGGTGCCGGGTACGCCGGTCTCACGCTCGCCCGTCGCCTCGAATCCAGACTCCCCGAGTCGGTCGACCTCGTCGTCGTCGACGAGTCCGACCGACATCTCGTCCAGCACGAACTCCACCGCGTGATCCGCCGGCCGGCGGTGGAAGACGCCATCACCGTCCCCCTCCGGGACGTACTCGACTGGGCGACCGTTCGGACCGCTCGCGTCGAGGATATCGACCGGGAGGCCCGTCGCATCCACCTCACGGACGACGCCCTCGACTACGACTACGCGGCCGTCTGCCTCGGCGCCGAGACGGCGTTTTACGACCTGCCCGGCGTCCACGAACACGGCCTGCCGCTGAAGCGACTCGACCACGCCCACCGCATCCGCGAGGCGTTCCTCGACGCCTGCGAGGCGGACGGCCGTGCCGTCGTCGGCGGGGCCGGCCTCTCGGGCGTGCAGGTGGCCGGCGAACTTGCGGCGGTGGCCGCCGAACGCGACGCCGACGTGGACGTGACCGTCCTCGAACGCCTGGACTCGGTCGCGCCTGCCTTCCCCGAGGCGTTCCAGTCGGCCGTCCGCGACGCCCTCGATGCGGCCGGCGTGACGGTGCGGACGAACGCTCGCGTCACCGGCGCGACGGCCGAGGCGGTCGAACTCGACGGTCGGACGATACCGTACGACACGTTCGTGTGGACCGGCGGCATTCGCGGTCCCGACGCGATGGGGAGCGACCGGCCGGTCGTTCGGGGTGACCTCCGACTCGATGACCACACGTTCGCCGTCGGTGACGTGGCACGGGTCGTCGATGCCGACGGCGAGGCCGTCCCCGCGAGCGCGGCGGCTGCCATCCGCGAAGCCCGGACCGTCGCGACGAACCTCGACCGCCTCGTCCGGTGGGAACTGGACGGGCGGGGAACCGACGAGTTCCCGCCCAAACTCGACCCGTTCCGGTTCGACGCGCCGGGCTGGATCGCGTCGATCGGTGACGACGCCGTGGCGACGGTCGGCCCGAAGGTGTTCACCGGCGGCCCCGCGCGGGCGATGAAGGCGACGGTCGGCGCCGGTCACCTCTCCTCCGTCGGCGCGATCAGTCGCGCGGCCGACCTCGTCACCGAAGAACTCGGATGAGCTGGCGGTGGGTCACGCGGCGTGTGGCACGGGTGCGTGACAGGTGGGTTTAATGGGCGTCGACCCGGGACTAGAGATAGGATGACCGCGAGCGAGGGGGGGACCGTACTCATCGTCGACGACGACCGTGAGGTCGTTCGTACGTACCGACGGTATCTCGAAGACACGTACACGATTCGCGAGGCGTACGACGGCGAGGACGCCCTCGAAACGCTCGACGGCGACGTGGACGTGGTGTTGCTCGACCGGCTGATGCCCGGCGTGTCCGGCGGCGAGGTTCTCGACCGGATTCGCGAGCGAGAATACGACGTCCGGGTCGCCATGGTGACCGCCGTCGATCCCGACTTCGACATCGTCGATATGGGGTTCGACGACTACATCACCAAGCCCACGACCCGTTCGGAGCTTCGAGAGACGATCGAGGAGTTGCTCACGCTCGACCAACACGCCACCGACGTCCGGGAGTATCACTCCCTGCTCGTGAAGGCCGCCGCGTTGCACGAAGGGAAGTCGACGTACGAACTGGACGAGAATCCCGCGTACGCCGAACTCAAATCCCGGATCTCGGATCTCGAAGCGACGCTCGAATCCGAGGCCGAGCGTCTGACCGACGACTCGCGGTTCGTCGCGACGCTCCGCGCAATCGACACCTCGATAACACGGGAGGAGACCGATGGCTGAAGGCGACGCCAGAGCCAACCGCTACGCGCTCGCGGACACCTTGCCTCTCGACATCGACAGTCTCGATCAGGGGATGAACGTCCTGGTGTCCGGTCCGCCGATGTCGGGCAAGCGCCGGCTCGTGTTCGACCTCCTCGCCCCCGAGACCGTCCCGGCAGACCCAATCGTCGTGATGACGACCGACGATCCGGACTCGCGTATCCGGACGCAGTTCGAGGATCGGGACGTTCGATTCGACCCGTCGACCTTCCGCGTCGTCGACGCGACCGGCGCACCGGGAGACTCCGAGCCCTCGATCCATCGCGTCTCCTCGCCAGCCGACCTCACCGGCATGGGCGTCGCGTTCACGCAGGCCGTCGATCAGATGGGAACGCCCGACCGTCTCCGGCTGGGCTTCGTCTCTATCTCGACACTCCTCCAGTACGTCGACGCCGAACGCGCGTTCTCGTTCCTGCACGTTCTCTCCCGGCGGACGAGCGCCGCAGGCTATCTCGGCGTCTACAGTATCGACCCGACGACCCACGAAGACCGGTTCGTGAACGTCGTCACCTCAATTTTCGACGCCGCAATCGAGATTCGTGAGGAAGATGGCGGCCGCGAACTCCGGGTTCGCGGCCTCTCCGACGTGGCCCCCGAGTGGACGGCGTTCCCCTACTAGTCGTCCAGCTCGGTCGGATCGAGTCCGTACACCTGCCGGACGGTCGCTGTCGACACCTTGCCGAGTCGCAGATCACGCGCCACAGCCTCGGGTTCGCGGTCGGCCGGGTCACCGAAGCCGCCGCCGCCCGGCGTCCGGATACTCACCATGTCGCCGGCGTCGAGGTCGTGCGTGGATTTGCCCGGAATCGTTCGGGGGTCGTCGTCGGCCCGCGTCAGGTAGTCCTCGCCCACCGCGCCAGCGACGCCGCCTGCGAGACCGTACGGCGGATATCGCCGTCGGTCGGCGAGGAGGCTGAAGGCGATGCCATCGGTCAGCACTTCGATGTCGCGGCGGAGGCCGAGGCCGCCACGGAACTCGCCGGCGCCGCCGGTGTCGGGCCGGAACGCGTATCGCTGGACTCGAACGGGATAGACCGTCTCCAGCACCTCCGCCGGCGTGTTGAGCGTGTTGCTCATGTGGGCGTGGACCCCGTCCATCCCGTCGGCGCCCGTTCGGCCTCCGTAGCCGCCGCCGATAGTCTCGTAGAAGGCGAACGGCTCTCCCTCCCGGTTCGTCCCGCCGAAGGTGACGCTGTTCATCGTCCCTTGCGCGGCGGCGACGGAGCGCTCCGGCGACTCCTCGCCGAACGCCCCGAGGAGGGCGTCGGTCGCACGCTGGGAGATTTCGAGGTTGCCGCCGACCACCGCGGCGGGCGGTTGGGCGTTGACGACCGTCCCTTCCGGCGCCCGAATCTCGATGGGGCGGTACGTCCCCGCGTTCGGCGGCACGTCCGGGTCGGTCACACAGCGCACGGCGTAGTACGTCGCGGACGCCGTCACCGCGAGGGGGGCGTTGATCGCGCCCGGCACCTGCTCGCTCGTCCCTTCGAAGTCGACGACGAGTTCGTCACCGTCGACGGTCACCGCGACGGCGATGCGGATGTCCTCGGTTCCCTGCCCGTCGTCGTCGAGGCGGTCCTCGAACTCGACGGTGCCGTCCGGTAACTCGTCGATTTCGGCGCGCATCCGGCGTTCGGCGTAGGCTTTGATCTCCGTCGTCGCCGCCTGCAGGGTGCCGAGGCCGTGCCGGTCGGCCAGATCCCGCACCCGTTCGACCGCCGTCCGGTTGGCCGCTCGCTGGGCGCGGAAGTCGCCTCGCCGCTCGTCCGGCGTCCGCACGTTCGTCAGCAGGAGATCGAACACGTCCTCGACGGGGCCGCCGCCGTCGTACAGTTTCACCGGCGGGACGCGAATCCCTTCCTGGAAAATCTCCGTGGAGTCGGCGGCGACGCTACCCGCGCGACCGCCACCCACGTCCGCGTGGTGGGCGCGGTTGGCCGCGATGGCGACCAACTCCCCGTCGACGAAAATCGGCGTCACGAGCGTCATGTCCGGCAGGTGGGCGCCGCCGTGGAAGGGGTCGTTCAGAAGGATGGCGTCGCCGTCCTGCAGTTCGGAGGGCGGGTAGGCTTCGATAGCCGCCGCCACCGAGTACGGCATCGCGCCGAGGTGGACCGGAATGTTCTCGGCCTGACTGATCATCTCGGCCGCGGCCGTCCCGTCCTCGTCCACCACGTCGAACAGCGCACACGAGCAGTCGCGGCGGTCCTTGATATTGGGCGAGTAACTCGTGCGCACGAGCGTCGCGTTCATCTCCTCCGCGACGGCGACGCAGGCGTTGCGCAGGACTTCCAGCGTGACGGGGTCGATCTCGCTCATGGCTCGATCACCACGTTCCCCAAGTCGTCGACGTGTGCGTCCGCCTCCGGCGGGACGACGGCCGTGCTCTCGACGCCTTCGATCACTGCGGGGCCGTCCAGTTCGGCACCCGGGCCGAGCGCCGACCGGTCGTAGATCGGTGTCTCGCCCGTCTCACCCCCGAACGTCGCCGGGCGGGTCGTCCGTGGGGTCGGGTCCGTCGTGCCGCCCTCCGCCATCGACAGCGCGGGCGGGTCGACGACGCCCCGGGAACGCAGGCGGACCGTCACGAGTTCGACCGGTTCGTCCGGCGAGGCGTGGCCGTACCGGCGCTCGTGGCGCTGGTGGAACCGATCGGCGACGGTATCGAGGGTGTCCGCGTCGAGTCGCCCTTCGGGTACCGGCACCCGGAGGTCGAACGACTGCCCCCGATATCGCAGGTCGACGGCGCGTTCGAATCGCCGTCTGTCGGCGGGGTAACCCTCCGTCTCCAGTCGTTCGCGGCCCTCGGCTTCCATCCCCTCGAATCGCTCGGTCAGGTCGGCGGGGTCGACCTCGGTCCACGGTCGCACCGCGGAGACGCCCTCCTCGTACACCGCGTCGCTGATGAGGAGGCCGAGCGCGGAGAGGACGCCGGCAGACCGCGGGACCACTACCCGCGGCACGTCGAGTTCGGCGGCGAGTTCGGCCGCGTGGAGCGGTCCCGCGCCGCCGTAGGCGACGAGCGAGAAGTCCCGGGGGTCGTGGCCGCGTTCGACGGAGACCACCCGAAGGGCCCGTTCCATGTTCGCGTTGGCAACGTCCAGAATCCCCTGAGCCGCTTCCTCGACACTCAGGCCGAGCGGGTCGGCCACCGACTCCCGCACCGCCTCGCGGACCGTCGACTCGTCGGCGCTCCCCTCGAAGAAGGAGGCGGGGTCGATGCGACCGAGGAGGAGGTGAGCGTCGGTGACGGTCGGATCGGTGCCGCCGCGGCCGTAACAGATGGGGCCGGGGTCGGCGCCCGCGGACCGCGGGCCGACCCGGAGGCTCCCGCCTTCGTCGACCCACGCGATGGATCCGCCGCCCGCGCCGATGGTGTGGACGTCGACCATGGGGACGTTCACGGGGTAGTCCCCGACCTGTCCCTCCGTCGTGACGACGGGGTCGCCGTCGCGGACGAGCGACACGTCACACGAGGTGCCGCCCATGTCCATGGTGAGGACGTCGTCGAAGCCGGTTTCGCCGGCAACGTGGGCGGCGCCGCGGACGCCCGCCGCCGGTCCGGACAGCAGGGTGTTCACCGGGCGCTCGCGGGTGACCTGTGCCGACGCCACGCCGCCGTTCGACTGCATCACTTTCAGCGCGGCGGGGACGCCCGCCTCGGCGACGCCCTCCTCCAGACGGCCGAGATAGCGGTTCATCACGGGTTTGAGGGCGGCGTTGATCGTCGTCGCCAGCGTGCGCTCGTACTCCCTGATCTCGGGGAGCACCTCGCTCGACAGCGAGATTTCGCCGTCGACGCCCTCCTTGTGCAGGAGGTCGCGTACCCGGCGCTCGTGGGCGTCGTTTTCGAAGGCAAAGAGGAACGCGACGGCGACGCTCTCCACGTCCGCGTCGGCGACGGTCCGGGCGATGGACCGGGCCTCTTCCTCGTCCAACGGTTCGACCACCTCACCCCGCCGGTCGAGGCGTTCGACCACCTCGTAACGACGGTCCCGGTCGACGATGGGCGAGGGTTTCTCCGCCCGAAGATCGTAGAGGCTGGGGCGCGTCTGGCGACCGATTTCGACGGCGTCGCGAAAGCCCTCGGTCGTCACGAGCGCCGTCTCGGCCCACTCGCGTTCCAGCAGGGCGTTGGTCGCGACGGTGGTTCCGTGACCGAAGAAGGCGACGGCTTCGGGATCTACGTCCCCCTGTTCGCTCGCGGCGTCGAGGCCGTCGAGGACGCCCCGATCCGGAGAATCTGGCGTCGAAGGTACCTTCAGCATCGTCAGGCCGGATTCGTCGGCGACCACCACGTCGGTGAACGTGCCGCCGACGTCGACCCCAACTCGTGCGTCGGTTTCCATACCGGAGTCACGGCGCTGGGGCTGATAAATCCCGGTTGCCCAGAGACGGCAACTTGAAGCGGCCGGCGCGGTAAGGGGACGTATGAGCACGACGGTCTCACAGCTGGAGGAACTCGGACGGGAACTCGGCGAGGAAATCGCCGAGACGCCGGCGTACGAACGGTTCGAGGCGGCGAAGCAGGCGGTTCAGGACGACGACGAGGCCCAGGAGATGATCGCGAAGGTCGAACGCCTCCGCGACGAGTTCGTCGCCGCCCGCGAGACGGGCGAAGCGACACAGGAACACGTCGCGAAACTCCAGCAGGCCCAGAACGAACTCCACTCGATGGACGTGATGGAGGAGTATCTGAACGCGCAGGAGGCACTCCAGAGCCAGCTCGAAGCGATCAACCGGGCGATTTCGGAACCGCTGGCCGTCGACTTCGGCGGCGAAGCGGGCGGCTGCTGTCACGACTGAGCGACCCGCCGTCTGTCGACGCGAAAAAAGAACTCACGACCCCGGCGTGTCATTCGGCACAACAGAGGGCGCACCAGTACTGCCCGTCCAGTACCTCGTCGGGACTCGTCTCCGGCGGGCACGTCCCGAGTGGATCGTACACGAACACGCACTGGTCGTTCGGGTGGTTCAGGAACCCCGGGAAGAACTCGAACAGATCGGCGAGCGTTTCGCAGTCGAAATCCACGTCGAAAAACGACAGTAGGTCGAGAAGCGCTGCGACCTGATTCATGCCGCCGCTGATCGTCGCCATCTCTCCCGAGACGACCGGCTCTTCGCTCTCGAAATCCGCCCATATCGCCCCCGTGATGACGGCGTCGTCGTCCGGTGCCGGCGGGAACGTCTGCCCCTCGTCGAGGCGCGTGAACTGCGTCGGGAATATCGGCACCGTCACGTCCGTGTGCGTTCCCGGTTCGAGAAGCTTGTACCCGATGAGCGACTCCAGACTCTCCGGACCCGGTTCGAGACCGACCGCCGGATCGGACGCGTGAATCCCCACGACGAACGCGGGCTCGGCCGGATCGCCCTCGCGTGCGAACTCGGGATGCACCGCCGGGTCGATGTCGACCGGGTCGGTGTCTTCTTCGAACGTTACTTCGGCGACGGTTATGGTCGAATACACTGGTATCGACATGCTACGGTGGACTCCCCGCGGGTTGGTCGTTGATCGTGATGCTCGGTTCCGCGTCGTCGACCGGTTCGTCGTTCATCCCGCCCCCATCGTTGTGGCGACACTGTTCGGTGTAGAAGCCGAGGTCGAAGGCTACGGAGTCGGACTGCACCTCGTTGCCGTGGTCCACCGGGAGTTCCCACTCGAAGCCGACGTGGTGTCGATCGGGTGCCGGAGTGTAACACTCGCGGGTCGGTGCCGTGCCGTCGGTTGGACGCCCGTCCGCGATTTCGGTGAAATCGGTGACCGGCCGACCGTCCAGTGGGATGCCGACACCCTGCGAGAACAGGTCCATAGTCTCGCGGAGCGTGCCGGAGAAGAACACTTCTTCCGGCTGCCGGTTCCAGTCGTCGACGATCTCCCAGACGTGAACGGTTTCGAGCCGACACACTGGGTCGACGATGTCGATTTCCACCAGGCAGAATCCCCCTTCTTCTTGGGGATTCCGTAACCAGACCCCGCCGCCCGGGACCGTCGGACACTCCATGTCGACACACTCTCCCGGGTCGGCCACCGGTCCTTCGGGAGCATCGACACAGAGGATCCATATCGGATCGCCCACGTCGATCCAGTCCCAGGCGTCGATCTGTGACGGCGAATCGACGCCCGGAATGTCGGCGATCACTCCTTCGCACACACACCGCTCTTGGGGCCCGTCGGTCCGCGTCGCACAGGGCAGATCCGTCCAGTCGGGCTTCCACTCCCACACGTCGACCGGCTGATCCGGTCGGCTACAGAATCGCTCGAGCGGGGTGATTTCGATCCGACAGATCGCACTCCCGCTCGGGTGAACCACGTAGACGTGTCCCTTGTCGATGGGACAAATGTTCGATCCCTCACACCACACGTAGATTTCGTCTCGTGCGAACCAGCCACACCCGGGCGGGATGTGGTCGACGCTCGCCTTGCAGACCAGCAGGTCCTGTCGGTGACCGATCCGCTCCACGCAGGGTGTCGGCCGCCACGGTCTGTTGTTACCGTTCTTGTCGTACCACACCGTCGTCTGAATGGTATCGGCCAGTTCTCCACGGCCCGGGAGCTGCTCGTCCGGATCGTCGGCTTCGGGTTCCGTTACACCGTTCTCGGCATTTGACAGTAACTCGCCGTTCATCCAGACGTACCCCGGATTGTCACAGAGCGCGAAGTCGAACGTCACCTCGCCGAAGTCGCCCGGCTTCACGTCTTCCAGTTCGATCACCGGTTTCTCGAGGTCGTCGGGCACGTCCGCCAGCACCTCACAGGGATCGGCCGTCCCCTCGTTGAGGCGCTTTCGAGCCTGCTTGTCCGGAAACTGCTCCTGCAGCGTCGCGTCCATGAACCCCTGCAGGTCGTCGACGACCAACTCGCCGTCCTCCATGTGGGCGTGTTCCGCCTCGTCCTCGCTCCAGTCGCTGTAGTGTTCTTCCCAGCTCACCTTCATATCGAGCGTCCCAGCCGTCAACTGATTGTTCTCGAACGTCTCTTGGTCGCTGAAGAAGGCACTCGTCCCCAGTCCCGCGCCCGCCGACGCCGCACCCACGGTCCCCAGCGCCGCGAGCGCCTTCCGCCGCGACAGTTCGAACTCGTCTGGCATGCGTTCACTCCCCCCGTGGGGAACGTCCCCCGGCGGAGTCGAACCGCCGACTGGTGCCTTCCGAGACGGCCAGAAGTAGTATCTGAAACTCATTAGCTAATTGGGGATTACTCCGCTGCCGCATTCTTAACAATAAAACGTTATCAATAGATGGCAGAACGACGGCCGATCCGAGGGTTCAAATCCGAGTGAGCGGCCACCCCGCCCCATGCTCGCTATCGCCGGCGGCAAGGGCGGCGTGGGAAAGACGACGACGGCGCTCGGGCTGTCCGCGGCGCTCGACGCGCCGGTCGTCGCGGCCGACGCCGACCCGGACATGCCCGACCTGCACGCGCTCGCGGGCGTGGACCGCGAACCGACGCTCGCCGCACTCGACGGCCACGACATCGAGACCGTCGTCCAGCCCCACCCCGACGAGTCGGACGTGACGTTGCTCCCCGCGCCGCCTATCGATACCGATGCCGACGCAGTCGCCCGCTCGCTCACCCGACTGGCTGCCAGCGACCGACGTGCGGTCGTCGACTGTCCTGCCGGGGCCGGTCCGGACGCCGCGGCGCCGCTCCGAACCGCCGACGCGACGCTGCTGGTCACCACGCTCTGTGCGCCGGCCCTCCGCGATGCGGCGAAGACGGCGGCGATGGCCCGCACCCTCGACGCGCCGCCCTGTGGCGTCGTGTTGACGCGCACCCGGTCGGCGCCGGACGCCGTCGTCGAGTTACTCGGCTGCCCGGTGGTGGCCTCGGTACCGACTGCCGACGCCCCGATCCTCGACGACGACGGCGTTCGCGCCGCCTATCGACGGCTCGCCGCCGATCTGGGAGAAGACATATTATGACGCCCCACATACGCGTTGGGTATGGCTGACCGTCTCCCGACGGGTATCTCCGTCCTCGACAGGCAGCTCGACGGCGGGATTCCGCCGGGGAGCATCCTGTTGCTGACCGCCGATCCGGCCAGCCAGTCCGAATCCTTGCTGTACGAGATCGCGGCCGCTCGGGGGACGCTGTACGTGACGACCGTCCGGTCGGAACAGGCGGTGCGCGACGCCGTCGACCGGTACCAGGGGCGCGTCGACCGGCTGACGATCCGTGACGCGGGTGATTACCCACCCATCGACAACGCCACCCGCCTCGTGAAGGATCTCCCCGAGAGTTCGAACCTCCTCGTCGACGTCGTCGATCCGCTGGAGGAGGCGGACCCGGCCCGCTATCGGGCGTTCCTCAACGAACTCCAGACGCACATGGTCAACACGGGGTCGATCGCAGTGTTGCACGCCATGCATGGTCACGGCGATCCGCCGGTCAACCGGACGCTCTCCGAGCACATGGCGGACGTGGTGTTCGACCTCCAGACCGACACGGACGGCTCACAGATCGTCAACCGCCTCGCCGTGCCGAAGTTCCGCGGCGGCGGTGCGCTCGAAGAGACGATCAAGCTCAAACTCACCGACGGCGTCACCATCGACACCAGCCGCGACATCGCCTGATACTCCGTCTCACACGACGGCGTACGCCGCCGTTCCGACCGTCACGGCGACCGTCAGCAGCATCCAGAGTCGCGGGTTCTCGAACGCGCTCCCGGTCGATCCCTTGCCCAGAAACAGGTAGCCGAAGTAGACGGCGACGGGGGAGAGTCGGAGGAGCGGGCTGACCGCCACGCCGAGTCCGTACCGCAAGGCGAGCGTCAGCGCGACGGTACAGCCGGCCGCGACGGCAGCGACCCGGAGGTCGGCCGCGACGGCGTCGGGGATATCCATGATCGGTGGTGAACGGAGCGATACGAGAAGCCGTCGATGTCGGCTACTCTTCGATATCCTCTTCGAGTTCGTCGACGATCTCGTCGGCGTCCACGTCGACGTCTTCGAGGGCTTCCTCGACGTCACCGGCACCGGCGCCGCCCATGCCGCCCATCATACCGCCCATACCGCCCATCATACTGCCCGTGCCGTCGATGGTCTCCTGGACGATGACACGGTCGAGGTCGAGGCGGTCCATGATCTGCTGGGCGATCTGCTGCTTCTGGAAGAGCCACTGCTGGTTCATCGTCATCTGCGGCGTGGCCTCGATGTACAGCGTCTCCTTCTCGACCGTCTGGGTCTCGGTCTCGTACTCGGGCTCTTCGTCCTCGTCCTCGGACTCGACCTCGACCTGCACTTCCTCTTCGACCTCGTCGGTCTGGATCCACACCTCGGGGGCGTGGTCGAGGTACATGCCAAGGAGGCCCTGCGCCCGTTCCTCGGGGTCGTCGACGACGTCGACGACCTCGTACTCGTATTCGAGGTCCTCGCCGGCGAGGGGGTGGTTGAAGTCGACGCGGGCGCGGCCGCCGATGATCGTCTCGACGTGACCCTGCTGTCCGTCGACGTTGACGTGGGCGCCGGGGTAGCGGTCGTCCTCGTCGATCTTCTCGGCGCTGACGGTGCGCACGTCGTCGGGGTCGAACTCGCCGAAGGCGTCGACGGCGTCGATGTGGACGGTGTTCTCGGCACCGACTTCCTTGCCGATCAGGTCCTCGTTGACCGCCTCGAAGACGTGGCCGGCACCGACGACGATGATTCGGGGCTCGAACTCGTGGCCCTCCTCGTCGATTTCGGCCTCCTCGGCGACCTCCTGATAGGTCGTGTCGACGACCGTCCCGTCGTCCGCGGTGCGGACGGTGTAGTTGATGCGGACGAAGTCGTCGTCCTGCAGGCCGGATGCCTCCTCGGTCTCGGTCTCGGTCTCTGTCTCCGCCTCGGGGTCATCGGCCGCGTCGGCGTCTACCGGCTCGTCGGCCGATTCGGCCTGTTCGTCACTCATACAGTCCACAACTCCCGTGCGACCCTTAAGAATCACGTTTCCTGTCTCGCCGTGTCGCGAGGCTTTTCCCACCCGCCCGCGACGCCCCGTGTATGTACGAAGTCGAGTTGAAGGTCCGAGCGGATCACGACGCCGTTCGGGACCGACTCTCGGCGCTCGACGCCGACCACGTCGGCGCCGTCACACAGGTCGACACCTACTACGACGCTCCGCACCGCGACTTCGCGGAGACGGACGAGGCGCTCCGCATCCGACGTGAGAAGAGCAACGACGAGACGACGACCCGCGTCACCTACAAGGGCCCCCTCGTCGAGCGCGAGTCGAAGACCCGCCGCGAGGTCGAGACGGGCGTCGAGGACGGTGACCACCTCGACGACATCCTCGGTTCGCTCGGCTTCACCCCCGCCGCCGTGGTCGAGAAAGAGCGGGATCGCTACACGCTCGACGGCTACACGGTCACGCTGGATACGGTCTCGGAGGTGGGCGAGTTCGTCGAAATCGAGCGCGAGACCCCCGAATCGGAGCTGGAGACGGTTCGCGAGAGAGCCATCGAGCGCCTGCGTGATCTCGGCCTCGACCCCGACGCGCAGATCCGCACGTCGTATCTCGGTCTCCTGCTGGATTCCTCAGAGTAATACTTCGGTCGCGAAAGGTTTCCGCAAGTTATAGCACCCGGCAGTGTGAACCTCCGCCGATGAGCGACCGGAACATCCGTATCGAGTCCGTCGACCGGCGCGCGGTCGAGGACCAGGAGGTGGAGATCGTCGAGCGGAAAGGGATCGGACATCCCGACTCCCTCTGTGACGGGATCGCGGAGAGCGTCTCCCGCGCCCTCTCGAATCTCTATCTCGATCGCGTCGGGGAAGTGCTGCACTACAACACGGACGAGACGCAGTTGGCTGCCGGCAACGCCTCCCCCGCCTTTGGCGGCGGCGAGGTGGTCGAGCCGATCCACGTGTTGATCGTCGGGCGCGCCACCCGACAGTACGAGGCCGACGACGGTACCTCGTACACCCTCCCCGTCGACTCGGTGGCGCTCTCGGCCGCCCGCGACTACCTCGCCGAGACCGTCCCCGAACTCGACTTCGGGACGGACGTGGTGGTCGACGTGCGCCTCGGCGAAGGGAGCGGCGACCTCCAGACCGTCTTCGGCGAGGACGGCGCCGCCGTCCCCATGGCCAACGACACGAGTTTCGGCGTCGGCCACGCGCCCCTGACCGAGACGGAACGGATCGTCCTCGAAGCCGAGGAGTACCTCAACGGCCCGTACGCCGACGACCACCCCGAACTCGGTCCCGACGTGAAGATCATGGGCAAACGTGAGGGCGATCGGATCGACCTCACGGTGGCCGCGGCGATGATCGACAGCTACCTCGCCGACATGGCGGCGTACCGCGACGCCGTGGCGAACGTTCGCGAAGCCGTCACCGACCTCGCGGAGTCCTACACCGACCGCGCCGTCTCCGTCGAGGTCAACACCGCCGACGACTACGACGAGGGCTCCATCTACCTCACCACTACCGGCACCAGCGCCGAACAGGGCGACGACGGCTCCGTCGGCCGCGGCAACCGCTCCAACGGCCTCATCACGCCAAACCGACCGATGAGCATGGAGGCCACGAGCGGGAAGAACCCCGTCAACCACATCGGGAAGATCTACAACCTCCTCAGCACGCGCATCGCGGAGACGGTCGTCGACGAGGTGGACGGCATCCGCGACCTCCGGGTGCGCCTCCTCAGCCAGATCGGCCGTCCCATCGACCAGCCACACGTCGCGGACGCCTTCGTCGTCACCGACGACGGCGTCGACCTCACCGACATCGAAAGCGACATCCAGACCATCGTCGACCGCGAACTCGCCGCGGTGACCGACGTGACCCGTGACGTGATCGAGGGCGACCTGCGGACGTTCTGACGCCGGTCGTAATCGACGACCGGATCGAACCACGGTCGTTTCACTCCCTGATTCGAGCCGCCCTCCGGAACGGATCGAACCACGGTCGTTTCACTCCCTGATTCGAGCCGCCCTCCGGAACGGATCGAACCACGGTCGTTTCACTCCCTGATTCGAGCCGCCCTCCGGAACGGATCGAACCACGGTCGTTTCACTCCCTGATTCGAGCCGCCCTCCGGAACGGATCGAACCACGGTCGTTTCACTCCCTGATTCGAGCCGCCCTCCGGAACGGATCGAACCACGGTCGTTTCACTCCCTGATTCGAGCCGCCCTCCGGAACGGATCGAACCACGGTCGTTTCACTCCCTGATTCGAGCCGCCCTCCGGAACGGATCGAACCACGGTCGTTTCACTCCCTGATTCGAGCCGCCCTCCGGAACGGATCGAACCACGGTCGTTTCACTCCCTGATTCGAGCCGCCCTCCGGAACGGATCGAACCACGGTCGTTTCACTCCCTGATTCGAGCCGCCCTCCGGAACGGATCGAACCACGGTCGTTTCACTCCCTGATTCGAGCCGCCCTCCGGAACGGATCGAACCACCCTAGTACTCCGACGGCGTAGCTACCCCGTGACCGTGGACGACGCCGATCCGACACCCGACACCGTCCTCGTGAGCTTCGGCGAACTCGGAACAAAGAGCCGCGAGGTCCGTGGGAAGATGACGCGTCGCCTCCGCGACAACGTGGCCGCCCTCCTCGACGACCGCGGCATCGACGCCACCGTGGATCGCGAGTGGGCGCGGATCGTTATCCACGCCGACGACCCCGACCGTGCCGCCCGCGTCGCCGCCGACGCCATGGGCGTCGTCTGGGCGCGCCCCGCCGTCCGCTGTGCCGCCAATCTCGACGCCATCGAGGAGACGCTCGCCGCCCTCGCCAGCGACGCCGACCCGGTCGACACTTACGCCGTCCGCGCGCGCCGCGCCGGTGACGCCGACGACCACCCATTCACCAGCCGCGACATCGAACGCGAGGGCGGTCGCGCCGTCGGCGTCGCCACGGACGCCACGGTCGATCTCGACGACCCCGACCGCACGTACCACGTCGAAGTGCGCGGCGCGCGGGCGCACGTGACCGCGACCACCTACGAAGGGCCGGGTGGCCTCCCCCTCGGGACACAGGAACCGCTCGTCGCCCTCGTGAGCGGCGGCCACGACTCCCCCGTCGCGGCCCACGAGGTGATGCGCCGCGGGGCACCGGTGATTCCGGTCTACGTCGACCTCGGCGTCTACGGCGGCCCGGACCACGTGGCGCGTGCGGTGGCGACCGTCGGCCGACTCGACCGCTACGCCCCCAACTTCGACTGTCGGCTCCGGGTCGTCCCCGGCGGCGACCTCGCCGAGACGCTGATCGAGGACGTCGAAGACACCCGGATGCTCTCGTGGCGGCGCGCGCTCCTCCGTATCGCCGAAACCGTCGCCGAACACGAGGACGCGGCGGGCATCGTCACCGGCGAGGCGTTGGGTCAGAAGTCGAGCCAGACTGCCGCCAACCTCACTGCCACCGACGCGGCGATCGACCTGCCCGTGCATCGCCCGCTCCTCACGTGGGACAAACCCGACATCCTCGACCGGGCACGCGCCATCGGCACCTACGAGGACTCGTCGATCCCCGTCGGCTGTGAGCGACTCGATCCGCCCTTCCCCGAAACCGGTGCGACCCGCGAGGCCGTCGAGGCGGCCGAACCCGCCGACTTCCTTGACCGGGCCGCGGCCGCCGTCGATGATCTGCGGATCGTGACTGTCGACACCGCCGACGCCGACGCTCGGTAGCCCGCCGGCGCAACCGCTTTAGGGGAGCCTTCCGATTCACCGGCCGTGACGCAGGTGTGTCTGGTCGGCGCGGACGACGTCGATCTGCGATACGAACTCCTCTCGCGCGAGACGGCGCGGGCGGCGCTCGCGACCTACGACCTCCACGAACCCTTCGCAAACACGGTCGCCGTCGACACCGTCAGCCTCGGCGCCGCCGTCTCCCTCCTGAACGACCTGAACTGGTATCTCGTCCGTTTCGCCGACCGTGCGCTGGTCCGGGAGCCGAGCATCTCGACGAGCGAGTGGCTCTCTCGCGATCTGGCCGAACGCGTCCGCGATGGCGACGTGCCGCCCGAGGAGACCGATATCTACCTGCAGGTGTACGGCCTCGACGGCGACGACCTCGTCGAACCGATGTACGCCACCCGCGTCGACGGCCGGATTCCGGAGTACGACCTGCGGGACGTGGACGACACGCTCGTCGTTCGGGTCACGGAAGACGAATTTCGGTAGATCAGCCGCGAGTGACCGCGTATTCGCGTCAGTCCGGCGCGACCGGCCGTCAATCGCGACTGTAGTCGAACAGCCCTGTCGACATGTAGCGCTCGCCGCTGTCCCAGAACACCGTCACGACCAGCGGATCGTCCGTTTCCAGCCGCTCGGCAACCCGTTTCGCACCGATGCTCGACGCGCCGCTCGACTGTCCGACCAGAATCCCCTCCTCGCGTGCGAGGCGGCGACACTCCGCTTCCGCGGCGTCGAGGGTGACGTTCTCCACGCCGTCGAGCAAGTCGGTGTCGACGTTCTCGGCGACGAATCCGGGACCCATCCCCTGAAAGTCGTCCGCGCCGGGGTTGCCCGTGAGGAACTGGTTGTCTTCGGGCTGGACGCCCACGACTTCCATGTCGGGGAACGTCTCTTTCAACCGCCGACCCGTCCCCGAGATGGTGCCGCCGGTGCCGACGCCACAGACCAGCGCGTCGACCGTCCGGTCACCTACCTGTTCGATGATCTCCGGCCCGGTCGTCTCGTAGTGGGACTGCGGGTTCGCGGGGTTCTCGAACTGGTACATCTGCACCATCCCCTCGGCCTCCAGTTCGTCCGCCCGCGCCCGCGCTTCCTCCATCTCGCCGTCGACGAGTTCCAGGTCGGCGCCGTACGCTTTCATGATCTGGCGGCGCTCCGGCGACTTCGAGGACGGCATCACGAGCGTCACGTCGTAGCCCTTCGCGGCGCCGACGACGGCGAGGCCGATGCCCGTGTTCCCGCTCGTGGGTTCGACGATGGCGTCGCCGGGTTCGAGTTCGCCCGCCTCCTCCGCGGCCTCGACCATCGCCTTCGCCGGGCGATCCTTCGCGGAGCCACCGGGATTTTTCGACTCGATTTTCGCCGCGACCGTCGTCCCCGGTGGGGACTCGATCTGTACCAGCGGCGAGCCGATGGCGTCGAGAATACTGTCGTGCATGGGCGCCCGATTCGCGGCCGGCGCGTAAATCGGTGATGGAACGGGCGGCTACACCCGCGACAGAATCCGCTCCTCGAACGCCGTCGGATCGAGCGTCTTCACCCCTTCTGCCTCCGCTTGCTCTCGCTTCCGCGTCCCCGGATTCTCACCGACCACGAGGTAGTCCGTTTCGCCGCTGACCGAGGAGGTGACGTTCGCGCCGTGGGTCTCCAGCAACTCCGTCAGCTCCGACCGGGTGTAGCCCGGCACGCTCCCGGTGAACACCACCGTCAGCCCGTCCAGTTCGTCGCCGCGCTCCTGCCGTTCGGGTTCGACACCCGCGTCGAGGAGGCGCTCCACCATCTCGACGTTCGCCTCGGAGTCGAAGTAGTCGACGACGGCCTCCGCTACCTCCGGCCCCACGTCGTCGACGGCGCGGAGGTCCTCGACGGTCGCGTCCAGCAACTCGTCGAGCGAGAACGCGGCGGCGAGCGCTCGCGCCCGTTCCGTCCCGACGTGCCGGATGCCGAGCGCGTAGATAAACGTGCCCAGAGCCACGTGCTTGCTCGCCTCCAGTTCGGCGAGCAGGTTGTCGGCCGATCTCTCGCCCCACCCGTCCAGCGCCACGAGGCTGTCACGATCGAGGTCGTAGAGGTCGGCGAGCGACTCGATCAGCCCCGCCTCGACTAGCTGGTCGGCCGCCTCCGCACCCAGACCCTCGATGTCCATCGCGTCGCGCGAGCAGAAATGCTGGAGGGAGCGGCGCAGTTGGGCGGGACACGACGCGTTCGTGCAGTAGTGGTGTTCGCCCTCTTGGGCGACGTTGCCGTCACAGACGGGGCAGGCGTCCGGCATCTCGAAGTAGCCGTTGCCACCCTCCGTCACCTCGACCACCTCGGGGATCACGTCGCCCGCGCGTTCGAGGCGGACGCTCGCACCCTCCCGTACCCCCAGCCTCTCGATCTGCGAGGCGTTGTGGAGGGTGGCACGACTGATCGTCACGCCCTGTACGTCCACGGGGTCGAGGAGGGCGACCGGCGTCAGCTTCCCCGTCCGTCCAACCTGTACGATGATGCGCTCGACGGTCGTCTCGCCGGTCCGCGCAGGGAACTTGTAGGCGAAGGCCCAGCGAGGGTGGCGCGCGGTCGACCCCAGTTCCTCGCGAGCGTCGAAGTCGACCACCTTGGCGACGATGCCGTCGATTTCGTACTCCAGGTCGTCGCGCTCGTCCATGAGCCGGTTGCGGTAGTCGATCACGGCGTCCACGTCGTCGACGACGGTCGTCTCGTCGTTGACGCGGAAGCCGAGGTCGCGGAGCAGGTCGAACGCTTCCGTCTGGGCGTCGAGGTCGGCCGAGGTGTCGATCACGTCGTAGAAGAACACGTCGAGCGGGCGATCCGCGACCGTCTCGGGGTCGAGGAGGCGGACCGTCCCCGCCGCGGCGTTGCGCGGGTTGGCGAAGGGGTCGTCGCCGCGTTCGATCCGGCGCTCGTTCAGTTCCTGAAAGCCCGAACGGGGCATGTACACCTCGCCGCGGACGGCGAGGAAGTCGGGAGCGTCGTCGGGGAGGTGGAGGGGGACGCTGCGGATGGTGCGGACGTTCGCAGATACGTCCTCGCCCCGTTGGCCGTCGCCACGGGTGACGGCGCGGTCGAAGGCGCCGTCCTCGTACACCACCTCGACGGAGAAGCCGTCGAACTTCGGCTCCGCGGAGTAGTTCACCTCGCCCACGCGGTCACAGATCCGCCGGTCGAACTCGCGGATTTCGTCCACCTCGCCCGACGACTGCAGGCTCAGGAGGGGCACGACGTGTTCGACCGTCTCCAACTCGTCCAGCGGTTCGCCGCCGACACGCTGGGTCGGCGAGTTTTCGTCGTGTAAGTCGAACGCGTCCTCTAACGCCTGCAGGCGCTCGAACAGTTCGTCGTAGGCACGGTCGGCGATCACGGGGTCGTTCTCGACGTAGTAGCGGTAGTCGTGGTACTCGATGGCTGCGCGCAGGTCGGCAACCTGCTCGCGGGCCTCGTCCTCGTTCAGTTCGTCGACCGGCGCGAACGACGTGTCCGGGTCGCGCACGTACGGGTTGTCCGCTGGTTCCTCGACCATCTCGCTGTCGGGTGAGGGGTCGCCGGGTAGGAATAGGTAGCGACTCGACTGCCGGAGCGCGAGGGTTAAATCCGCGGGCGTGGTACGACGCTCCATGTCTCTGGAAACCATGGAACCGGCTGGCGAGTGGAGCGGTGACGAGCAGGTACGCGAACGCCTGGGGCGGGAGGACCTGACCTACCTCGTCTGGGGTGCGGACTGGTGTGGCGACTGTCAGGGGCAGTTGCCAGCCTTCGCCGCCGCCCTCGACGCCGCGGGCGTCCCCGCCGACCGGATCGAACAGTTCCCCGTCGACGACGACAAGCAGGGCGAGGGCGTCGACGAGTACGGTATCGAGTACATCCCGACCGTCGTCGTGGAACGTCAGGGGGAGGAGATTGCCCGATTCGTCGAAGAAGAACCCGTTTCTATCGCCGAGTATCTCGCGGAGCAGATTGCGGCGGCGGACGAGGCGCCGGCGAACGCCGACGACTAGTTCAACCAGTCTAGCGCCGCCTTGAGGTCAGTCTGCGGCGGCGAACAGGTGAAGTCCCGACAGGCGTACGCCGTGGGCTCCCCGTCCTGCGCCTCCCGGTTCGCCCAGATGGGGGGCACCTCGTCGATACCGAGCGAATCGAGCCACGGATCGAGGTCGTCGTCGCTCGCCGGGCGTGGCGCGACGACGCCCGTCAGCAGGGGCGTCTCGGCCAGCGTCTCCCGCCACGACGCGGGCACCTCGTCGGCCGCGAGCGTCAGTTCCACCGGGCCGCGAGCGTGGGCGTCCGCCGCGAGGACGAGCGACGCGTGTTCGAGCGGACTGCTCCGAATCCGGTCGGCGTGGGTCGCGAGCAGTCGTTCGGTTATCTCGCCGAAGTCCTCGTCGGGGACGAACAGGTCGAGTTCGTCGAACAGGCCGGCCGCGACGCCGAGACTCGACGGCGTCGACTGGTCGTTCAACTCCTGTGGCCGGGTCACTAGCCCCTCGCCGTGTTCGGGCGTGTAGTAGAGGGTGCCCGCCTCGTCGTCCCAGAACTCCGACCGGATGGTGCGCGCGAGGTCGACCGCGAACGCGAGGTGGTCCACCTCTCCGGTCACCTGATAGCAGTCGAAGGCGCCCGTCGCGAGGAAGGCGTAGTCGTCGAGGTAGCCCTCGACCTGCACGTCGCCGCCCTTGAACCGTCGCTTCAGCCGTCTCTCGTCCGCGTCCCAGAGGTGGTCGCGCACGAAGTCGAGGGCGTCGGTGGCCGTCGCAACGAGCGCCGGATCGAGGGTTCGCGCCCCGGTCGCGATGCCCGAGATGGCGAGGCCGTTCCACCCCGCGAGCACTTTCTCGTCGCGGGCGGGCCGCGGGCGCTCGGCGCGGGCGTCGAAGGCGCGGGTCCGGGCCGCCATGAGGACGCGCTCGACCGTCTCCTCGGAGAGGTCGTACGTCTCGGCTAGGTCCTCGTACCCCGCCGAGACGGTGAGGACGGTCGTCCCGCCCTCGAAGTTACCGCCGGACTCGACGCCGTAGCGGTCACAGAACAGGTCGGCGGCCGTCTCGGCGTCGACCGTCGCGTCCGCAGCCTCGATCGGGTCGTCGCCCATCGCCGCGCGCACCTCGTCGGGCGTCCAGACGTAGAAGGCGCCCTCCTCGTCCTCGGGCTCCTCGCCCTCGTCGAGCCGGGCGTCTGGCGTCCGGCTCTGGGCGTCGAGCGTGCTGTAGAACCCTCCCTCTGGGTGCTGGAGTTCGCGTTCGAGGAAGGCGACCGTCTCGCTTGCGACGCGGGCGTACCGTTCCGCGCCCGTCGCCTGCGCGGCCTCGAAGTACAGCCGCGGCAACTCCGCGTTGTCGTACAGCATCTTCTCGAAGTGCGGGACGGTCCACTCGCGGTCGGTGGCGTAGCGGTGGAAGCCGCCGCCGACGTGGTCGTAGAGGCCGCCGGCGGCCATGGCGTCGAGCGTCTCCGTCACCACGTCGCCGGCCGCCTCGTCGCCGTCGAGCGTCGCGGCGCGGAGCAACAGGTCGAGGCGGCGGGGTTGGGGGAACTTCGGCCCGCCGGCGCCGAACCCGCCGTGCGTGCGGTCGGCGCTCCGGATGGCTGCCGCCGTCGCCGACTCCAGCACGTCCGATTCGGGTGGCTCGCCCGGTTGCTCCGGCGTCGATTCGAGTTCGTCGGTGATCGCCGCCGTCCACTGCTCCGCGCGGTTCTCGATCTCGCCGCGATCCTCCTGCCACGACCGGGACACGTCCTGCAGGAGCTGGAGAAATCCGGGGCGGCCGCGCTTGGGGTCTCGGGGGAAGTACGTGCCGACGTAGAACGGTTCGCCTTCCGGGGTGAGAAAGACGGAGAGCGGCCACCCGCCGCCACCGGAGACGAGTTGACAGATGGTCTGGTAGACGCTGTCCACGTCCGGGCGCTCCTCGCGGTCGACCTTGATCGGGACGAACCGCTCGTTGAGGACCGTCGCCACCTCGTCGTCCTGGAAGCTCTCCGCCTCCATCACGTGACACCAGTGACAGGCGGCGTAGCCGACCGAGAGGAAGATGGGCACGTCGTGTTCGCGCGCCGTGCGTAACGCTTCCTCGTCCCACGGCTGCCAGTTGACCGGATTGTCCGCGTGTTGTTCGAGATAGGGGCTGGCCTCCTCGTCGAGACGATTCCGATCCGTCGGCGTCGTGGGCATGGTCGTAGTTCGGCGCCCAGACAGGTAAAGGCCAAGAACACCACTGCGGTCGCGTCAGTCACCTGTCGAACGACTAGGCCAATCGTTTTATATATGCTTGCCAATCCTCGCATATGGACGTACCGGCGTGGGAACGGCGACTCGCCGGCCATGCCCCCTCGCTGCTCGCCATTCTGGGCGGCGTCGTCGCCGTCGTCTCGCTCGCGAACTTCTTTCGTGACGTCGAGACGCTCGGCCTCGGTGTCTTCCCCACCGTCTCGCTCGGCCTCTGTCTCCTGCTGTCGGTCGGTCTCCTCGGACTGAGCCACTGGCTCGCCGGGAGCGACCTCCCGCTCGCCGACGCGTGGACCGTGGTCCGGTGGTCGCTCGGTGGCATGATCGGATTCGGGACGCTGGCAGCACTGACGGTCGGCATCCGACTCGCAGAGGGACGGACCGTCGACGGGGCGGCGCTCGGCATCATCGTGATGGGATCGGGCGGCGGTATCGGCGGCGGCGTCGCTGGCATCTACTACGCCCGTGCGAATCGCGCGGCTCGCGACGCCGATCATCGCCGTGACGCACTCGTCTTCCTGAACAGTCACCTCCGTCACAACGTGTTGAACGCGGCGCAGGTCATCCAGGGGTACGCCACGCTCCTCGACGAGCGCGTCGACGACGTGACGTATCTCGCCCCCATCGAACGACGGAGCGCCGCCATCGCGTCGCTCATCGACGACATGCGAGAACTGGCGGATCTCTTCTCCGGCGAACGCACGCCGGCGCCCATGGATATCTCGACGGGTATCCTCCGGGAAGTCGAGGCTGCCCGATCGGCCCACGAGGCGGCGACGTTCGAGGTGGACGTACCGCCGGAACTGTACGTGATGGCGACCGGGGCCGTCTCGGCCGTCTTCGCCAACCTCATTCGCAACGCCATCGAGCACAACGATCGGGCGGAGCCGACGGTGTTCGTCTCGGCCGAGCGCACCCCCCGGACGGTGGCGGTCCGCATCGCCGACGACGGGCCCGGAATCCGGGACGACGTGAAGACACACCTGTTCGATTCGGCCATCGAATCCGGCGAGGGACGTGGCATCGCCCTCGTGAAGACGCTGATGAACCACTACGGCGGCGACGTGTCCGTCCGCGACAACGACCCCCGCGGGACCGAAGTCGTCGTCGAGTTCCGGCGACCGCCGCCGGAGTGAGACGGACCGTCGTCACTGACTGACACCGGCCCGGACGACGGCGGGGCTATAACCCACCAGCCGACCAAGGTGTCCTATGCATTCACTCGACGACACCTGTGACACCTTCGACATCGGCGGCGACCTGCCCGTCAACCGCCTCGGCTTCGGGGCGATGCGAATCACCGGGCCGGATATCCTCGGCGACCCCGCCGACGTGGCCGAGGCCCATCGCGTCCTCGAGCGCGCCCCCGAACTCGGCGTCGACTTCGTCGACACCGCGGACGCGTACGGCCCGGGAACCAGCGAACGTCTCCTCTCGGCGGCGAGCGTCCCCGACGACGCCGTCGTCGCCACGAAGGGTGGCCTCCTGCGCTCGCCCGACGGCGACTGGCTCCGCCACGGCGACCCCGACTACTTGCGTAACGCTGCGCTCTGCAGTCTCGACCGCCTCGGCGTCGACACGATCGACCTGTACCAGTACCACGCGCCCGATCCCGACGTACCCATCGAGGACGCGATGGCGGCGCTCGCGGACCTCAAGGATCGGGGCCTCGTCCGGCACGTCGGCGTGAGCAACGTCTCGGTCGATCAGCTCGAACGCGCCCGCGACGTGGTCGAGATTGCGACGGTCCAGAACGAGTACAACGTCGCCGAGCGCACCCACGACGACGTGCTCGCCGTCTGCGAGGAGGACGGTATCGGCTTCATTCCGTACTTCCCCATCGGCGGCGGTGCCCTCGGCGAGAAAGCGGCGGTGCTAGAAGACGTGGCGACGGCCCACGACGCCACGCCGCGACAGGTGGCGCTCGCGTGGCTCCTCCACCGGTCGCCCGTGATCCTCCCCATCCCGGGCACGTCCAGCGTCGACCACCTCGAATCGAACGTCGCCGCCGCCGCCCTCACGCTCACCGACGACGAGATGACCCGGCTGTCAGCCTAGTCGGAACGTGTGCTCACGGCTCGCGTCACAGCTCGGGCAGACGTGCCGGTAGACGACGCGCCGGCCGTCCGTCCGACTCGTCCAGTTGGCGCCGTGGTCGACGTAGCCACACGCCGGACACTTCTTCTGGGTGGTTTCGTAGCGCCGTCGGAGCCGGTCGAGCGCCGTACTCCCTGCTATGCCATTCGTTGCCATCCCACACACCTTTCGGCTCCAGAAATATAAACTATCGCCTCGTCAGGGTCCGAGATAGCCCCACGCCAGCAACCGGTCGCCGTCGCCGTCGATCCAGCGCTCCCCGATGTCGTCGCGGTAGTAGCAGTTCGGCACGACGATGTCGTCGATACGGTCGTACGCCTGCTCACGGGCCGCCTGCATCGTCTCACCCATCCCCGTCACGACGAGTGGCATTCCACTCTCGCCGGCCGCCCGCCACTGGCCGTCGACGCGTTTCGCGTCCTCGATGTGGACGCCCGCCGGCGGTTCGCCCGACGGCGTATCGAACACCACCGCCGCGTTTCGGGAGTTCTCGTCGTACGTCTTCGGATCGTCGAAGGGGAAGGGCGGCAAGACCAGTCGGACGGCGATGGCGTAGCCGTCGTACACCTGCAGATTCGGGTCCTCGCCGCGCGCGAGACGGTAGAAGAACTCGCCGGTCGGGGACTCGAACGTTTCCTGCTGGAGCGTGATCGTCGGGTAGCCGAAGCGGGGCGTGAACTCCAGCGGATAGACTCCGTCGCCGTCGACGATGCAGTTGAGGTCGATACTGCCGACGTAGCCCTCCGATGCGAGCCACGATTCGAGGGGTTCGAGCGTCGCCGCGAACAGCCGGTTACGCCCCGCCCAGAACGTCGAGGTCCCCATCTCTCCCGTTGAGGGGCCGATGTTGCCCGGGAAGAGTTTCTTGTGCTCGAAGTTGAAGTTGATCGGGTCGACGAACCGCTCGCCGTCGAAGAAGCCACAGATCGCCACTTCGACGCCGTCGACCTTCCGCTGGAGCTGGAAGCCCTTCATTCGGTGGCCCCACGCCTTCTCGTAGGCCTGCAACACGTCGATCACGTCGCTTCCGTCGTCCTCCCGGCCGACGTACAGCAGGCGTTTGACGTTCTGTACCTCCCCCAGCGGTTTGATGACGTACGGCGCTGAGTTGTCGCGGACGTGATCGATCGCCGCGTCGAACGACGTGAACTCGCGGTGATCGAGCGTGTTCACGCCGTGCTCTTCGAGCACCGACATCGCGTAGCCACGGTCCGCTTCGAGACGGTCGGTGTTCGGGGTCCCGCCGACGACGGCGTGGCCTTCGGCCCGCAACTCCTCGGCGAGTTCACCGGTCTTCGCCTCGTCGCCGACCCAGATGTCGTCGAAAACGATCACGTCGGCCCAGTCGACTTCGGCGCGCCAGTCGTCGGTCTTGGAGACGAAGCCGTCGGCAATCTCCCGGTCCGACGACGCCTCGATGTAGTATTTTACCTCGTGGCCCTCGCAGTGGACCTGCCACGCGAGGTCACCGATCAGCGCCACGTCCGCCGAGACGAAGAGGAATCGTCGGGAGTCCATGCTCTCTCGACACGCGGTGTACGCAAAACGTCACCGCCGAATCGAGGCGACGATCGAACGTCACTCTCGGGCGTCAGCGCCACCGTAGGACGCCCACGTCACGTTCGGAGACACGTGAGTTCGGGCTGATAGTCGTCGACGAGCGTCTCGACGAGCGCGTCGACGGTGGCCGAGTCGAACGTCCAGAACCCGGTGTATCGGTTTGTCTCGGTTTCGTGTGCGAGGAGGGCGCCGTCGTCGTACTTTTCCGGCCCGCTGTAGATGACGAACCAGTACTCGCCGACCAGACTGCCGGATTCGTCGCCGTAGGCCGTGACCGCACCCCAGTCCTCGGGTTCCCAGTCCGTCTGGCCGTACACCGTCGTCTCGACGGATGCCTCGGCGATCTTGCGATAGCGCGTCCACGTCGCTGGCGCGCTCTCGAAGGTACTCAGGCGCTGAACGCCGGCGTGAAGGGATCCAGCCCCGCGGCGCCAGGCACGCGATTCGAGCAACTGGGAGACACAGACCAGCGGGAGCCGTCGCTCGCCGGTCAGCGAGTAGACGTTCTGGTCGAGTCGAGCGAGAAACCCCTCGACGATGGGTCGCTGTCGAACGTCTTCGGTGAGGTCCGCGAGCGAGGCGTCGCGAAGCGCGTCGAACAGGTAGTCGTGGAGTTCCTTGATCCCGACCGCCCCGAGACACGCGTCGCCGTCGGTGAGGACGAGAAACGCGTCCGGCAGTTCCGCCGCCGTCACGTGGCCCGTCTCTAGATCGAAGCGCTCGAAGTAGTCGACGATAGCGTCGACCTTGGCGTCGACTTCGGTTCCGTTCACGACGAGGAGCCGTCTGCGCCGCGACTCCAAGTCGTCGATGAACTGTTGGAGGGGTCGTGACACGGCTACCGTTCCGCCTGCCTGTTGGACGCCGACGCACTAATAACTGCGCCGTCGCGGCCGAGGGGCATGCGCTCGCGTCGTCACCCGAGGAACGTGGCGACGAACAGGAGCGCGAAGCCGAGGGAGAGGCAGAGCCCGCCGATTCGGCCGATCCAAGTGTGTTCTCGAACGTCCGCTCGGTTGGTTTCTATCCGGTAATCCTGAAACTCCGGGTTGTACTCGACGTAGTTGGGCATCTGGAAGAACTCGACGAACACCAGCGCGCCGCCGAGGGCGCCGAGTGCCGAGCCGAGCAACCGGAGTGCGTTCGCCACCGCGACCATGCTCGTTCCGTCGGTGGCGGGGGGTAATAGGGGTTATCGTCCCGGGCGAGCGCCGACCTCCCGGACGTTTATGTCGGATGCCGCGGCCAGCCCCCCCGTGTCCCGACGCCTGCGTCTCGTCGTCGTCGTCCTCGTCGTCGCCGCCGTGGTTCCGACGACGACACCCGTTGTCGACGCGACCACCGCTAACGCGACCACCGCCGACGCCGACATCGTCGCCACCCTCCCTAACCCAACCGCCGACGGCGACACGGGCGAGTTCGTCGTCCTTCGGGTACCCACCACCGAAGCCAACTGGACGCTCGACGACGGCGAACGCGTCGTCGCTCTGCCCGCCGACCGGCCGGCGGCCCGCGTGGCCGTCGGCGCCGATCCGAACGCGACGCGACGGCTCGCGGACGCCCCCGTCGTCGCCGTTTCCCACCTTTCGCTGTCGAACAGTGGCGAACGCCTCCGCCTCCGGCGAGACGGCGTCGTCGTCGCCACCCTCGCCTACCGCGACGCGCCCGAGGGTGAACGCCTCGTCCGAACCGACGACGGCACGCGGTGGCGCCCCGTCGGCTACCGCCCACGCGACGTGCATCGCTACGGTCCTGCGACTGTCACCGGATTCGTCCTCCCCGACACGCCGTCGGTGCCGGTCGAGACGCTCCGTGGTGCCCGCGACCGCATCTTCCTCGCCGGCTACACGTTCACCAGCGACCGGGTCGCGGCGGCGTTGATCGCCGCGGAGCGTCGCGGCGTCGACGTGCGCGTCCTCGTCGACGCCGATCCGGTCGGCGGGCGGACGGCGCGCGGGGCCGACACGCTCGACCGCCTCGCGGCCGCGGGCGTCGACGTGGCGGTCCTCGGCGGTCCGCGCGCTCGCTTCGACTACCATCACCCGAAGTACGCCGTCGTCGACGACCGGGCGCTCGTCACGACGGAGAACTGGAAGCCCGCGGGCGTGGGTGGACAGAGTAGCCGGGGCTGGGGTGTCGTCGTCGAATCGGCGCCCGTCGCGGCCGACCTCGCCGGCCTCTTCCGCGCCGACGCCGGGTGGCGGGACGCGCTCCCGTGGGGGCGGTTCCGACGCGGGAAGACGTTCGAGGCCGGGATGCCGGCGGAGGGCTCCTACCCGTCGCGGTTCGACCCGACCACCGCGACTGCCGCCGGGGTGCGCGTCCTCACGGCGCCCGGCAACGCCGAGTCGGCGCTCGTTGGCGTGATCGACGGCGCGGGCGACCGGGTCGACGTGATCCAACCCACCATCGGCCGTCGCGACGGGCCGCTCCTCCGCGCGACGATTCGGGCGGCCGAGCGCGGCGTCACAGTCCGGATCCTGCTCTCGGGGGCGTGGTACGTCGCCGAGGAGAACGCGGCGCTCGTCGAGTGGCTGAACGGGGTCGCCGACCGACGTGACCTCCCGCTGACTGCGCGCGTCGCCGAGCCGAGCGGGCGATACGAGAAGATTCACGCGAAAGGCGTCGTCGTCGACGACACCGTGGTCGTCGGGAGCCTCAACTGGAACGCAAACGCCGTCTCGGAGAACCGCGAGGTGGCGCTCGCCGTCCGGAGCGAATCGCTCGCGAGCTACTTCCGGGAGACGTTCGCGGCGGACTGGCGAGGTGGACGCGGCGGTGGGCGGACGACGTGGGTGATCGTGGCCGGTGCGCTCGCGGCGCTGGTGCTCGCCCTCGTCGTCGCGCGGAAAACGATCAGGTTCGGCCGGTGATCAGTCGTCCCCGTGATCGAGCGCCGCCGCGCTCGACAGTTCTTCGTCGAGTTCCGCGTCGGCCATCTTCTCGACGAGGCTCTCGATGACCTCGCTGCGCATGCCTTTCACGAACTTGATCGAGCCGACGACGAGGTGACCGCCGCCGGAGACGCCGCCGCCGACGACTTCTTCGTCGAGTTCCGCCACCATCTCGGGGATGTCGAGGCGGACGCCGTCGGATCGGAGGACGGCGAAGTCCGGACCGTAGCCGATGGTGATGACTGGGTCGCCCGTCTCCTCGACTTTGCGGTCGTGGAGGTTGCCGGTCGTCTTCCCGGGCGCGGGGTAGGTGAAGCGGTGCGCGAAGTCGTCGAGGTCGACGCGGTAGAGGTGGGCGTCGTTCGACAGCCGTTCGTGTTCGACGTGGGGGTCGAGCGCGGCGAGTTGGCGGTCGATGTCGCGCTCGGCGCGATCCGCAAGGAAGTCGACGAGTTCCTCGTGGCGGCGCTCGTCGTCACAGTCCACGTTGAGCACGTCGCTCACGAGCGTCTTGCCCTCGCTGTAGCGGAGCCAGTGGGCGGCGTAGTCGAGCGCCTCGCCGATCCGGACGAGGTCATCGCGGCCGTAGCCCTCCTCGTCCGCGAGGTCGACGAAGTCGGCCATCGTCTCGGCCTTCGAGCGGTCGGCCAGCCCCGCGACGGCGGGGACGTGCCGGAGTTCGTCGGTCATCTCGGGGTCGATCATCCGCGCGAGTTCGACACACATCATCCCCGTCGTGATGCGGTAATCCTCGTCGACGAGGTAGGGGTTGACGTGGGCGTCCAGCAGGTCGTTCACCGCGTCGGGGTCGGGGTGGTGGTGGTCGACGACGACGATGGGCACGTCGTAGTGGGCGAGATTCTCGTAGGCAGGCACGTCCTCCTCGGTGCTCCCGTTGTCGAGCATGAGCAGGAGGGGGAGTTTCTGCCCGTGGCGCTCCCGGCCTTCGAGCGCGAAGTTGAGGTCACGGGTCACGTCCTCCATCTCGTAGTACGGCGCCTTGCTCGGGAGGCGCTTGATGAGGTGACGCGGCGCGTCGTCGTCGTCGTGAACGGTTCGGATGAAGCGTTCGAGCGCCACCTGCACGGGCAGGGAGGCACACATCCCGTCGCCGTCGGCGTGGTGACGAACCCGGATCGGACGGCCTTCGAGGACGGTCCGGCGGAGTTGCTGGGCGACGTCGCGGAGGTCGGGTCGGAGTTTCTCGAACGCCTCCCACTCGACGAGCGGATCGACGTCGTGCGGTTCGGCGCGGTCGGTCAGGCCGGCGTCGACCTCGGCACGCACGCGTTCGGCGTCCTCGTCGGTCAGGCGCGTGAGCGATTCGACTTCGATCTGGGGGCTCCCCTCGTGTTCCTCGACGGTGCCGGCGATCCGGACGGCGTCGCCGAGTTCGACCTCCGGGTAGGCTCGCACGCCGGCGTCTTCGAAGGCGGTGCAGGCGACGATCCCGGTGGCGTCACAGCACCGGAAGACGGTCGGGCCGGCGGTCTGCTTGATCTGGCTGACCGTCGCTTCGATGGTCACCGTCTCGCCGATGTCGAGGGCTTCGATGGGCGTCACGGTCGGGTGGTGATCGACCGCGACCGTCCGGTAGTCGTCGAGGTCGGCCTCCGCGAAGGCGACGTCACCGTTCTCACGGATCTCGTCGAGTCGGACGAGTAGGCGGTCGCTCACGTCGTAGTCGCCGGTCAGGTTCGACTCGTGAACGAGGCCGGAGACGTCGTCCGAGATGTCGACGAAGACGCCGTAGGCGACGACGCCGTTGACGACGGCGTGGTAGTAGTTGCCGACCTCGATATCGTCGGCGGTGCAATCGGGTGCGAGATCGTAGACGATGGGACGGGAGTCGTCGTCCGTGTCAGTGCCGGAATCCCCGGCAGTCCCTGCGGTCATACAACTGTGTGGTGGGTGCCCGAAGTTAAGCCTTGCAGAATCCGGCGCCCCCGCTACGCACATCCGGAACCCTTAGAAGGCGACACCACCGACTCGGAGATATGCGGCTCTTCCGGTCCGAACACTCCGTCGACCAGCCGAGACGGGAGGCCGGCCCATGACGACGGTCGTCGCACAGGGCACGTTCGACATCCTCCACCCCGGCCACGTTCACTACCTCTCCGACGCCGCGGCGATGGGTGACCGCCTCCACGTCATCGTCGCTCGCAGCCAGAACGTCACCCACAAGCCCGAACCGATCCTCCCCGGGCGCCAACGGCGCGCGATGGTCGACGCCCTCGCCGTCGTCGACGAGGCCCACCTCGGCCACCCCGACGACATCTTCGTCCCCATCGAACGCATCGACCCCGACATCATCGTCCTCGGCTACGACCAGCATCACGACGAGGACGGCCTCCGGCGGGCGCTCCGCTCGCGGGGCATCGACTGCGAGATCAGACGTGCCTCGGCGCGCGAACCGGAGGACGACGAACTCTGCTCGACGGGCCGGATCGTGGATCGCATCGTCGAGCGTCGCTGCTGATCGGGCGGCGACGATTCTCAGTGACGAACTGACGACAAAGAGCGGCCGCTATCGAGCGTCGGATAGAAACAAGACGGTCGTGTGGTTCAGGCTCGGATCGGCGCCTGCGACAGCGTCTCGTCGTGGGCGCGGATCACGTCGTCGTCGGGTTCTTCGAGGTCACCGGACGAGCCGCTCTGTTGCTCTTCGAGGTACTGCTGGTACTCCTCCTGCGAGACGACTTGAATCTCGAAGTACATCTGGGAGTGCGCGACACCACAGAACTCGGCACAGTAGCCCTGGTAGGTTCCCTCCTCGGTGGCGACGGTCTTGATGACGTTCGACTGGCCGGGCATGGCGTCCTGCTTCAGGCCCAGCTTGGGCACGTGGAACGCGTGTAACACGTCACTCGATGTGACGTTGAAGTAGACGTCCTGTCCGGCTGGTATCACCACCGTCGGCGACGTGCTCGCGATCTGGACGTCTTCCTGCGGATAGCTCGCTTGCCAGCCCCACTGGAACGCGTCCATGTGGACGACTACGTCGTCGTCTTCGGGGGCGATCTGCTGTTCGTCCTGCTCGAAGGTGACGTTCTCGTTGGCTAACACGCCGTAGGAGGCGATGCCGACGAACAGGAGGATGATGGCCGTCGCGACCGTCCACGTGATCTCGAGTCGGCGGTTCTCCTTGGTCGGCTTGGCTTCGTCGGCGTCCTTGAACCGATAGACGGTGTAGATCAGAATACCCTCGACGAGGAGGGTAATCGGGACGGCGACGAGCAGCAGTTTCTCGTTCAGACCATAAATCAGCTCTGCGGACTCTGATGGCTGGGCAACCACGGGGTCGGCGGCGAGGGAGAGAACCACCGCCGAGAGCAGCGACGCCAGCACGAGGCGCGACCGTTTCATACTCTATGGGCCGTTAGAATCTCCCCCCTAAATAGCTACTGATAGGGACGGCAAGGAACCACACGGTGTGGCGGGGGCGGTCCGCTGGGCGCGTGTCGTCGCCACGTGAGAAAAAGCGCGGTACATAAATAGGCGGATTTCCAAACGCCGATCAGTGATCGATTCGTGCGAGACGTAACCGACCGCTTCCCGGGCCTCCTCGCGGCGAGCGCGATGGGCGTCTATCTGCTCTTGCTCGTCGGGACGACCATCGCCGTGACCGACGCGGTCGAGACGTGCGCGGCGTGGCCGGCCTGTGGCGACGGGTTGACGCTGCCGAGCACCGCCGCCGGTGCGCTCGTCATCGGGCACCGGATCGCGGCCGTCGTCGTCGGTCTCCTCGTCCTCGCGGCCGGCGTCGCCGCGTGGCAGTCCGACACCCGCCGTCGCGTCCGCGTCGCCCTCGGCGTCTCAGCCGTCTGTTATCCCGCCCAGGCTGCCCTCGGTGCGTTCGTCGCTACGACCGGCGCGGCCGGCCTCCTGCCCGCCGCCCACCTGCTCGTGGGCATGGTCATCTTCGGCGGCCTCGTCGCGGCGCTCGCGTGGACACTGGAGGAGAAGACTGGCGATCCGTCGGACGGTCCAGTCACGGACCCCGACGCACTCGAACCACCCGAAGCGCCCAACGAACCAGCGGAGCGCCCCTCGCTCCCCGACGACCCGATCGCCCGGTTCCGCGTCGTCGCCGGCGCGTACGCGCGACTCACGAAACCGCGGCTGATGTGGTTGCTCTGTCTCGTCGCCTCCGCGGGCATGGGACTGGCCGCGGGGTCCGCGCTCGATGCCCGGACGGTCGTCCTCACCTTGCTCGGCGGCGTCCTCTCCATCGGCGCCAGCGGCACCTTCAACCACGTCCTCGAGCGCGACGTGGATCGCCGGATGAACCGCACCAGCGACCGTCCGCTCGCGACGGACGTGGTGTCAGTGCGTAACGCCCTCGCGTTCGGCGGCCTGCTGACGCTGGCGTCGCTCGCGGCCTTCGCCGCCGTCAACTGGCTGGTCGCCGTCCTCGGTCTCGTTGCCATCGTCTTCTACAGCGTGATCTACACGCTCGTGTTGAAGCCGAACACGGTCCAGAACACGGTGATCGGCGGCGCGGCGGGCGCGCTCCCGGCGCTGATCGGCTGGGCGGCCGTGACCGGGGAAGTCGGCCTCGGAGGTCTCGTCCTCGCGGCCGTCATCTTCCTCTGGACGCCCGCGCACTTCTACAATCTCGCGCTCGCGTACAAGGACGACTACGCTCGTGGCGGCTTCCCGATGATGCCCGTCGTGCGCGGCGAGACGGAGACCCGCAAGCATATCCTCTGGTGGCTCGGCGCGACGTTCGTCGGTGCGGGCGTGCTGGCGACGTGGAGCGACCTCGGCTGGCTCTACGTCGGGGCGACCGTCGTCCTCGGCGCGGCGTTCCTGTGGGCGGTCGTCCGTCTCCACGTGGACAAGACCGAAGCCGCTGCCTTCCGCGCCTTCCACGCCTCGAACGCCTACCTCGGGGCACTCCTCCTCGCGGTGGTCGTCGACACGTTGGCGATCTGATGATCCAAGGGTAAACGGTAAGCCAGTGGCTTACGGGCAACGTGTATGGAGAACGTAGCGATCATCGGCGCGTCGATGACCCAGTTCGGACAGCGGGACGGATGGGTGCTTGACCTCCTCTCGGAAGCCGGGACGGCGTGTCTGGACGACGCCGGCGTCCCGCCGGACGCGGTCGACCACCTCTACGTCTCGAACATGGCGAGTGGGGAGTTCGAGGGGCAGACGGGGATCATGAACGCCCTCGCACACGACCTCGCGGCGATGCCGGCGTACACCGCCCGCATCGACCAGACGAGTTCGAGCGGTGGCGCGGGCGTCAAACACGCGTGGCAGTCGGTCGCCAGCGGCGCCAGCGACATGACGCTTCTCGTGGGTGCGGAGAAGATGACCCACCGAACGACGGCGGAGGCGACGGACGTCATCGCCTCCATCACCCATCCCGTCGAGTACAAACACGGCGTGACGCTCCCGAGTTTCGCGGGGCTGACCGCACGCCTGTATCTGGACACCTACGACGCCCCCCGCGAGAGTCTGGGCAAGGTGGCAGTGAAGAACCACCGCCACGGCGTCGACAACCCGCACGCGCAGTTCCAGAAGGAGGTTGACCTCGACACCGTGCTGAACTCGCCCATCGTGGCCGACCCGCTCCGCCTCTACGACTTCTGTCCGATCACGGACGGGAGTGCGGCACTCATGTTCTGCCCCGAGTCCGTCGCGAAAGAGTACACCGACGACTACGTCCTCGTGCCGGGCGTCGGCGGCGCGACGGACACCCACGTCGTCCACGAGCGTGCGGATCCGACGACGATGCGCGGCGTCGTCGAGTCGAGTCGCATCGCCTACGACATGGCCGACATGGGGCCGGAGGACATCGACGTGGCCGAACTCCACGACATGTTTACCATTCTGGAGTTCCTCCAGAGCGAGGATCTGGGCTTCTTCGAGAAAGGCGAGGGCTGGAAGGCAGTCGAGGAGGGTCGCACGGAACGCGGCGGCGACCTGCCGATCAACCCCTCCGGCGGCCTGAAGTCGAAGGGCCACCCGCTGGGTGCCAGCGGCGTCGCACAGGTGTACGAAATCTACGAACAGCTGATGGGTGACGCCGGCAAGCGACAGGTCGACGCCGACACCGGCCTGGCCTGTAACGTCGGCGGCTTCGGCAACTGCGTCATCACCACTCTCATGGAGGCAAACTGATGATGGAAGCATACCGCTACCCCGACGGGAGTATCACGTACCCCGGCCACCCTATCGGTCCGGGCGGCGAGGAACCGGTCGACACGGTCGACCTCAGCGAGTACACCGCCGAGGTGATCACGTGGACGACGAGTACGGCGGCGCCGCCGGGCGTCCGCGAACCCAACACGCTGGCCATCGTCGAGTTCGACGTGGACGGCGAACCCGTCCGCGCCATCGGCGGCGTCGTGACCGGTGCAGAGGTCGACATCGGCGACGAGGTGCGGCCGGTGTACGTCGAGGAGCTCCGGGAACCCGGGGCGGGCATCCGCGAACCCGAGAGTCAGGAGTGGGACGGCTACCGCTTCGAACCGGTCTGACGTTTTTGATCGTCGGGGATGTGGTCCCGACGATGCTCTCCACGTTTCGCACCAAACGCGGTCGCTGTCATCTCGATGGCGACCGACTCCGTCTGGAGTCGAGTCTGCGCAGACAGTGGCGCCGCTACCGCGAGGGTGAGCGACTTCCCGCGTTGTTGATGGCTGGGACCGTCTTCGGCGTCGTCGTCATCGTCGTCGAGGCGCTGGTGACCGGCGGCGTTCGACGGCTTCTGTTGATGGCTGGCGTCGTCGTCGCCCTCGTTGCGGTCGGCCGCCTGAGCAACTACGTGCGCGGGTTCACGGCGACCGAGGAGATTCCGCTCGACGCGATCAGTCACGTGACGGCGAAGCAGGGGACGGAAGGGCTCACCCGCCCGCGGTTCGTCGTCACGTACGAGGCGGGCGGAGAGACGAAACGTCGGTACGTGATGATGCCGTCGCTGTGGCTCTCGTACGGGGAGGCGGAGTTCCGGCGCGCGAAAGCGGCGTTTCGGGACGCTGGGATCGCGGTCGAGTGATCTAGTCGTCGAGCGCGTCTTCCGGCACCTCGTCGATGAGGACGATGGCTTCGCCGTCGATGACGGTCTCGCCGTCCTCGTCCTCGACGACGGTCGTCAGGCGGTAGCGGCCGTCGCCGAGGTCCTCGACGACCTCGCAGATGGCGGTGACTTTCTCGCCGATGTCGACGGGGCCGAGGAACTGGAGGTCCTGCGAGAGGTAGATGGTCAGCCCGGGGAGGCGGGCGAGGGCGGCGCTGATGACGCCGGAGACGAGCGTGCCGTGGACGATCTGCCGGCCGAACCGGGTCTCCTCGGCGAAGTCGGCGTCGAGGTGGAGGCGGTTGGTGTCACCGCTGGCATCCGCGAAGACCTGAATCTCCTCCTCGGTGAGTCGCTTCGAGAAGCGGATGCGGTCGCCGACGCTGACCACGCCGTCGCCCTCGTCCGTATGTTCGAACGTCCACTCCGCCTTGGAGTAGGTGAGTTCCGGTGCTACTGCCGGCTGTCGGTCGTCCGCGTCGGCGTCCGCGTCGTCACTGTCGGAAAGCGCCGGGAACATCGCCCGGTTGGCCGCCATCACACTGTTGTAGAAGTGCCCGACGCTGTTCGAGAAGTGTTTCTGCGACTGGAGCCACGTGTCCGCGACCCCGCTCATCGGCGTGGTAGTTCGGTCCTGCATTGTTGGTTAGGGTTCCTTGGGGCTGGTTGGTTAAAGACTGGTCGCTTTCGCCGCCGGGCACAACCCAGCGCAACCACTGAATGTCTTTGAGTGGTATAGGATGGTAACAAAAGTAAAGCTTATGCCTCTGGCCGCCCTTCGTAGGAACAAGGATGACGCAAGACGAGGACGATGGATCGCCGATGTGGCCGCCGATGCCCTTCGCCCAGCAGTTTCAGAACGCGAGCGAAGACGCCGTCGAACAGCAGATGAAGCTGTTCAAACAGTTTATGTCGGGAGGCGCCGGGAGCGGATTCGACGGGTTCTCGCAACTCGGCGCGATGAGCATGGGCACGGCGATGTTCAAGACCCGCGTGCAGAGCGGGGGCCGCATCAGTATTCCCGATGCCGAGCGCGAGACGCTCGGCATCGAGGACGGCGACATCGTCCAGACAATCGTCATCCCCGTCAAACGAAATTCGGAGTAAACCAATGAGTGTTTCCAACCCCTTCAGTTCAGCGTTCGAGATGCAGCGTACGATGATCGACCAGAGCCGCCGCGCCGCGGAGACCAGTATCGACGCCCAGCGTGCCGCCGTCGAGACGTGGTTCGGTTCCTTCGAGTCGGCCAAGACCGTCCAGAAGAGCGGCGTCACGCTCTCGAAAACGGCAATCGAGGCCTACCTCGACGGCCTCAAGTCCGTCTTCCCCGAGGAAGCCGTCGCGGAACTCGAAGCCGCAGTCGACGAGCAGTTCGAGGCCGTCGACGAGATTCACGAGGACGCGTGGCAGTCCTTCCTCGAGGGTCTCGACGAGGCCGAAGCGACCTACGACGAGCTGACCGAGATGCAGCTCGAACTGCTGGCCGAGAGCTTCGACGCGCTCGAAGAGCTCCAGTCCGACGCCGCCGAGACGACCGAAGAGGCCGTCGCCTCCGCCGAGGAACTGGCGGAGTCGGCCTAACCGGAGCGTTTTCACCCCCAACCCCCCTATTTGTATACGATGACCAACGACGCCAGCGGTACGTTCGACGGACAGATGGACGCGTTCCTGGAACGCATGACAGAGACGTATATGAACGCCCTCGACCGGAACCTCGACGCGCAGTCGGCGTTCCTCGAATCCTGGATGGACTCGATGGAGGACAACCTCTCCGAGGAGCGCATTCAGGAGGGATACGAGGGATCGATGCGCGCCTACGAGGCGTGGATGGACGCCGCCGAGACCTCCTTCGAGCGCATGGGAAGCGCGTTCCAGGGCGAGGACGTCGAGCCCGAGGAGTTCCGCGACATCTGGCTCTCCTCGGCCAACGAGGCGTTCAAGGAGATGATGACCACCACCGCGTTCGCGGCCGCGACGGGCCAGACCGTCGAGGATGCGATGGACATGCGACAGAACATCGACGAGGCGTCCGAAGAGACCCTCCACGCGCTCAACTTCGCCACCGTCGGCGACGTGCGCGAGGTTGGTGAACGGCTCGTCGAACTCGAACGCCGCCAGCACTCCATCGAGCAGAAGCTCGACCGGATCATCGAAGAGCTATGAACCCCTTCACCTTCCCGCTGGACGCCCAGCGCAACCTCTGGGAGCGTGCGGCCGACGACGCGGCCTCCGTCGGTGCCATCCCCGACGGGCTAGAGACGATGTCCGAGGTGGAGGTCGGCCAGACGCCGAGTGAGGTGGTCTACGAGGAGAACAAACTCGAACTCCACCACTACGAGCCGCTGGTGCCGGAAGAGGAGCGCCACGACGTGCCCATTCTGTTCGTCTACGCGCTCATCAACCGGCCGTACATCCTCGACCTCCAGTCGGATCGGAGCGTCATCCGCCGGATGCTCGAAGCCGGCTTCGACGTGTACATGATCGACTGGGGCGAACCGTCCGACCTCGACACCGCCCTGTCGCTCCACGACTACGTCAACCGCTACATCGACAACTGCGTCGACGTGGTCCGGGAGCGCTCCGGCCAGGACTCGATCAACATCATGGGCTACTGCATGGGTGGGACGATGAGCGTCATGTACGCCGCGCTCCACCCCGAGAAGGTCCGTAACCTCGGGCTGATGGCCGCCGGTCTCTGTTTCGACGGCACCGGCGGCATCCTCGAGATGTGGGGCGACGAGGAGTTCTTCAGCCCCGGTGCCATCACCGAGACGTTCGGCAACGTCCCCGCCGAGTTCCTCGACGTGGGCTTCGCGCTGATGGATCCCGTCCACAACTACGTCACGAAGTACGGCAACCTCTACGACAACATCGACGACGAGGACTTCGTGGAGAACTTCGCGCGGATGGAGCGGTGGCTCAACGACCCCATCGACGTCGCCGGCACCGCCTATCGGCAGTTCCTGGAGGACGTCTACCAGGAGAACAAGCTCTACCGGGGCGAACTCGAACTGAACGGTGAACGGGTCGACCTCGACAACATCACGATGCCGGTGATTCAGGTGATCGGCGAGTACGACCACCTCATTCCGCCGGAGGCGAGCAAGCCGTTCAACGAGGTCGTCGCCAGCGACGACACCGAGATCATGGAGTACTCGACGGGCCACATCGGCCTCTCGGTGTCGCGCTCGACCCACGAGAACCTTTGGCCTGCGGTGGCCGAGTGGTTCGCCGAACGGTCGAACAGTGAGGCCGTCGAGGTGCCTGTCGAGGACCCCGAGGACGAGAGCGAGGACGGCCCGGACGCCGCCGTCGTCGAGGATGTCGAGACGACCGAGGCGGATGTGGCGGGCACCGACCTGCAGGAACTCGACGGCATCGGCCCCGCGTACGCGTCGCGACTCGAAGCCGCCGGCATCCTCTCCGTCGAGGACCTCGCCGAGGCCGAACCGGCTGTCGTCGCGGCCGAGACGGATATCGACGAGAGTCGCATCCGCCGCTGGGCCCGCGCAGCGAACGCGTAACTGCCGCGAGCACTTTTTCGGATCTCTTCGACAGTCGTGCCACCAACCCGCACATTTACAATTGTGAAATGTATATTGGTATATTATTTCATACTAGGGGTTTTCAGAATATGGGTAATATATTGGGAGAGTTTATTACTTAGCAAGTAGACATTCTGATTGAACCATGAACGCGACACAGATGATCAACAGCGCCACGGACCGATTCGACCTGCCCGACGACCTAACCGCCGCCGACTCGAAGCTCGTTTACTTGTTCGTCGCCGTTTCGGACGGCGCGACGGTCGACGACCTGCAGGCGTCGCTGGATATCAAGAAAATCTCGCTGTTCCCCGTCCTCGATACGCTGTCCAAGCGGGGCCTGATCGAGCGCGTCGACGACGAGTACGTCGCCGCGGCGGCGTCGTAAGCCCGGCGCACTCGGTAATCTCCCCTCCCTCTATCTGCAGCCTACTCTGCCGACTCGTCTTCCTCTTCCATCGACTCCTTGAGTGATGTCAGTTCCGCGTCCACGTCGACGGCATCTTCCTCCTCGACCTCGATCGCGACACCACTCGTGTCCGTCCGCTCGGCTCGCCCCCGATCGGCCGACGCCTCGTCGAGACGGTCGTCGATTTCGTCGGTCAACTCGCGCGCGTCGGACAGAATCGAGCCGGCAGCCGAGTCCTTGGGGAGGTCTGCGCCGGTCAACGCATCGCGCAGATCCGTCAGCGCGTCGCGGAGGGCCGCCGTCTCGGGGGCGCTCCGTGAGGTCAGCCGCTCCCGGAGGCGGTCCTCCGTCGGTCGCGGCCCGGCGAGGCGGAGCACCGCCCGGAGCAGTTCCAGCGACTGTACCGTCGCTTCGAGGAGCGCGATGACCGTCGGGAGGGTGTACTCTTCGGTAAATCGGAGGATCTCGCCGGGCGTGGGCGGGCGGCGCCGCGGCCGGACGTCGTCCTCGATAGCCGACTGTAGCTCCGTCAGCGTCTCCTCCAGGTCGGCCAGTAGGACCGCCAGTTCCTCGTCGTCTCGACTCGACATGGCCGACAGTTGGGGCCGGACCCGGATATATCGTTGCCGTCAGTCGCGCCATCGAGCGACGGCCGTGAGGGCCAGCAACGCGAGCAGCGCGACGAGCGGTCCGAAGCCGGCGCCGCCGCCCTCAGTGGGCGTCGGCGTCGCGGTCGGTTCGGGCGTGTCGGGCGGGTGGGGCGTCGGCGACTCCGTTGGGGTCGCCGTCGGTGTCGGCGTGGGTGTCGCCGTCGGTGTCGGCGTGGGTGTCGCCGTCGGCGTGGGTCTCGCAGTCGGCGTTGACGTGGCTGTCGGCGTGGGCGTCGGTTCTGGCGTCGGTGTCGCCGTCGGTTCCGCCGCCCCGCCGGCCACGGTCACCGTCGTCGTCGCTCGGCCGTCCTCGATGTCGCTCCCCTCGACGACGATTCGGTAGGTGCCGGGGTCCGCACCGCTCGTGTCGACGGTGACGCTCCCGCCGCTCTCGGTGATCCGGCTATTGCCGGCGAGGTCGACGCCGTCCGGGTTCTCGAGGGTCACGTCGAGGCGGTCGGCCTCGGCGAAGTTGTACTCCGCCGTGATCGTCACCTCCTCGAAGTCGTTCCCTTCGACGGTGTCGCCCGCGATGTCGACGCCGCGTTCGTTGCGGACCTCGAAGTCGGTGATCCGTGGCTGGACGACGACCAGTTCCGCCTCGTCGTCGTCGTCGCTGTCGGCATCGTACGAACCGGGTGCCACGCCGTCGAAGTCGGCGTTCTCGGGGTCGACGGTGAACACCTCGTCGCCGGCGACCGAGACGAACGTCGTCTGCTCGGTGCCGATGGTCCCGCCGCCGGTGAGTCCGACGTTCGAGATGTCGAGCGATTCGCTGGCGTAGACGCGGACCGGCGGGCTGGTGTTCGAGGGAGCATCGCGGGGTTCGTCGACGGCGACGCTCGCGCCCGTCGCGGCGGCGACGACGGCGAGGGCGACAGCGAGGACCACGAGTAGTCGGTGGAGGGTGGCGGTCATCGCACGGTCGTACGCTTCCCCGATAATTGATGTTGTCGGGGACGGCTCGTAATGGAAACGCTCTTTTGACAGTCACACCGAGTGTGCGCGTATGACCGACGGGGACGACGAGACCGACCTACCGGCCGAGACCCTCGGCACCCGCCTCGACGACGCGGCCGAGGCGCTCGACGCCGCCGAGACCGAAGACGACCTCGACGCGGTCGAGGAGCAACTCGACGGGATTGCCGAGGATCTCGAAGCCGCCGACCTCCCGGCCCCCGACGAAGACGACGAGGACGCGGAGGATCCCGCCGCGGAACTCGAGGACCGCCTCGACTCTCTCCGCGAGGATCTGGAAGCCGCCCGCGGCCCCTACGCCTCGGACGTGATCGACGACATCGAGGACGCGAAAGCGACGCTCACCGACACCCGGTGGACCGAAGACGGTGAGGACGAGGCCGCCGCCGCCGTCGAATCCTTCGTCGCGGACGTGAACGAGACGCTCGATACCGATCTGTCGGGCGACGACGCCGACGCCCTCGACGCCGCCGCGGAGGCCGTCGCGGACGCGAACCTCGACGCCGACGCCGACGCCGAAACCATCGCCGCTCTGCTGGAGGCGACCGACGACCTCGAAAGCGGTCTGGCGGACGCCGAGGAGTGGGACGACCTCGAAACTCACGAACAACTCCGCGCACAGGGCTACTACGACGTGCTCGGCCACTACAAGGACTACCCGCCCGAGTGGGCCGCGCTCAAGGAGTGGGAACAGCGCGGCAACGTCGAGATGGTGTTGCTCGCGCTCGATAGCTTCCAGTCCGACTTCATGGAGCGCCACTGCCTCGAAGCCCTCACCCGGATGAACGACGAGGGGGCGTTCGACGCCATGCACCAGCGCGCGGGCAAGCGCGACAAGCCCGGCATCAAGGCGCTGGGGAAGATGGCCGCCGAGGACGCGGTCGAGACGCTGATCGAGTACGTCGACGCCGACTCCGACCCCGGGCTCCAGAAGGTGACGTTCAAGGCACTCGGCGAAATAGGGAGCGAGGAGGCCACCGGACCGCTCGCGAACAAACTCGTCGCCGAGAACGAGCAGATCCGCCCGTATGCCGCTCGCGCCCTCGGCCTCATCGGTGACACGCGAGCCATCGAGCCCCTCGCCGACACGCTGGCCGACGACGATCACGACGAGACGCGCGCCGCGGCCGCGTGGGCGCTCCGACAGATCGGCACCGAGCGCGCGCTCGAAGCGGCCGCCGACTTCGTCGACGACCGCGCTTATCTCGTCCAGCACGAGGCCGAGCAGGCGTCCGAGTCGCTGTCGGTCGAGCAGCCGGCGTAACTCGACCCCAACGTTCTCCCCAGTCACTCCCGTTCTCCGTGTATGTCCAGCGATTCGACCGAACAGAACGCCCTCGGCACCGACCTCGAACCGTGTAGCACCGACCCCGAGACCGGTTACCTTCGGGACGGCTGCTGTCGCCACCTCGAATCCGACCGCGGCCGTCACGAGGTCTGTGCCGTGATGACCGAGGAGTTCCTCGAATTCTCGAAGGCACGGGGAAACGACCTGATCACGCCCCGTCCCCAGCTAAACTTCCCCGGTCTCGATCCCGGCGACCGGTGGTGTGTCTGTCTCGGTCGGTGGGTGGAGGCTGAGGAGGAAGGTGCCGCCCCGCCCGTCGTCCTCGAAGCGACGAGCGAGGCGGTACTGGAGGCGATTCCCTTCTCGACACTTTTAGATCACGAATACGAAGAGGGGTGACGGCCTACCGGTGGATGCAGTCCACCAAGTGAGTCTCGTCGCCCTCGAAGGGTTCGAGTCCCATGTCCGCCGTCTCACACTCCGCCGTCGCGTCCGGACATCGCGGTGCGAACGGACAGCCCGTCTCGTCGACGTCTATCGGGTCGGGCATGCTCCCTTCGAGCACCATGCGGTCCCGGTCGACGGACGGGTCGGGAATCGGATTCGCCGACAGTAACGCCTGCGTGTAGGGATGCTGTGGGTTCTCGAAGATGTCGTCTACGTCGCCGTATTCGACGATGCGTCCGAGATACATCACCCCGATGGTGTCGCTGATCTTGCGGGCGATGCCGAGGTTATGGGTGACGTAGATGAGACCGAGACCGAACTCCTCCTGCAGGTCCATCAGGCGGTTCAGAATCTGCGCCTGTACGGAGACGTCGAGTCCGGACACCGGTTCGTCGGCCACGAGGAGCGACGGCTCGACGGCCAACGCCCGCGCGATGGCGATGCGCTGTTTCTGCCCGCCGCTGAAGGCCGACGGCTCCTGATACTTATCGCCGGGCGAGATACCGACACGGTCGAGCAGTTCGTCGACGCGTGCGTCCACCTCGCTGTCGGGGACGATGTCGTGGAACCGAATCGCCTCCGCGATAGCCTCACCGACGGACATCTTGGGGTTGAGCGTGTCCTGCTGGTCTTGGTAGATAAGCTGTGCCTCGCTACGGAGCTCCCGCTTCGAGTACATCTCGATTTCTTGGCCCTTGAACCGGACCTTCCCCGCAGTGGGATGCTGGTGTCGGAGAGCCGAGAGGACCGCGGTACTCTTGCCACACCCCGACTCGCCGACGAGGGTGAACGCTTCCCCCTCGTCGACGCTGAAGTCGATGCCATCGACGGCTTTCAGTTTCCGCGTCTCGCCGAGCAGCCCGCTCAGGAAGCCGGAATCGACGGTAAAGTGCTTCTCCAGCCCGTCAACGTCCAGCAGGGTCATCGGTCGCCCTCCCGGTCGGTCGGCTGACCGCCGTCAGTCTGCGAATCGGCGAGGGGTGCGCTCGGTTCGGGCGCGCTTGGCGATGCCGAGCGGGTCGGATTCCCCTCGTGGAGGAAGCATTTCGACACCCATCCGTCTTCGTCGCCCACCTCGTAGTACGGCGGCCGCTCGTTTCGGCAGACCTCCATAGCGTCCGGACACCGCTCCTGAAAGACGCAACCGCTCGGCAGGTTCTGCAGGTCCGGCGGCGACCCCTCGATGGTGTCGAACCGGGGTGCGGTGTCCAGATGGCTGGGGACGGTGCGAAGCAACGCCTCCGTGTACGGATGTTTCGGGTCGGCGAAGACGGATTCGACGGTGCCGTACTCGACGATGTTGCCCGCGTACATGACGCCCATGGTGTCGCAGGTTTCGGCCACGACACCCATGTCGTGTGTCACCCACAGCATCGACAGGCCGAGGTCGGACTGCAGTTCCGTCAGCAGGTCGATGATCTGGGCTTGGATGGTCACGTCGAGCGCCGACGTGGGTTCGTCCGCGAGGACGAGTTCGGGTTCGCAGGCCAGCGCCATCGCGATGCAGACGCGCTGAGCCATCCCGCCGCTGAACTCGTGGGGGTACGACTCCGCGCGTTCCTCGGGCGACGGGATTCCGAGACGACCCAGCAGGTCGTACACCCGTTCCCAGCGCTCGTCGCTGTCGAGATCGGTGTGTGCTTGCAACACGTCGGTAATCTGGTCGCCGACGGTGTAGGCCGGATTCAGGTGCGCGGTCGGCTCCTGAAAGATGAAGCTGATGTCGTTTCCGCGTAGTTCGCGGAGTTCGGCGTCCGACATCGTCGTCAGGTCACGGCCGCGGTACTCGATGCTGCCAGCAACGATTTCGCCGGGGTCCTCGACGAGTCCCATCACCGAGCGCAGGAGCGTCGATTTGCCGGATCCCGACTCGCCGACGATGCCGAGGACTTCGCCCTCGTGGAGCGTCAACGAGTTGTCGTCGACGGCTTTGACCGCCCCTTCGGCGGTCTTGAAGTGCGTACTGAGGCCGTCGACTTCGAGGAGCGGCGGCGTCATTCGACCACCTCGTCGTAGTCCCCGCCGTAGAGGAGAACTTCACGCAGCCCCATACCGAGGAGATTGAACCCCAACACGGCGATGGCAATGGCGATAGTCGGGAAGACGATTGGCCACGGCGTTACGAGGATGTACTCCTGTGCGGCGTTGGCCATCGCTCCCCACGACGGTTTCGGTGGCTGGATGCCGAGGCCGAGGAAACTCAGCGTCGCCACGTCGATGAGCGCGTACGCCACGTCAGTCGTCCCGAGGACGACAATTGGCGGGACGGCATTCGGGAGGATGTGCTTCAGCATGACGCGCTTGCTGTCGTAGCCGAGGCCCTCGGCGGCCTGCACGTAGGTCTCTTCCCGAATCGACAGCGCGGACGACCGGACCGTCCGCGACATCATCGGGATGTAGACGATGCCGATGGCCAGCATCGCGTTCCAGATGTTGATGCCGAACGTGGTGACGATGACCATCGCTAGCAGGAGCGGTGGGATCGACACCAGCACGTCGAGTCCGCGCATCACCGTCTCGTCGACCCGACCCTTGTAGTAGCCGGCGATGAGGCCGAGACTCACCCCGATGAGCGTTTCGAGGGTGACGACCACCAGCGCGATGGCGAGGGCGTACCGCGTCCCGAAGATGATTCGAGAGAGGATGTCCCGCCCGGTGTTGTCCGTTCCCAGCGGGTGGTCTGCGCTGGGGGGTGCGAGAGTGCTGTCGAGGTCCTGTGCGCTCGGATCGTACGGCGCGAGGAACGGGGCGAAGATGGCCACGAACACGAGCCCGAGGACTATCAGGAAGCCTGCGGTGGCCAGGTGGTTCGACCGGATGATACGCCAGCCTCTGGCGGCGCCGGCGAGGACACGCGAGCGTCCGGTCTTTCTGGACGCCGAGAAGTCCGCCGATTCCTGACTCATCGTCCAGCCTCCGTGAACTGCGAGTCGACTGTGGTGCTCCAGTGGCTCATGTCAGTTCTGCCCTCCGATGACGACCCGTGGGTCGATCTTGGTGTATAGTACGTCGACGACGATGTTCGAGACGACGAACACCACCGCCGTGATTATGGTCCCCGCCAACACGACGGGGGCGTCCTGTGCTTCGACGGCGTGAATAATCAAGCGGCCGAGTCCGCCCATTCCGAACACGTACTCGACCACCATCGAGTAGACGATGAGGAAGCCGATCCACAGCCCCGACACCGTCAGGACGGGTGCGAGAGCGTTGATTGCCGCGTGTTTGATGACGATTTTCCGCTTCGGCAGCCCCATCGCGGTACAGGTTTCCATGTAATCTTTCTCCAGTACGTCCCGCATTCCTGCGCGCATCATCCGGAACATGAGCGCGCCGATCATCGCTCCGAGCAGGAGCGAGGGAACGAAGATGTGACTGAGCCGCCCGACGACACCGGTTCCGGCGCCGCCGGAGGGCAACACGTTCAGGTGGAACGAGAAGACGAGAATCGCCAGCACGCCGCTGACGAACACCGGGACGCTGACGCCGACGATGGCGCCGACGGTCAGCACCAGGTCCAGCTTCGAGCCGTGTTTGTAGCCCGCGAGGATGCCCGTCGGGATGGACAGGATCGTCGCCAGCACCATACTCAGCCCGACGATCTGTGCCGTGATCGCCCAGCGGTCGGCGATGAGCGTCGCCACGGGGCGCTGCTGGGCGAACGAGTAGCCCAGATCACCGGTAAGGATGTCTTTCAGCCACAGTCCGTACTGCACGTACCACGGTTCGTTGAGGTTGTACTGCTCGATAACCGTGCGACGCATCTCCTCGGTGACGACGCCGCCGGACAGCAGTATGTCGGCCGGCGACCCCGGGGCGAGTTGCAACAGGGCGAAGACGAGGAACGTTACCGCCCAGACGATGAACACGCCGAACCCGAGGCGTTTGAGCAGGTATCCAACCGTTTGTCCCGATACCATTGTCAGTCCGCGATATACATGTCACGCAGGAACGTGCTGAAGTACGTGACGAACGCCGGAATCTGGCCCGCGTAACCCTCGAACTTCGTGTTGAACGCCTTCGTGGTGTCCGGGTGGAAGATCCAGACGCCGGGGGCTTCGTCGACGACGATTTGGTTGACCTGCTTGGCGTACTGGGCGCGCTGCTCGGTGTCGAGTGTCGTCTTGAACTGCTGGAGGAGTTGGTCCACCTTCTCGTTCTGGTAGCCGAACCAGTTGTTGCTCGGTGGGAGCTGTTCGGAGTCGAACAGCGGTCGGATGATCGCGTCCGGCGAGGGGAAGTCGGAAGCCCACAGCGTCATCTGCAGTCCGGGCCGTTTGCTGAAGTCCTCCTCGCCCCAGATGGTGTCGACGTACGTCGACTGCGACACCTTCTTGACGTTCACTTTGATACCGACTTCGCTGAGGTACTGCTGGATGGCGATGGCTGGCTTCTGGCGCACCGTGTCCTTCGGCGTCATCAGCGTCGTCTCGAACCGAGGACTCCCGGTGAAGCCGGCGTCGTCGAGCATCGACTTCGCCTTCTCCGGGTCGTACGGGAAGCCGTTGTACTCTAGATCCTCGGGCTTGACGTGCCCCATCATCCCTTCCGGGAGCATGCTGTAGGCGTGGGAGCCGTACTTGCCGACGGTGCTCTCGGTGATGGCCTTCGTGTCGATCGCGTAACTCGCCGCCCGTCGCACGTCGGTGTTGCTGAACGGCCCCTCCATGCAGTTGAACACGAGATGGCTCGTCTGGAAGGACGTCACCGTGTGGAGTTCGACGTTGTCGATCTGATCGAGGACCGACAGCTGGTCGATGGGAATGTCGTTCGTCCCGCCGTAGTTTCCGTTTTTCATCCCGGTGATACGCGAGGTTCCGTTGGGGACGATTTGGAACGTCGCCTCGTCGAGGTATGGGAGTTCGCCGTCCCAGTAGTCGTCGTGGCGGGTGATTCGCACGTAGTTTCCGCTCTTCCACTGGTCGAGTTTGAACGGTCCGGCACCGACGGGCTCCTGCGCGAGGTCCGTCCCTTTCTCATCGATTTGGGATTTCGGTGCGACGGACCACGCCGTCGTCGCCGGGACGTATTTGAAGGATGCGTCCGGCTCGGCCATGTTTACCCGGACGGTGTACTCGTCGACCTTCTCGAAGTTGTCGACGGCGCCGAACATCCACGCGAGCGGGGACTTCGCCTCGTCCCGGAGGGTGAGCTTCGCGCTCGCGATGACGTCGTCTGCGGTCATTTCGCTTCCGTCGTGGAAGGTCACACCTTCACGAAGTTCGTACACGTACGTCGTGTCGTCCGTGGCTTCCCAGCTCTTGGCGAGCGCCGGCTGAAGCTCCATATCCGGTTCGCTGTACTCGAGCAGGCTGTCCCAAATCTGTGTCGTGAGGTTGTTGGTGACTGTGTCGTAGGACTGCCAGTACGAGAGGTTCGTGGGCGACCCACCGAGCGCGAACGTCATGCTCCCGCCATGCTTGCCGTCCCCTGACCCGCCGTTTCCGGATTCGGAGCCACCGCTATCGCCGCCGGTACAACCGGCCAGTACCGACGTACCGGCTGCTACCGACATCGCTTTCAGAACTTGTCGCCGCCGCTGGGCTGATTCCTCGGGACCTTTGTCAGGCATTGTCATATTCCAACATCAATTGTCGAAATATATAGCTTGGGGTGGGGGATAAATTTCGCATACATGATTTGATATCACGATATACACAACCATCTTGAAGCCTTATCGGACATTAGTTAAAAATGATCGAACATAAAAGACGAATGTTGGAAAATTATTGATAGGAGAGAACTAGTCTTTCCTCTGTCAAATATTTAAATTTGTTGGCGGAATCGCCCTCTCCCTTCGGCCCCCTTCTTTATACCGGGGCAAAAATTTTTGTGCAATCGTTGTAATTTCCGGCTGTTATGAAGACGTTGGCTAGAGAAGAGTCGGGTGTCTTCGAATTCGGCAGGGACATGGAGCCGGCTCTTCACGTCGAGCAGGGAGAATCGTTCAAGATAGAAGTTTGGGATTCGTTCAAAGAGGAGTTGTTCGAACACGGCATGGGCGAGTTCGACGAGTCGGACGTGCCGACGATGAACACGCCGCCGCCGGGATTCGACGCCAATCCCGTGAGCGGGCCGGTGTACGTCGAGGGCGTCGAAGCCGGAGACACCCTCGCCGTCCACGTCGAGGAGATCGTGCCAGAACGGGGGTACACCACGACCCTCGAGGAGTCCGGCAACCTCGCCGGAAAGGAAGGGTGGGAAGACTGCAAGGTGAACCGCGCTCACGAAGTCACGCTCGAACCGGGACCCAGCGGGACGCCGGCCGACGGAACGGCACGGCTGGAACTCGACGGCCGCGAGTGGGAGTGGGAGCTCAACCCCCACATCGGGACGATTGCGACGGCACCGGGACGAACGGTGCAGGACCCGCTCACCACGCAGGGGCCGTGGGGCGGTAATATGGACGTCCGTGACCTCTGTGAAGGGAGTACCGTCTGTCTCAGCACGTTCACCGACGGCGGCCAACTGTTCGTCGGCGACGTCCACGCATCACAGAGCGACTCTGAGTACACCGGCTTCGCCGTCGAGACGCGAGCCGAGGTGACGCTGCGCGTGGAAGTCGTCGACCACGAGGTCCCTGGCGTCTTCCGTATCGAGAACGACGACTCGATCATCCACGTCGACTCCGCGAGAAACGCCAGCGACCCGCGGTTCGCCCTCGACAACTGTTTCGAAGCCATGATGAACGAACTGATAGACGAACACGGGTTCAGCGAGCGGGAGGCGTACATCCAGATGAGCGTCAATCCGAACGTCACCGTCCGGACCTACCAGTTCGTCCAGCCAGGCTACTTCACGTTCGGCGTCAAACTGGACAAGGAACTGCTGGAGCAAGTGTCCGAGTAGTTCGGACGGCGACAATCCTTCGGCCGACGCTCATTCGGACAGTTGCGGATACGACTGCGCGCCGCCCGTGGAGTTGCGACCAACCAGCGTCGCGACGGCCTGCGTCCGCCCCTCGTCGTCGAGTCGCGTCCGCTCCTCGTAGTGGAGGATCGTCAGACCGAGACAGGCGTGGAGCAGGTGGTTCGACGGGTAGCGGTAGCGGTCGCTCGACGGGCCGATGTCGATGTCGTCGCTCGACCGGAGGTGATGCTCGTAGACGAGGACGCCGTCGGGTGCCAGTGCTGCCGTGATGTCGGGGATTCGATCCAGCGCGGCGAAGAAACTCACCGTGATCACGTCGTACGCGTCGCGTTCGAACTCGAAGTCGTCGATGTCGGACCGAATCCAGTTCACGTCGACGCCCTCGCGGTCGGCCGCCTGTGCGGCCCGGTCGATGGCCTCGTCGGACACGTCGACGGCGTCCACGTCGTAGCCCTCCCCGGCCAGAAAGCGCGCGTTCCGGCCGGTGCCCGTGGCCACGTCGAGTGCCCGGCCCGTCGGCAGGGTGTCGATCCGCCGCCGGAGTTCGGGGATTGGGTCGTCCGGTAACTCGAACTCCTCGTCGGTGCTGTACTTCTCGTTCCAGCGTTCGCGGTCGTCGGTCACGAACGGACGAAGGGTCGCCGTCGGGTTAATACTGACAGCTGTAAGTCGGGTGACTCCGCCGATATCGACACACCCATTCCCGTCGGCGGAAAACGGGCAGGTGTGTCCCTCCATCGGTACCGCAATGCCGGGCTGTTCGTCCTCCTCGGGGTCCTTTTCGGCAGTTCGTTCGTGGCGATCAAGGCCGGACTCGACGCCCTGCCGCCGGTCTTCTTCGCAGCCCTCCGGTTCGACGTGGCGGCGCCCATCCTCCTCGTCTACGCGGCGTGGCGCCACGACGACTGGATTCCGCGGCACCGTGCCGACGTGGCCGGCCTCGTCGTCGGCGCCGTGACCATCGTCGCCGCCAACAACGGCCTCCTCTTTCTCGGCCAGCGGACGATCACGCCCGCCGCCGCGTCCGTGATGTACGGGCTCAACCCCATCCTCTCGCCGGCCTTCGCCTTCCTGTTGCTCGGTCAGCGCCTCGACGTGCGGGGTATCGTGGGCATCCTCCTCGGTCTCGTCGGCGTCGTCATCATCGTCCAGCCGTCACCCGAGACGATCACGTCCGGGTCGACCATCGGGCAGTTGTACGTCCTCGCCGCGGCGGCGGTCATCGCCGTCGGGAGTGTCCTCATGCGGCGAATCGACGCCACCATCGAAAGCATCCCGCTGACCGCGTGGGCGATGGCGCTCGGCGCCCTCCTCCTCCACACTTGGAGCCTCGCCATCGGCGAGAGCGCGGCCGGGACGGCGGTCACCCCCACGGTCGCACTTGCGGTCCTCGCCGTCGCCATCCCCTCCACCGCGGCCGCCTACCCCATCTACTTCACGCTCATCCGTCGGATCGGTCCCGTCCGCACGAACCTCGTCGCCTACGTCGTCCCCATCGTCGCCGCGCTCACGGGGTGGCTCCTTCTCGACGAACCGGTGACGCTCGCTACCGCCGCGGGCTTCTGTGTCGTCGTCGCCGGTGTCGCGCTCCTCGAACGCCGCATCGTCGCCACCGAACTGGCGCGATTCACGGGGTGACGAATCGAGCGCGACGGAGACGGCCGGATCTGGACTATTTTCCGGCACAAAATTGATAGAAGGATTTAATTTGTTCGATGACATATTATGGGTCGCTCGGAGTGGTATCGAGACCGATTCGTCTCCATCGATGCCGGCACGCAGAGCCGTTTCGTTTTCTCGTATCCGAGCAGCGTGCGACATGCCACCCTACGACCCCTCGCGTGGAACGGCCACGTCGGGGTGTCGTACGTCGACGCCGCGAAATCTGCTACATTCAACATTGTTTTTAATGATATACACGTGCTAGACACCGGGCCCCGTCACTCCGGAAGCGCGCCCCGCTTTTCGGGATCCCCGCCGACAACAGGTCTCTGCCGCGGGAGTCGGCGAGTCAGGGGGGCTCATCTCCCCTTTCGCGGCATCACTTCGGCCTGTCTTTCCCAGTGGTGGCTCTTTCGACGGCGAGAGCCGGTTCAAACATGGCGTTCGCTACTCGTGGGAGTTCACAGCAGAACGGCGGTTCAAATCCCGCCGTAGCTTCCGCTGCTCACGTTGTTCGCAGCAGAAAGCCGGTGGAGGGCTACCAAGAATTTCTCATCCAGCCCAGGGATAAAGGGAGGTGTCGGTGCGTGACGTGGTGCGATTCGTGCGGCTCAAAGAGCGACGAGTGCTACCGCTGTAGCGAGTGCGGCCACGACCTCGCCGGGAAAGGCAGTGCGCCCGGCCGCGGGCAAGGAGGTGACCGATGAGCGACGCCGAGTCCGCCGACGAGTCGACTATCCAGACCGGTGCCGCTGAACGCGCGGACCGCGCCGCTGACGTAACCGAGGTCAACTGGCACGACGTATGGGCCATCGCGAAGGCTGCGCCAGGCGAGCCGCTCTCGCCGACGCAGGCGTCGCTGTGTGTCCAAGTGAGCGACCAGTGCCCGCCCGAGACTGACGAGCCCGCACGCGAGTATCTCGGGCGCGCAGTCGAGAAGGGCCAGCTGAAGCCAGTCTCGAGTGTCGGTGGGGCCGACCTGTTCGTCACGGGGGAGAGTGCATGAGCGCCGACAACGTGCTCACCGAGGACGACCGGCAGCTCTTGGACCACATCGACGGCCAGATCGACGACGCCGATGACGCCACGGAGTTCGAGGAGATCGCTCGGGAGCTACGGGATACATTCGCCCGCCATCGCGCCGAGTTCCGCCAGTTCCAACACGAAGTGACCGACCGCCTTGAACGCCTCGAGGACGGTGTCGAGCGCGACACGGCCGAGGAGGACGTGCCCGTCATCGACCGCTACGCGCGGATGAGCGAAGCAGAACGCGAGGACGTACTCTCGACGGCTGAGCACATCGCGGTAACGCTACACGACAACTGGCGCGACATCGCGTGGAAGCTCGGGGACGCAAACAACCGCAAGGTCGGCGTCGACACGAAGACGAAGGCGAACGCGAAGTACAACCCGTCGCGGCTCAAGCACCGGCTGAAACAACACATGGATCGCGACCTGCAGTCCACGGAGATCTACCGCGGGCTGCAACGGCTCGCGAAGCTCAGCGGCGGCGAGGAACACGTCGACGCAGAGACCAGCCGCGTCCAGATCGCCGGCGGCCGCTACGAGTACCGCGAGCGCCGCACCGCGGACAACAAAGAGACGCGCCGTGTCCTCTGGAGGCGCACAGAATGACGCAAACCCTCTTACACTGTTGTAAGCGATGTACCCCGAAACCGTGTAAGAGAATTCGCGGTTTCGCCGGGAGGGACGGCAAACCGCCACCTCCGACGTATTCCCGGAAATAATTAGAGAAACGGTTGTTGATGCGCAAGGCGCATCAACGCTTACACTCTCTCTTTTCGTTAGTGTTGGCGCCGCGCCGCTTGTTTGCCAGAAGGAGGGAACGTGACTGACGGCGCGCCGGCTGAAAGTGCTTACAACAGTGTAAGAGAGTTTGAGTAGGGTCGACGACATCTGCGGTCTCCTTGAGGAGACCACCGACTACGTGGCTCGTGCAGCTGATCGCCGTGCCGACGTAACTGGTCTCGTCGCGTCCGACTCGATTCCATCGACGATCTCGGCTGATGGTTCTCTCAAACTACTTCCGGTCACAGACACAATGTATGCATATGAGCACGTCAATTCATGTCTCTGATGAGACAAAAGAGAAATTGGCGAGGCTGAAGCGTGAAGATGAGAGTTGGGACGAGTTTCTCGACCGACTAGCGAACGAGGGATCTGGGATGAAGGCCGGCGTCTGGAACGGTACCGACAAAGCCGAAAAGGCGCACGAGGCAATCAAGCGGTCTCGTGGAAATCGTTGAGTTCGTCGATAAACGATCGGCCTTAGTTACGTCCAGCATCTGTATTTACGAAGTTCTCGGCCGGTGAGATGGATCTCATCGGTGCACGTGAAAATGCCTCCGACGCTGACTTCGAGACAGAAGGCCTCAGAAAATTACTCTCTGTCCGAAAATTCGGTCCGTAGGAGTCCCTCAGAGTCTGGTGTCTGTGCGTGGCAGATCGCATGGCTACTTGCAACCAGTCCAATTTTACGAACGAGGAAGTGATCCGAGCAGTCCGAACTTAGCGCTATGAGATTGATTCTATCCCACCCCCGTCGAAAGAGGAGAGTGCTTAGGTGAGACGTCGAAGCAGGAGCAGTGCGATCAACGCCAGTGCGATGATTCCGACGAGGTAACGGGGGTCCTGCGTGAGTTCGTCCAATCTCGTGTTCCGTACCTGGTTTTCGACCGCCGGCCCATCCGAAGACGAGTCCATCGAGGCGGCTTCGTCGGATTGGTCGGTGCCGATGCTCCCGCTCTCTCCGTTACCGTCTCCGAGGACGGTCAGGCTCGTGGTTTCGGTCCCGACGGTGTAACTGTCGCCTCGCTCGTCGCCGAGCGCCGCCACCGTCAGGTCGAGACCGGTCGACCCCGTTCCGTCGGCCCTGAGCGTTACCCTGGCGATGGTCACGGTTCCGGTGTCCGCGGTATCCATCAGCGCCGCGACCATCGTCACCGACGAGCCGTCCGCCGCACGTTCCACTCGACTGGTTCTGTCCGACGGATTGCCCAGCAGTTCGACATCGGTGATGCTTGCTATACTCGGGTTCGTGAGCGCGACTGTGACATTGTACGCACCGACGCCGCTGTCGGCGTCGTTGACGACGACGTCGACCGTCGTGGTTTCGGAGACGCTGACGTCGTCGGCCGACGACAACCGCACTGTCGTGGCTCCTGCCGCACCGACCGTCGCGACAGCGACGACGAGCGTCACCAGGACGACGGCCGCGAGTCGCCGCCCGTGTACCGTCAGCAGGTCGCGAACTGTGTGTCCGTTCATGTATCGTGTGGTGGGTTCGTTCGGGGGTTCGAGCGCGAACGAGAGAGAAAGAGCGGAGCCGACCTAGTTGATCAGCTCGAAGAAGAGCGCCTGGACGTCGACGATGTTGACGCTGCCGTCGTTGTTGAAGTCGAACTTGTCCGGGTTGTTCTGGATCGCGTCGTCGTTCAGGTTGGCGAACATCGCCTGCACGTCGACGATGTTGAAGTTCCCGTCACCGTTGATGTCCTCGTACTGGGAGTCGCTATCGGGGTCGCTCACCGGGTTCACGAAGTTCCCGACGACGACTTCCGTGACGGTGAGCGACGCGCCGGTGGTGCCGGTGACGGCGTAGTTGTTGCCGTCCTCGTCACCGAGCGCGGCGACCGAGGTAGAGAGGTCGGCCGATCCGTCGTCCACTCCCTCGACAGTGATCGTCGCGACGGTCACGCTTCCGGTGTCGGCGGTGTTCATCAACGCGGCGTCGATGGTGACCGACGAGCCGTCCGGAGCGATAGTAACCTGGGAGGTCTGTTCCGCCGGGTTGCCCTGCAACTCGACGTCGGTGATCTCCGCGACGCTCGCGTCGTCCAGCGAGACCGTCGCCGTGTACGCGCCGACGCCACCGTTCGCGTCGTCGACCACGAGGTCGAACGTGGTCGTCTGGTCGACGGTGATCTCGCTACTGCTCGGCTGGATGCTCACCGACGTCGACTTCGCGGTGACGTCGAGCGACGCCCCGCTGGTGCCGGCCACCGTGTAGCTGGTGCCCTGTTCGTTGCCGAGCGCCGAAACCGACGGCGTGAGACCGGTCGAGCCGGCGGCTCCGCCCTGCACCGTAATCGTCGCGATGGCCACGCTCCCGGTGTCGGCGGTGTTCATCAACGCGGCGTCGATGGTGACCGACGAGCCGTCCGGAGCGATGGCCACGTTCGTCGTCTGTCCGGCCGGACTTCCCTTCAGGTCGACGTCGCTGATCTGGGCGATACTCGCGTCGTCCAGCGAGACCGTCGCGGAGTACGCGCCGACGCCGCCGTTCGCGTCGTCGACCACGAGGTCGAACGTGGTCGTGCCGCCGACGAACGTCTGGCTACTCGCCGGCTGTATGCTCACCGACGTCTCCATGTCGGGCGAGGGTTCCGCCTCGGAGACGGTGACGGTCTGTGTGGCCGTCGCCGTCTCGCTGTCGTTGTCGGTGACGGTGAGTTCGACCGTGTAGGTGCCCGCGCTGTCGTAGGTGTGCGAGGGCGTGGCGCCGGTCGCGTTCGACCCGTCGCCGAAGTCCCACTCGTAGCTCGCGATCGAACCGTCGGGGTCGCTCGACGCCGAAGCGTCGAAGCTCACCGACTCGCCGGTCGTCGGATCGGACGGCGAGTAGGTGAACGACGCGCTCGGCGCCGCGTTGTCGGGCGCCGTCTGGACGGTTATCGTCGTGGTCGTGGTGTCGGTTATCTGGCCGCTCGTGTTCGGATCGATACCGGAGCCCTCGGTGGTGACCGTGTAGTCGCCGGCAGTCGCGTCGCTTGGCACCTCCACGTCGTAGGTCACCTCGTACGTGCCGTTGGTGAGCCAGATGACTTCGAGCACGTTCGCGGTTCCGGAGGTCGGGTTCGGTGCGCCCCCGTCCGCGTCGGTGATCGAGCCTTGCCAGCCCGTCGGGAGGAAGGCCTGCATCCCCTGTCCGTTGATGTCGGACCCGGAGATGGTCGTCGTAATCGTCACCGTGTCACCGGGTGCTGCCGTCGTCGTCGACGGCGAATTCGATACCGAGACGCTCTGTGCCGCGGCCGTCCCCACCGGCGCGTAGCCGAACGCCGAGAGGACGACCGTCAGCGCGACGAGCGTCACAACCGTTTGTCTGATTCTAGTCTGAGTCGTTGTCATCGATGGTCTCTGTTGGTGTCGTGTTTCGTGTCGTTGGTCGTCTGGCTGTGCAGTCCACGTCGGAACGGTCCTCGGGTCGGTCACTCGCCCCCGCTCCCACCGAAACGACTGGCTCGTCACCGGGACGACCGGGCGTCACCGGACGAAGCCGAAGTGTATCGAACGGAACCGTATCCGGGCCGTCATCGGCCGTTCCGCGTCCCCCGACTGCGCCACTACTGGCGACGTGGGCGACCGACTGAATCGCCCGCGAACCGGCGACGGTGGGGACTGAGGTGGTCATGGCGCTGTGCTGTGGCCGATGCTCAGCTACTCCCCTCCGATTCGACGATTTCGATGGCGTTGACCTGCGGATTCTCGACCGTTCCCTGGTCGAAGGTCACCGTGATGTTCCCGTCCCCGTCGTCGGTAACGGTGAAGTTCTTCATCGTTCCCGTCTGATGGCCGACGTCGGCGACCGGGTCGTAGTTGGTCAGCACCTGCGTCCCCTCGATGGAGACGTTGAACTGCCGGTCGCCGGGGTCGCTGGTCCCAGAGAACTGGTTCCCGAGGTAGAGTCGCACCTTGACCTCCTGACCGCTGGTCACCGAGAATTCCCAGGTAGAGTTCCCGTAGCGCTCGCAGTCGTAGACCGCGTCGGGCGTCGACGAGGGAACGTCGGCAGTCGTCGACGTGATGGAGCCGTCGCAGTAGTTACCCGAGGACGACGGCGCGACCGAGACAAGGTACGGCGAACTCGTATCCGTCACGCCGGTCCAGTCGGGACCGTCGTCGATGGCAGAGAGCGCCGTACTCTCGCCCGCGTTCACGCGGTGCAGCACCTGCGCCTCCGTCGTCGCGCTCGAATTGTAGTCGAGGACGACCGTGTTCGAGGTTTCCCCAGTGTTCCCATCGCCGTCCTCGGCGGCGGCGACGAAGTAGTTCAGGTTCGACTCGGAGAGCGTCACCGACGTGGTTGCCTGGCCGTTCGAGTCGAGCGTGACGCTCTGGTAGCTCACCGCCTCGGCAGTGTCCGCCTCGAAGTCGTCGAGGTCGTAGCCGACGGACGGGGGTTCGCTGGCCTCGACGTGGATGAGCTGGACTGTCGCGTCCGCCGGCCCGCTGAGGGTCAGCGTCTGTGACGCCGACCCGACGGTCGCCGCCTCATGGGCGGGGAAGTCCGTCGACTGGAGGCCCACGCCGTCGACGCCGAGCGTCGGCGCGGCGGAGATAGTCGTGTCCCCGGTCGCCTGTGCGCCGCCGGCGCTCCCGTCGCCGAACAGGTCCGTCGCCTGGGTCGAGCCGTCGGCGTAGCCGAACGTGACGGCACTGCCGGAGAGTTCGAGACCGGAGACCGACCCCGCATCGCCTGTCGTGGACGCGCCCTTGATCGCCGTCGGGTCGATGTCGACCGAGAACGTGACCGTCTCGCCGGATTCGAAGTCGTCGAACTCGACGGCCATCGCGTCGTAGCCATCGGAGTCGTTCACGCCGTTGTGGGGCTGGCTGAACACGTCGCCGTCGGCCGTGCTGACGACGCCCGCGCCGTCGCCTGACTCGCTGTCGATCACGAGCCCCTTCGCCGTGGTGTCACCCGCTGTTCCCTCGGGATCGAACACCGCGTCCGGGATCAGGCTCTCGCTCAGGTCGATCGTCACCGACGAGAGCTGTTGGTCGCCGGTGTTCGTCACCTCGAAGGAGCCGCTGCCGAAGGTACTCGCGCCGAGTCCGCCGTTCTCGGTAACGGCGATCTCGGCGGATTTGGCGCCGCTACCGCCGCCACCGTTGCCGTCGAGTTGTTCGACCTTGATGGCGCTGATCTTGGCGTTGTCGTTGACGACGCTGAAGTCGACGTTCAGCGTGCCGTCGGTCACCTCGACCGTGTAAGTCTTCTCCGTCGCGGTGGCCGGACCGACCTCGGAGAAGATGTCGTACGACGTGACGACCGTCTGGCCCTCGATCGACGCGTCGAACAGCCGGTCGTTCTCGTTGGTGCCGTCGGACGGACCGGAGGAGTCCGGCGAGTCCGCCGATGCGACACCCTGGTAGATTTCGGCGAACTGCAGGGTGACCTCGTAGGTGCCGTTGTCAACCGGGATGTCGTAGCTGAACGAACCGCCGTAGCGTTCGGTCTGGTACAGCGTGTCGTCGTCCGTGCCGGCGACCTCACCGCTGAAGCTGTAGGTGCTTCCGGTGTCGAAGTTCGTGTCGGCCTGGTAGGTGGTGCCGTCACCGGCGGTGTACTGCGATCCACCGGCGTTGGTCGCGAACACGACCGTGCCGTTCTGGTCGGGTTCGTCGACGTACACCGCGAACTCTTCGGTGGCCGTCGCCGTGCCGTCGCTGGCCGTGACCGTCACCGTGTGCGTGCCGATAGTGCCGGATCCGGGCGCGAGGCTGACGGTGCCGCTGCCGTCACCGCCGTCCGTGATCGAGACGAAGCTCGGGCCGCTAACCGAGAGGCTCAGCGCGTCGCCGTCACCGTCGGACGCGTTCACCTCGACCGTCGTCGAGCCGCCCTCGGAGACCCCCTGGTCAGTGATGCTCTCGACCGTGGGCGCCGTGTTGTCGCCGCCGCCGCCCGCTTCGAGTTCCAGAACGACCACGTTCGAGGTGAGCCCCGCGTCCGCGTTCGGCTCGCCCTGAACCGCCGTGAAGTAGTTGAGGCCGGCGTTGTTGTCTCCGTCCGACGTGGTGTTCGTCAGCGTGACCGGGATGGTCGCCTCGCCGTTGGCGTCGAGCGTCGCCGTGTAGTACTCGACGTCCTCGGCGTCGTTGGCCTCGTAGGCCTCGATATCGTATCCCGGTTCGCCGTCACCGTCGGCGTCCGGGACGTTCGTGAGCGTCAGTTCGCCCTCCGCGCGGACGAGCGTAACCGTCTCGCCGGGCTGGCCGGTGACCGTAATGGTCTGGCTGGCCGACGTGACGGTCGCCGCGCTATGACGGGCGTCGAGGACGCCCGAATCGAGCGTGACGCCCTGAGCTCCGATGGTCGGCGCGGACGCCTCGTCCGCGGTGACGTTGGCGGTGGAGCCGCCAGCACTGCCGTCACCCATCAACTGCGTCGTCTGCGTTGTGCCGTCCTCGTAGGTAACCGTCACCGTCGAGCCGGCGAGTTCGAGCCCCGAGACGGGGCCGGCCTCCTGCGAGCCGACCGTCGCACCCTTGATGCTCGTCGGGTCGTTATCCGCCCAGAAGGTGGCCGTCTCGCCGGTGTTGAAGTCGCCGAACTCGACAGTCATCACGTCGTAGCCGTCCGAGTCGTTCACGCCGTTGTGCGGCTGCGAGAACGCGTCTCCCGTCCCCGGTTGAGTGAGGATGTTCGTACCGCCGTCGCTGACGATGTTGAGGCCCTCACCGGTCGGGTCGCCCGCTGTCCCCGCGGGGTCGAACACCATGTCCGGGTAGGACGCGCTACTCAGGTCGAACGACACCGCAGTGATGTTCTTCTCGTCGGTGTTCGTCACCTGATAGGAGCCCTGTCCGTAGGTCGTCGCTTCGAGCCCCGAGTCGGGCGTGATCTCGACGAGCGCCGACCCGGTTGCGCCGGTATCGCCGTCGCCAATGGTCGCGCCGGTCTGCCAGAGGTTGACGATCTGCTGGATCTTCTGGAAGTCGATGGTCTGCCCGCCCGTGTTGGGCACCTCGGTGCCGGTCTGCCACCAGTTGATGGCCGTCTGCACTTCGGCGAATTCGATCTGCGAGTCGTTGCCGGTCTCGTCCGCCTGCGCAACGGCCTCGTTGATCGTCACGTTACCGTCGCCGGCGTCGGTGTCCTGCACAGTCACGTTGACCGTGTCGGTGGACGTGTTCTGCCCGTCGGAGACGTCGACCTCGAACGTGTATGTCGTGTTACCGTTCACGTCCGGTGCGGTGAACGACACCTGCTCGGCGTCGAAGGTATCGAGGAGATCCGAGGGGGTGCCGGCCGTCTGTGTCCAGGTGTATCCGAGGTTGGCATCGTCGCCGTCCGGATCGGTGGACCCGCTGGCGTCGAGCGTGACCGTCGTTCCCTCGTCGACCGTCTGGTCCGCGCCCGCGTCGGCAACCGGTGGCTGGTTGTCCGGCGACGTGACGTACTCGACGTTCAGGTTCGTCCACGTCGCGTCGAAGGTCGACCCCGACTGGTAGGACGTCGAGATGACGCCGATGGCGAGGCCGGTGCCGTCGGACGAGTTCAGCCAGGACGCCGGAACGGCTCCGGTGCCGACCTCGCTCAACTGTCCTCCGTCGGTGGCGTACGCGGCGGTGACCGCAACCTCGTCCTGTCCGTTGTTCGGTGCCGGGTCAGTGGTCGGGTCGACCGTTAGCTGGAGGTCCGTGTTCGTGGCCGGGCCCGTGACGTTCGAATCGTCGGGTTGCGCGATATTCTGGAAGCTCCCGCCGGTCTCCTTGGCGAACTGGGTTCCGCCGGTGCCGCCGTTCGCGGAGACGATGAGCTTCGCGTAGTTGTCCTGGTCGCCGTTACCGATGTAGATCCCCATTCCCTGGTAGTTCGAAGGGTTCTCGGGGTAGCCGTTGACCGTCGTGGAGACCGTGAACGGCTCGTCCGGGGCGTCGACGCCGAACTGGAACGCGTACTGCTGGTCGTTGTTCACCGCGTCACCCGTCGGCACGTTCTCGACCGTCAGAACCTGCGCCGCGCCCCCGACCGTCATCTGGCCGGGGTCGTAGAGGTCCTGGTAGTCCGACCCGTTCGTCATCAGTCCCGTCCAGACCTGACTATTCGAGCCGAACAGGTTCGTCTCGGAGAACTCTCCCTGAACCGGGAGCGTCGTCGTCGTCCCGTCGTCCGGGTCGACGGCGAACGGGTCGGACGTGTCGGGCTGACCGTCGTTGTCGTCGTCCGGATCGTTGACGTTCGAGGTGCCGTCACCGTCGAAGTCGGCCGGCGTCGACGCGGCAGAACACGGGTCGGTGCCCGCGTCTATCTCGTCGGCGTTGTCGTAGCCGTCACCGTCCTCGTCCAGCGACGGGTCGTCGGCGCCGGAACACGTCTCGCCGGTGCCGCCGTCGTAGTCGTTCGGCTCGAACACCGTGATGTCGCCGCGAGCGGTCCAGACGGTCCCCGGGAAGGGCCCCTCGTCACCCTGTGCGGCGATGCCGAGCGCGCTCCCGGGCGTGAAGAAGTTGTTCTCCTGGTTCGTCACGCCCGTGCCGGTGGCGTTGAGTTCGACCCGCTCGACGTTGCTGCCGCCCTCGACGACCAGCAGGTCACCCTGCATCGCGCCGCCGAAGTTGGAGGCGGTGTACTCGTCGATGCCACCGGTCCACCCGAAGGTGTCGCCGATGGAGTTGTCCTCGGTGGGGTCCTGGTAGTCACACTCGATCGGATTCACCAGCGACGCGGGCACGGGGCTGTTCGACGAGTTGATGTCGAAGATGACGTTCCCGTTCTCGTCGTAGATGTCCGCGCCGGTCGGGTTGGCCCGGATGGGCGCGCCGTGTCCGCCGTAGCTTCCCTGCGTCGCGATGTGGAGTTGATCGCCGGTGCCGTAGCTCCCGTCCTCGTTGGGTGCGTTGGTACACACGCCCGAGGGCCCCTCGTTGACTGGCTGGCCGCCCCAGCCGCCGTTGGGGCCGTTGTCGATGACGTAGAGCTGGTCGTCCTCGGAGAGGATGAGGTCGTAGGGGTTCCGGTAGCCCGACGAGTACACCTGCACCGGGCCGTCGGCAATCCACTTGGCCTGGTTGATGCCGTCGTTCCCGCCGAACGGCAGGTCGTCGCCGTCCGTGGCGTCGTCGTTCTGGATCGTCGGGATGGCGTACAGGAAGTCGACGCTCGGGTAGTTGCTGTTGTAACTCTGGAGGTTCTTCTCCTGGTAGTTGTTGTCGATCTGTGCGAGGTCTATCGAGAGCGTCGCGCCCGAGAGCGCGTACTCCGGGGTGTGGCCGAAGTTATCGCCGGGGGCGCCCTTGTTGGTGTGGCCTCCTTGCGCGACGTACAACGTGTTCTCGTCGTCACTCAGGTCGAGGCCGTTCGTGGCGTGGTTCTCCTCGGAGCGCGGGAGGCCCAGCACCATCACCGTGTGGTCGACACTCGCCAGCGACCCGTCGCTGTTCCAGTCGAACGTCAACCGGGAGATAGCCCCCGAGTTCGTGTCGGTGTCGTCGTCGTCCGTCCCGACGTCGATGGTCGGGTCACTGGAGGAGACGTACACCACGGGTTGGGTGGCGGTCCCGCCGACCGTCAGCCCGGTCACTTGCCGGCTGGTTTCGCCAGCGACGTAGTTCCCGTTGTCGTCGTGGTTCGGGATATCCTTGATCGCGCCGATCTGCACCTGGTTGGTGACGCTGTAGGAGTTTTCGCCGTTCCGGGTGATGTTCAGCACGTAGATGTCGCCGTCCTGCTGGGCGACGTAGAGCCGGCCGTCGGGGCCGAACTCCAGTGCCGTGAGCGAGCCCTGTCCGAAGTTCTGCAGGTCGCTCGACCCGAAGCCGACCGGGGTGTCGCTCGTACCCTCGCCGGTCAGGTCGATCGTGAGCGGCGAGTTGGCGCCGCTGTGTGTAACTTCGAGCGTGGCCGCGTGTGCCTGCGCCTCGGTCGGCGAGTACGTCACCTGCAGATCGCTCGACTCACCGGGTGCGATCGTCGTGCTCCCGGAGAAGTTGTGCGAGAACTGTCCTGAATCCGTTCCCGTGATGGCGACATCACTGACGGTGATGTCCGGGTGCGAGGTGTTGCTCGCGTTCCCGAGGTTCGTCAGCGTCACCGTCTCGGTGGCGGTGTTGCCGGTGACGACGGTGCCAAAGTCCGCGCTCGACGGGGCACCGAGAGTGTCGGGTTCGGCTGACGTCGAGACGATTTCGATGGCGTTGATCTGCGGATTCTCGGTCACGTGACCGAAGTCGATGTCGATCGTTCCGTCGCTCGTGACGGTGAACGACTCCATCGCGGCCGTGTCGTCGCCGTAGGTCTCGACGATGTCGAAGTCGTCGAGGACGGTCTGGCCTTCGATGCTGACGTCGAAGACCCTATCACCGACGCTGTCGGTGCCACTGTATCCGTCGTAGAAGTACAGCCGCACCTCGACTTGCTGCCCGTCAGGCACGTCGAACTCGTACTGCATCTCCTCGCCGCCGCTCGGATCCCATCGCTCTGTCTCCCAGATTTGACTGGGTGTCCCGGCTGGGACCGAGCTGTGTATCGTACTCGGTTGGCCGTGGGAGGACGTCTGGTCCTCTCCGGCGACTTGGTAGTTCTGGAGCGTGTCCCACTGAGCACCGTCCACAGTGAAACTCCCGCCCGCGTTCGCGCGATACAATGGTGTCTCGGCGGCACTCGCGACATTGGTGCCGATGGCGACCGTGCCCGCGAACACTGATGTCACCATAAACACCGAAATAAGTACCGCTGTCAGTCGATTTCGATTGTCCGGCAAGTGCATTCACCTACTATGGGAAAGGACCACACACCCTCCGGACGTAGTTATTAGCTCAGTGATATGTGGTATCGATTCGGTGTGAATCGGAATCGTTTCGATACCGGCCAGTATCGGTTCGATATCCGGTTCCGCTCGCCCGGTATCGAACCAGTACGAGGACGAACCGGGCAGTATCGTTCGCGTATCGGCAGTTTTCCCATCAGTTCGTCTCTCGGCTCTACGTCACCCGATTAACAGCCACTTAGTGCCGTTCTGGTCGCTGGCGGCTGGCTCCAACACGGGACGAACCACGGCCTACTTCGTCAACACGTAGCCTACGGCGAGGAGGCTGAGACCGAACCCGACGCCCTGTACGAAGCCGACAGCTGGCACCAACGTCCGCACGGAGAACCAGCTGCCGAGAAACAGTCCGATTCCGAACGCGGACAAAGCCACGTACAGGACATTCGAGGTGCGAGACTGCTCGTCCGCCCCGTTCAGACGCTGCTGGATTTCGGATCCCTGGTCGGTGATTTCGATTCTATCCCATCCGTTCTCCGACCGAATCAGCCCCGCCCGTTCCATCAGCGGGAGGTGATTCTGGTAGAGGCCGGTGTATACGCTCTTACGCTGGTCGTAGGAGATTTCGCCGACCGACTGGTCGTTCTCCAGACTGGCGACCCGCTCCGCCAGCGTTCCGATGTCGATAGGCTCCTCCTGCTGGGTCAAGAGCTCGAGGACGAAGCGCCGTCGCTCGTTGCCGAGTACCTGATAGACGATGTCCGAGAGGGGCGAGTCCACCTCGGCACTCGCCCGTTCGGATCGAGTCATCGGTCGGGTCCCGGTCGGACGCATCCCGGCGACCACTCTGCGAATCGGCGAGCCGTCCGACTGCGCCCAGCGCTCGGCCACACGTCGAGTCGGCCGATTCGGCACCCGCTGTAGTGACCGGCGTCCGTGGATTCCCTTGGTTGATCCCCTGTCTCCCCAAACAGGCTCGACCGCCCCAATGGTCGTCCCAGCACCCCCCGTGATGGCACCTGATTCACGACGAGACTCTGCCACTGGCGAGTGTCGTCGTTCGTCGATATTGCCCCTTGTCGACCAATCATGCCAAATCATCAATATTTCTGAGGCCTGATTACCCTATCTACTACCCATCTCCGCATCGTCTGCAAATCGCTGCGTGAAACACGGTGTGCACACGGAGTGAGTGCGGGAGGCGGTGTTGCATACAGTGGTCTATTTGACAGAAATTGGTGATTACATCACACTGTGCACGTGACTATCTAGGTGATCGTTCGCGAGTTTTCCTACCAAGCTGTCATTTAATTGGACAATATTGATACCCTCGGAATGTGTGGGGGTTACACACATGGTTGACTCTCGGGAGTTAATGGAACTCGCTCTCACGCACGAGGGGGTTCTGAACTCTCTGCTCTCCGAACCGAAAACGAAACCTGAACTCGTAGCGGAATGTGATGTCTCACGAACGACAATCGACCGATGGGTCAATCAACTTCAGGCGACGATGCTCATGCACCGTCCGGGAAAGCGGTTCGAACTAACACTATTCGGACAAATATACGTATTGAAATTCAACCGCATTCGACAGCAGTTGTCTCACTTGGTCAAACTGCGCGAGCCGCTACAGCAGCTGTCGGACGAGATCGACATCGACCCCGAGGTGCTGGAAGGGGCGAACATTTCGTTCTACGAGGGATTGGCCCCAGAGCTCGCCGAGAAGCTGTTGACTCGCCCCGGCCGGGTTCGTCTGATCGCCCCGCGTATTACCTGTGTCTTCTCCGTCCTCTTCTTCCAAACCCCTGATCCGGACCTGGAATTCGAGATTCTCATTGCGGAAGAGGTGGCCTCTCAGCTCGACACCTACCTCACGAACCAACAACTGTCGTTGCTCTCGATAGCCTCCGTCCGCATCTACGAGATGTACGATTCATCCCCGTTCTGCCTCGCACTCGTCGAACGCGATGAAAGGCAAGTGGTGTACTTCATTTTCGAGGGATCACAGACCGGCGTGGGTGTCATCGAAAGCGGGGCCAAGGAAGCCCTCGCGTGGGGGGAAGAACTCTACGACGAATACCGCGACCGAGCCACCGAACACGAATGGCACTCTCCAAGCCAGCCGTTCGGAGCCCTTCCGAATCGGGAGCAGTGTATCATCCTCGTTGAATTGATGGCCGGAAACGTCCAACACGAAACCGACGTGATGCGGCGAGTAACTTCCGACGAGGCGGACAACTCGTGTCGTAGCGAGTCACTCTGTGCGTTGGACAAGGCGGATTACATCGAGTGGAACCGCGAAACGGGAGCCATTTCGACTGGGCCGAACTTCGACGACATTCGACCGATACTCGAGTTGATGATGAACAATCCCGAGAAATTCCCGTCAGATTGGTAGCGACGCGGACAGGGGCGAGCCCACCGAGATCCTCCAACACGTGCGAATCTCCGTTTCGATTCCCGAGGTAGATCCGCCACTGCTCGCTCCCATCCTCCGGTGCGAGCCCATGAATCCCGTAACTGGACTGTAGGTAGACCGTGTCAGGGGTAGACAACGGGAGCAGCGAGAACCGATCTGACGAAGTCCGGGCCCAGTGAGAAACCGGTCGGGAACGATCTCATCAAGTCGCTCGTGGAGATTCACTCGCCATCGGCCTCGATATCATTCAGTATCGACTCGATCCGATCGGTGAGGTCGACCGTCGTCGGCTGGGGATCCTTGGACAAGATGTGGTCGATGTGTCAAGCACGAGTACCCAGGGCAGCCAACGTCCCGGTTGCGGCGAGGATTGCCTCGCGATGCTCGGTGTCGTCGAGCGTCTCGGCGTGGCTGTTGATGACGTCGAGTTGGTTTCGGAGATTGTGGCGGAGGATTCGATTGAGGATCTCGAGTCGGGTGAGGAACTGTTGCAGATCGTAGTGCATCGTCGCAACCGACTCGTGCCCTATATTCAGCACGGTTTTGAGAAAATACCACCTACCAAGGATTCAACGACGCCGTTTATTCCGGAATCTCGTACCAGCAGAAGTCAGTCGCACCACACTCAGGACAGATTTCCGTCTCGGGAGTAACTGTCATTCCGCATTGACGGCATTCGACTGCAACGGTCGGCCCGGAATCACTGAGTAGTCGAGTAAGTACTGTCCGAATGCTCATCGTCGGGAATGGGGGTGCGAGTGAATTAGGTTTGGCGACGACACTCGTCACAGGTACTGTTCCACACAAAGTTTACACCAGACGATAGCGCTACAGCAAGTTGGAAGGGAACCTGTCACACGCTCTCTTCCTTCCCCTGATGACCGACGAGACTCCGAACCACGGGCGATGTCCGGAGTGTGATGAGGATATTTCTACCACACATATCTTGGTTGAATATGAGAAAGACGATGGGACGACTGGAATCTGGGCAGAGTGCCCGGTTTGCGATGATGTCGTAAGTCCGAGGTGAGTATTCAGGACGACGTTGCGACAGCAGAGTCAAGTGTTCTGCTCTATTATCCTGCCGAGAGGCTAATTAATGGAAATCTCTGAAGAACTCGAATGTCTGTTTTCAGCTTCGATTGCGGAACAGGACGGCTCGTATATCATCGATATCCCGGAACGAGAACTGCAACTGGGCGATCTCCAGCAGGGAAAAACGTACCGAGTGGCAATTGTCTCCTCTCCATCGAGAGATGAATCGGAGCCAACCGAACAAGCAGAGCCGGAGTCACAGCAAGAGCGCGAGCCGCCGGTACCACCTGTTGAGGAAGGAGAGACCCGGACAGTCGAGATTGAGGATATTGGCGACCAGGGCGACGGTCTCACTCGGGTTGAACGCGGCTTCGTCGTGATCATCCCGGATACCGAACAGGGGGAGCGAGTCAAGATTAAGATTACAGATGTGCGACAGAACGTTGCCTTCGCTGACGTAATCGAACGATTGAGCTACTACGAATAGTTCGCCGCATTCCGCTGCTGGAAGGGTGAAGGCGTGCTTTTTTGGCTCTGTTGAAACCCTCAACAGCTGGTAGGAACCGCGTGCTGAATACAGAGGATTGAATCATCGATGTACTCATTGCTTTGGTGATCGGCAGGAGGGCCAGTTTCGACGATAGAATCGACGGCTAGGGAAAGTTTGTTGTATTCCGTGAGTGGTGTTTACAATCCACGGATATAGAATATGGGTATGAGTCACGGTACTGCATTGCGGGTGTTATCGTGGAATGTCCAAGGTGCAGTTCCACCGAACGGAAGTATCGAGCGAATCCAGAATCAAGTAACATATCTTGAGGATAGCGCGGGTCTGCCGGATATTGTGTTGTTGAATGAGGTGACGACAATTCAGCGTGAGCGTTGGCGAGACTTCTTAACAGAAATTGGATATGGAGAGATCGTTGATACGTTAGAGTGGGCGGCAGAACTGCGTGAAAGCACTGTCCCACCCCATCAAGATTACAACCACGTGAACGGTAATCTGATAGCTGTCCACGAAACGAGTCCTGCAAGCGATCTTGAACGGATGCCTGCGAGCATCCGATATGGGCCATGGGAGGGTTCAGATTTGAAGGACTGGGATACAAACGTCCCTGAGAAGATCCTGAACGCCAACGTTTCACTCGGGGATACGACACTTGAGTTGTGGAATGTGCGGGCGGTGCCGGGCAGTATGCACGGCGAGGAGAAAATCAAGATTCTGGAAAATGCGTACAATCGAATCAGGAAAGGGAGCGGCATGCCCTGTATTTTGGCGGGCGATTTCAATAGTCCGAATCGAGAGTTGGCAGATGGGACGATCATTCCTTGGCGGTACGAGGACAAAGGGGAGATCGCCGAACGGTGGGTAGAGGCTGAAATGAATATTCTACGCGGGTTAGAGGACCAGGGGATGGTAGATGTATTCCGGGAACAACACGGTTACGGCGATTTGGATATTCTGGACGTGAGTCACGCTACCCAAACGGAGGAACCGTTAGCGGTGGCACCAGCGGAGGTTGAAGGAAAGCGATTTGACCATATGATAGCTTCAACCGACCTCAATCCACAGGAGTGTTGGTACGAACATGAGGGCTTCAGTTGTAGTGACCATGCCCCTCTCATTGCGGAGTTCAGTCCGTAATCTGGAATCTCTTCGGTGACCGACTCGCACCCTGTATTCAGCATGAATGCTGAAATCTATCACCGATCGAGGATTTCGAGAATGGCTCTAGGATAACATCTGTCCTTCGCCGACCAAACTGCCGTCGACGATCAATCAGACTGCGCGCCCAACGCCTCAACCCCACCATCCCCGAGCCACTGCTGAAACGCCGCGGGCGGCTGGGACAACTCAACATCTTCGGGCGGCCGCACTACCTCGAATAGCGTCTCGGAGTCGTCTTGCCGGGGTAGCATGACGATCGGATCACCGGGCTCCAGCCCAGCGGCTTCCAATTGCCCTTTCGGTAGTGTCGTCGTGGGCGTCCCACTCCGATCTTGGATAGTGTAGATCTGGGCGTGTTGGAGTAGGTAGTAAATCTCGGCCTAGGAGTGGCCATCGATCACCGCGCTCCACCCTCGCCGTTCGGGCGCCGCCTCACCACCACGGTCCGAATCCAGATCCTCGGTCGCCATACCCACTCGTCGCCGCTACGCCCACATAAGCAATCCTACGTGTGCAGACATGTCCACGCGTAGCCACGGGTGGCCACGTATAGCCTTCCTGACAGATTATGTAAGCGAGCGCACGGTAGGCGGATGTACCGCCCCAGCGGTCGGGGCGAGTACCCCTACCTCTACGGGAGGAAACAGTAGTGAAATCGGAAGACACAGACGCCGACGCGAGTCCGCGGTGGACTCGCGAGTGGCACAACGTGCGAGGACGCACCGATGAGTAAGGGCCGTGGCTGGCATGGTGACTCCGAGGGACATCGCGAGGCCGGAAAGCGGGCCCACGAGACTCTCCTGCAGACGACCGCTCGTCGTCTGAAAGAACGCCTCCCTATCTTCGGAGGTGGTAAATGAACTCGAACGGCGAGGTGGCCGTCAAGCGAGACGGCCACGTTCACGCGGTTGCGGCGCCGGAACTGTCCGGCCCGATCAGCGTCGACGTCGACGCCGAACACGTTCAACTACCCCCAGGGACGCACGTTTCTTTTCAGGATCTCGACGAGCCTGACCACGCCGGGACAGCCGACAATCTCACGGCCGAAACGGATGGTGGCGCCGTCCCGACGCGGTCCGAAATCGAGATGCGTGGCGGCCTTGCGCTCGGCGAAGAGGCATCGGCGTACTGCATGGCGTTCACCGTCCTGGGGTTGCTCGTCGCCGGCTACACGTGGGGCAACGGCCAGGCCATCGTCTCTCTCTTCGTGGCGCTGGCATCTGTCGCCCTCGGCTGGTTCGCGTCTGGATCGTTCTGGCGGTGGCGGGGGGCTGGCGAGTGACGACTGCCTCGAAGGATGCGAAACTCGTCGCGATCGCGGTGGCGATGGGCTTCGGGGCGCTGGTGTTCACGCTCATCGAAATCTTCGCCCCGGAGACGGGGCTGCTCGAGACGATGGCACCGGCGATGCTCCCGATTTCGATCGTCATGATCGCGGACTTGGTTGGCTTCGCCGACAGTCCGACGCTCGGCGATCCGGAGGAGGTCCCAGAATGACCCACTCGACCGGCATCGCCGTCTCCGAGGCCTTTGCCGAGTACCTCGATGAACTCCGGCGGACGGCCCACTTCCCGCGCTGTGCATCGCTTCGCACCCAAGGCTCGCCCGGCCTGAATCCGGGCTTCACCCTTTCATGAACACTAACAGACTGACAGCAGCGCTGCTCGCGATGCTCGTCCTCGTCTCGGCGGTCGCCGGGACGGCGGGCGTCGCCCTGGCACAGTCCTCCGCGGGGGCTCCGATGCCGGAGACTTCGGCGGAGTACACGAACGAGAACTACAACATGTCCTGGTCGTCGCCACTCACCTACGAGAACGACCAGGGCGAAACCGTAACCCTCGACGCGCGCGTCAACGAGTCGGCGGACAACCCGTACTCGTTCGTCGCGACCGACGTTGAGTTCGAGGATGCGGGCGCGTTCCCGCACGACAAGTCGGGCGTCTCCGCGCTCGACGCCTCGGAGTGGTCGACCTCTGGCGCTTCGATCTCGGCGACCGACGCCGACCGTGGCCAGCTGAACATCGCCACGGACGGCTCGGTCACGGCGGGCACGACGACCACGGCCACCTTCGACAACTTCTCGATCACCTCGGATGTCCAGAAGAAGCATCTCGCCATCGCGGCGGACGTGAACACGCTGGACGCCGGTGCCACCGTCGAGATTCGTGCGATGGACTCTGACGGCGACTACGTCGCGGCGACGGTCAACGCCTCGTCTGCGGAGTCCCAGAACCTCCTGGCCAACCAGACGGGCGAGGGCTTCGTCCTCCAGCGCCAGATGGGCAAGATGTCGGTGATGGGCTCGGGCGACGGGACCATGACCGAAATCCAGAGCGTCGAGGTCGTCGTGATGGATGGTGACGCCGATGTCACGGTCTCGATGCTGAACCTCGACAAGATGTCGAAGTACACGTACGGTGTCGAGAAGGCCGACACCGACGACGATGACGACCTCGAAGAAGAGGACATCCACGAGGTCGACTCCCCCGGTGCGATTTCGATCCACGCGCTCTCATCGATGGGCGACACGTTCAGCGAGGCAACGATCAACGGCCTCACGACGGACATCGTCAAGTCGACGAGCACGCTCGACGGCGAGGATGTCGAGTACGAGTTCAACCGGACTGAGGACCGACCGGGCTACTACGGCACGGCGACGGTCTACATCCCGTCCGGTCTCCCTGCTGCCTACGACATCTCGTTCAGCAACGCAGTGACCGAGGAAGAGCAGGTGTTCCTCGAGGACCGCTACCTCGAAGTGGCCTACGCTGAGGGCGTCGGCGACACGAACCCGAAGGACGTGGATTCTTGGACGGACATCACGTCGTCGTACTCCGAGCAGGATGCGAACGTCACCATCGACGACACGATCCAGCCGGGCCAGACGAGCTACGTCAAGTACCGCCTCCAACTCCAGCAGAGCGAGTACAACGCCGCGCAGAGCTTCCTGAGTAACCTCGGCTCCGGCGGCGGTGGCGGCATGGGTCCGGGCGGCACTGGTGGCGGCATCTTCAGCTGGATCAACGGCCTCTACGCGAGTATCGTCGCGGCAGTCGGCGGCCTCTTCGCCCGCGCCAAGGGCGTGGTCTAACATGTCCAGTTCCGACAGCGGTGTCGGCAAGTGGACGAGCCGGCTCCAGCAGATCGCGAGCGTCAACGAGGGCAGCTGGACGAACGTCGTCCCGAAGACGCTCCTCTTGCCGTTCATCGCGTTCCTGACCTCGGTCGCGGACGCGATCGGCGCCATTCTGGGCATCCCGATCAACATCGCGGATGCGACCGCCGAGGCCGGCGTGTTCGCTGATGCGGACGTTGTGTCTGAGGAGCTTTTCGTGGCGATAGTGCCCGTACTCCTCACGCCGGAGCTTCAGTTCGTCGCTGAAATCAAGCAGCAACGACCGGTCCTCGGGGCCGCCACCGCGATCACCTGCCCGGAGTCTCGAACGGAGTGTATCGACAGCCTGCTTCGGATCCGGCATGAACGATCCCAAACAGCGTGGGATGTTAAAGGAATGAGTCGAAGCCGGTGGAGGGATTTGAACCCTCGGCCTATTCCTTACGAAGGAATCGCTCTGCCAGCTGAGCTACACCGGCGCGCACTCAATCGTACTGCCATGGTTCAAATAAGGGTTCCGAAACGCCCCTACCGCGACAGCCGTACGTCGAGGCAGACGTTGAGTTCGTGGGGGGCGTACGAGCGCACGACGTGCCGGGTCAGCACGTCCACGTCGTACCCCGCTGCAGCGGCCCGAATCGCCCGCTCGCCCGGCCCGAACGGGTCGTCCTCGTGCTGGATGTCGTAGTAGTGGAGGACACAGTCGTCGCTCGCGAGCGTGACGGCGGCGTCGAGAAAGTCGTCGGCGCTGTGGGGGAGGTTCATCACGATGCGGTCGGCCCACCCGTCGTAGTCGACGGCCACGTCGCGCACGTCATCCTCGATGGCCGTCACGCGGTCCGCGACGCCGTTTCGCCGGGCGTTCTCCCGCAGATACTCGACGGCGGCGGGGTTGAGGTCGACGCCGACGACGGTCGCACCGCGTGCGGCCATCGGGATCACGAACGGGCCGACGCCGGCGAACATGTCCACGGCCTGTTCGCCCGCCTCGACCTGCTCCGTGACGCGGTGGCGCTCGGTCGCCAGACGGGGAGAGAAGTACACCCGCGAGAGGTCGAGCAGATACTCGAAGCCGTACTCGCGGTGGACGGTCTCGGTAACGGGACGATCGTCCGCCGCGTCGTCGGCAGTGGCGACGACCGTCCAGTCGCGCACCCGGAGGTCGCCTTTCACCTTCGAGGCCCGGTCGATCACGGCCCGGACGGGCAGGTCGGAGTCGAGGATGGCCTCGGCAATCTCGTGCGCTCGCTCGGAGTCGTCCTCGTCGAGGATCGCCACGTCGCCGAGGCGTTCGTAGGAGGGATCGAAGCCGAGTAGGTCGGCGGGCGTCTGCTGGCGGTCGTACGCGGGCACGTCCCGGTAGACCACCTCGTACGACTCGCCCGCCGCGTCGGGATCGGTCACGGGGAGGTAGAGCGTCCCGTCCGCGACGACGATTTCGTACTCGTCGTCGAGGAGGCCCGCCGCGGCGAGATCCTGTCGCGTTCGCTCGCCTGCCTCGCGGGACACGCGCACGCAGGGCCGGTCCATACTGGCGACTCGCTGTCCGGGGGAGTAAGGGCTACGGTCGGGGATCGGTCTCGGCAGGGCGGCGGTCGGTCGCGACAGCCCGGCGCACCGCCGCGACGACGCCGTCCACGTCGTCGACGACGGTCCCGCGGTCGCGGAGACGAGAAACGAGCCGTCGTCCCCGTGCGCCGGCGACGTTGCGAGCGTCGACGGGCCGGCCGTCGACGACGACGACCGGCGTGTCGGTATCGAGGACGGCGTCGAGATTCGGGCAGTTCCCCGGCGCGACGGTCACGTCCGCGACGACGACGGTATCCGCCCGACGGACCCGCTCGGCCACCGCCGTGCGCGCCTCGTCGTCGACGGGTGCGTACGGCGGGACGGTCACGAGGTCGGCGTCGATAGTCCGGGCCGTCTCGGCGTCGGCGTCGTCGGTGCTCACGGCGCCGACCGAGCACTCGATGCCGACGGCGCCGAGACGGTGAAGCAGGGGCGTGGCGGCCCCGCCCCCGCCGACGACGTGGACGGTGGCCGGGGTCGTCTCCGGCGCGTCGTCCGCGAACGCGGTCACCGAGGCCGTCCCCGTGACCGGATGTGTCGTCACCGTCGCTCGCGCGCCGAACGCCGCCGCGACGGTCTCGTCGGTCAGCACCGATTCGGGTGGCCCGGCCGCGCGAATCCGGCCGTCGTGGAGGAGGCGGAGTTCGTCACAGTAGCGCGCCGCGAGGTCGAGGTCGTGGATGGCCGCGACGACGGTCCGCCCCTCGTCGACGAGGTCGGCCACGAGATCCAGCGTCCGGACCTGATGGTTCACGTCGAGGTCGGAGGTGGGTTCGTCGAGGAGGAGGACGGGCGTATCCTGTGCGAGCGCGCGGGCGAGGAAGACCCGCTGCCGTTCGCCCCCACTCACTTCGGTTACGGGGCGGTCGGCGAGGTGATCGACCGCGGCGCGGTCCATCGCCTCGTCGACGGCGTCGCGGTCGGCGGCCGTCCGGGTGCCGAACCGGCTGATGTGCGGAGTGCGCCCCATCTCGACGATCCGGCGGACGGGGAACTCGAAGGTCGACGCGGTCGACTGCGGGACCGTCGCCACCAGCCGACTCGCCGCGCGCGAATCGAGTTCGGCCACGTCCTGCCCGTCGACCCGGACCGACCCTCGATTGGGAGTGAGAACGCCGTTGATCGTCCGGAGGAGCGTCGTCTTCCCCGCGCCGTTCGGACCGACGAGGCCCACCAGCCGTCCCTCGTCGACGGTCGTCGACACCGCGTCGAGGACGGCCGTGCCGCCGAGGGTGACGGAGATTCCGTCGACCTCGATGGCGGGCGTCACGGCGCGTGCACCTCCCGCTTGCGGAGCAGGTAGAGGAAGAAGGGCGCGCCGACCGCGGCGGTGACGATGCCGACGGGAAGTTCGGCGGTGCCGGCGCGGGCGACGGTGTCGGTGGCGACGAGGAAGGCGGCGCCCGCGAGCGCGCTCGTCGGCAGGAGGATGCGGTGGTCCGGGCCGACGAGCAGGCGCATAACGTGGGGGACGACGAGGCCGACGAAGCCGATGACGCCCGCGACGGCGACGGCAGCCGCGGTCAACAGGCTCGACACGGTGAGCAGGAGGCGTTTGGTCCGTTCGACCTCGATGCCGAGCGAGTGGGCGTCCTCCTCGCCGAGCAAGAGGACGTTGAGGTCGCGCGCGTACGCGAGAAGGCCGAGAAAGCCGGGGACGACGACCGCGGCGGCGATGGTCGCTTCCGTCCACGTGCTGTGGTGGAGGTGGCCCATCAGCCAGTAGATCGCCTCCCGGAGGTCGCGCCCCGCGCTGACGAGCATAAAGGAGACGGCCGCGCCGAGAAACGTCTGGACCGCGATCCCCGCGAGCAACAGGGTCTGGACGGGGGTCCGTCCGCCCTCCGACGCGAGGACGTAGACGCCGAAGGCGGCGACCAGCGCGCCGACGAAGGCGGCGATAGGGAGCGCGACCGGAACGGCGACTGGCGCGACGATGGCCGCGACGGCACCCGTCGCCGCCCCGGCGGAGACGCCGACGATGGAGGGATCGGCCATCGGGTTCCGGAAGAAGCCCTGCATCACCGTCCCTGCCGACGCGAGCGCGAAGCCGACGACCGCGCCGAGGACGATCCGCGGAAGGCGAATCGACATGACGATCGTCCGGTGGCTCTCCGGGGCGTTCGCCGTACTGCCGAGAACCGCTGCGAGCGCGATCTCCGCGACACTCCTGGCACCGATCTCGACGGGTCCGATCGTGGCGCTGGCGAGCGTCACGGCCACGAGCGCACCGAGTAGCCCGCCGACCCACGCGCCCGTGCGGACGCTCGTTCTCATGGGTTACAGCCGCGCTTGCAGTAGGTAAATATTTGTTGCATACCGCCACAGAATCGACCAGTGCGACTCGTCTCGGCGGTCCTCGTGTTTACCCTCGTCGTGGCGCTCGGCGTCGGAGCGACGGCCCCGACGGCCACGGCGGCCGATTCGTCGGACTCACTTGCCCAGCGAACTGCCGGCGACTGTTCGTTCCCAGTGACGCGGACCGACGCCACCGGGACCGCCGTGACGCTCTCCGAGCGCCCGGAGCGGATCGCTACCCTCAGTCCGAGCGCCGCGCAGACGCTCTGGGAGATCGGCGCTCGCGACCGTGTCGTCGGCGTCTCCGAGTTCGCGGGCTACCTCGACGGCGCCGCGTCTCTGCCCGTCGTCAACACGGCCAGCGGCGGCATCCAGTCCGAACGGCTGGTAGCGCTCGATCCCGACCTCGTGATCGCGCCCGGGACGATCTCGAACGAGACGGTCGCGACGCTCCGCGACCAGGGCCTGACCGTCTACGCTATGGACTCCCCGGCGACCATCGAGGGCGTCGCCGACGCGACGACGCGTCTCGGCCGCCTCACCGGCGAGTGTGCCGGCGCCGCCGAGACGAACGCCTGGATGCGCGCGAACGTCGCCGCCGTCCGCGAAGCCGTCGACGACGACCCCCGCCCGACCGCACTCTACGTCTTCTCCGACGGCTGGACGGTCGGTGCGGACACGTTCATCAGCGACGTGATGACGGCCGCGGGGACGCGCAACGCCGTTGCCGGCGTGGTGTCGGGTTACGCGCGGGTCAGTCCGGAAGTCGTCCGGGAGCGCGATCCCGCGTGGATCGTCTACAACTCCCGCGACGGCATCCCCGACGCGGCCGCGTATCGGGGGACGAAGGCGGTGCAGGAGAACCGGACCGTCGAGGTGAACGTGAACTACCTCAACCAGCCGGCGCCCCGGAGCATCGTCCGCACCGTCCGAACCATCGCCACCGCGATCCACCCCGCTGCCGTCGACGAGTCGAGTTACGTGCCGCGGTCGGCCGTCGAGTCGGCGAACGCGACTGCGACGGCCACCGCCACGCCGACGCCGACGGACCGCGCGACGACCGGCGGCGGCCCGGGGTTCGGCGTCGGCACTGCCCTCGTCGGAGTCCTGTTCGCTCTCCTCGTCGCCCGCGGACGCCGTCGCTGACGCCGCCGCTATCCAAAACCGTATTACGGCCGGCCCGCCGCGTAGGCGTATGGTAGAGAACGTCATCTGGCCCGCCTATCTCGACGCGTCGAAGACGCGTGCGGAGGGGCGGCGCGTCCCTCGCGATCAGGCGGTCGATGAGCCGACCGTCGACGAAATCGCCGAGGCCGTCCAGCAGGTCGGCTACGATGCGGTCATCGAACGCGACAAGACCTACTCCCGGGAGTTCGAACCCCGTGGACGGGTGCTGGTGCAGGGCGCCGACGACGCGACGAAAAACGACCTCGTGCAGGCCGTCGCGGCCTACGTGGGGATTCTCCGGGACTGATCTCGTGTACCGTCTCGGCACCGTCACCCGGACCGCACAGGGATTGGCTATCGTCCGCTGTGACGAGGGCGCGGACGCGCCCGACATCGGCCTGACCGCGGTCGACGAGTCGCTCTCGGGCGTCGGCCGCGTCGTCGACGTGTTCGGTCCCGTGGACCGCCCGTATCTCGCCGTCTCGCCGGCCGACCGCGTTCGCCTCCCCGACCTCCTCGGGACGAAACTCTACGCGCGATGAGTGGACGGATGCCGCAACCCCCAAACCGCCCGCCGTCTAACGGACGACTACCATGAACGCGCGCGAGGTTCGCGGCGTCGCCGTCGCCGCGTTGCTCTTCTTGCTCATCCAGGTCGGCGCACTCGCGATGGTCGGTCCCTTCGAGACGGCGGGCTATCAGGCCGTCGAGGACCCCTCCGATCCGACCAACAGCCTCGTCTACATCGGTGCCATCCTCGTCGCCACGGCGCTGATGCTCGCGGCGTTCAAGTACGCCTTCGAGCAGGCGGTCAAGGCCGTCGTCGTCGGCTCCAGCGCCCTCGTCTCGTGGTACGTCTTCGCCGTCGTCGCCCCGCCACTGGTCACGGTCGCGTCGGTCAACCTCGTCGCCGTCGCGCTCTCGGTGGGCGTCGCCATCGCCCTCCTGCTGTATCCGGAGTGGTACGTCATCGACGCCGCGGGAGTGGTGATGGGTATCGGCGCCGGCGCCCTCTTCGGCATCAGTTTCGGCCTGCTCCCGGCCGTCGTCCTCCTCTCCGTGCTGGCCGTCTACGACGCCATCAGCGTCTACGGCACCGAACACATGCTCAGCCTCGCGGAAGGCGTGATGGAACTGCGCATCCCCGTCATCCTCGTCGTCCCGCTCTCCTTCTCGTACTCCCTGCTGGCGGACGACTTCTCGGGGGCGAGTGGGGTACACGAGGACGAAGACGAGTCCGAGAACGCCGGCGACGACGCCCCCGACACTCCCACCCCAGCGACCGACGGTGAAGGGGAAAGCGACGACCCGGATTCGGACACGGTGGCCAACCGCGACGCCTTCTTCATCGGCCTCGGCGACGCCGTCATGCCGACCGTCATGGTCGCCAGCGCCGCCTTCTTCTCGCCGGCGGCGTCGCTCGGCGTCGCTGTCCTTCCCGCGCTCAACCTCCCCGCACTGCTGTCGATGATCGGGACGTTCCTCGGCCTCGGCATCCTGCTCTGGGCCGTGATGAAAGGCCGCGCGCACGCCGGCCTTCCGCTCCTGAACGGCGGCGCTATCGGCGGCTACCTCCTCGGGTCGGCCCTCGCGGGCATTCCCCTGATCCGGGCGCTGGGGCTGGCGCCGTACCTCTAGTCCGCCTTCGCTTCCGCGCCTGCCCGCACCTTCACGGCCATCCCCGCCTCGAAGTCACGCATGGCGTCCGCGGCGAGTTCCGCCCGCCCGACCGCGAGTACGTCGCCGTCGGTGTGGACCACCGCCACCTCGTCGTTCGGGCGCACGTCGTCGTCGACGGCCTGCACGAACTTCGCGAAGACGTTCTTCCCGTCACGGACGAAGGGTTCGCTCTCGGAGCCAACGACGACACGGGCCGCCGGTTTGGGAAGCGTCGCGACCAGTCGGCGGCCACCTTCGAGGCCGAGCGTGAAGCGGCCGTCCGTCCCGTAGGAGACGAGACGCCCTGCCTCGGCGCGCACCTGTCGCGGCCGTCCGCTCGTCGAGTGGGTGACCTCGAACTCCTCTGTCGGCGGAAAGAGTGCCGCTCCCGCGCCGGCACCGAACTGGTAGTCGGCCACCGTCCGGAGGCGGGCGAGTTCGTCGTCCATGGGCACCGTCACCCGGCCACGCTCAAAAGGCTTCCCAGTGTGGTGTCACTCCGATTCGAGCCCCTCGGTCAGCCAGTCGGGGGCTGCGTGCGTATCGAGCGTCTCCACGACGTCGAGGACCTTGTGCCGGAAGGCCCGGAGCGCCGCCTCGCCGGTCGGCGTCAGCGTGATCGGGTCGGACCGACCGACACTGTCGTCGTCGATGGTGACGTACTCGCGGGTTTCGAGTTCGGCCAACGCGCGCTCCCGGAAGGTGCGGTACGCGCCCTTCTGCTGGCTGGGGCCGATGTCACCGAAGCCGGTCACCTGCCCGGCGGGCACGTCCGCGCTCCGAACGATCCGTTCGGCGAACGGAATCGCCCCGTCGAGTTCGGCCTGCAGCCGGATCGCCTCGTCGATCAGGTCGCGTTTCTTGGGCGTGTACACGTCCGTATCGAGCGTGGCGATGATCGCCATCGTCGCCACCTCGTCGCGCGAGGGCGACTCGATGGGGTAGTCGGGGACGACGGACACCTCGTTCTCGCGGTCCGTGACCGTCTCCATGTCGGCCGTCGGCACGTGGTACGCCTCGGCGTCCGTATCGTCGTCCATACAGGCGAGCGCGGCGCCGATGGTCGCGAGTCGACTCCCGGTCGAGACGTTCACCCGCACCGTGTCGTCCGGGGCGTGACGGTCCGCGAGCGTCGTCACCAGCCCCAGTATCGCGTACACCGTCCCGTGGTCGACCGACTCGACCGCGGTCTCGACCCCCTCGGACGCGAGTCGCTCGACGACCGTCTCGGCCCGCGCTACCGACGACTCCGCCTCGTCGGCCAGGAGGTACACGCGGTCGGCGGCCATCTTGCGCACCGGCGAGACCATCCGCTCGATATCCTCCCCCACCGGTACGATGTGAACGCGCTTGGCAAACATCCGTACCGTCCGATAGGATGGTGGGGTAGTAATTCTATGGCCGTTACAATCGTTACTGGCGCTCGTCGTGGGGCTGTGGTTCTCGCGTCCAGTCGAGCGGACCGCCACCGCAACGCTTAGACGCCGACCGGCCGGACGAGCCACTATGGCACACCGACTCGGCGAGAGCGACTGGGGTGACTGGCTCCCGACGGCCGTGGCCGACGCCGACCCCGACGGCGTCGCAGTCTGGTATCTGGGGTGTAACGGCTTCGTCCTCAAGGGTCGCGATGGGACGACACTCTTCATCGACCCCTACTGTGGTCTCGGCGATCCACCGCGGACGCTCCGGATGCTCCCGGTACCCTTCGACCCGTCGGACGTGCAGGACGCGGACGCGATTCTCGCCACGCACGAACACTCAGATCACGTCCACGGCCCGACGCAGGCGCCCATCCTCGCGGCGACCGGCGCCGACTACTACGCCCCCGACGCCAGCATGGCGATCGTCGAGCGACAGGGATGGATCGACGAGTGGAGCGCCGTCGCCGAACAGTTCGTCACCGTCTCGGAGGACGAGACGTTCGACATCGGGGAGTTCACGATCCACGTCGTTCCCGTGAACGACCCCGACGCCGACCACCCCGTCGGGTACGTGATCGAACACGACGCGGGCACCGTCTTCCACGGCGGTGACACGCGCCACGCCGACTCCTTCACCGGCCTCGCCGACCGGTTCGACATCGACCTCGGCGTCCTCGCGTTCGGGTCGGCCGGGCGCATTCCGGACAAGCAGACCCGCGAGCCGAAACGGACGCAGTGGTACGCCGACGAGAACGAGGTGATCCGCGCGGCGAACGCGCTCGAACTCGATCGTCTGATCCCGAGTCACTGGGACATCTGGAAGGGATTGAACGCCGATCCGACCGTTCTCCACCACCACGCCCGGAGTTTCGACTACCCCGAACGACTGGAGATCGTCGAGATCGGGGATCGCGTCGATCTGTAGGTCGCCGGGACTGCGCGATTCTCTCCTGCCGGTTGTTTTATGCTCCCACTCGGAACAGTATGGCGCATGGCGGAGGACCCAGACCCCGACATCCCGGTATCCGTGACGACGGGCGAGGTGCGCGTGGGGAAGGCGTTCGAGGCCGACCGGTTTCCGGTCCCGGCCATCGCCTTCGAGATCGAATCGCTGGCCGACGAGCCGATCCGAATCCAGCTCGTCGACGACATCCCCGAGTCGTTCCCGATGGAGGGCGTAGGTTTCCATCCCGATTACGAGGGCGACAACTGGACCGCGTACCGCGACAACCGCGTCGCCTACGAGCGGGCGCTCGAACCCGGCGAGTCCGTACTCACCGTCTACGGCATCCGTATCGACGACCCCGAAGAGGCCGAGGACTTCCTCAACGACCCCGAGATCGAACTGATCGAACACGGCGAGGCCGCGGAGGCCGGCGACGTACTCGGCCGGGAGACGACGCAGGTCGTTCGCGACGCCCTCTCGGGCGAGGAATCCGACGATCTCGGGGAACTCAGATCCGGATCCGGCCCACTCCTCGACGCGCCCGAACCGCGCGACCGGGTCGCGGACCCCGTTCGCGTCACCGGGGACCGGGACGAGAGCGTGGTGGCCATCGCTATCGACGAGGAAGCCGAAGCGGAGGACGAGGAAGCCGAAGCGGAGGACGAGGGCGACGACACCGTGCCGTCCACAGTGGCCGCCGAGACGCTCGATCCGCGGTCGACTGACGACGACGCGGAGGCGGCCGAGGATGCGCAGGCCGAATCGGAGGTGGAGGCGGACGACGATGCCGACGAGACGCCGGCACCCGCCGTCACCACAACGACCGAATCGGTCGCCGCCACCCTCGCCGCCGAGATCCGGGCCGGTACGGTCGACGACGACGATCTGGCCGTCCTGCAGGAGGCGTTCGAGGGGGAGGTCCCGACGAGCGTCGACGTGCGGGTGGGGCGACTCCAGTCGCAGATCGAGGATCTGCTCGCCTACCGCGACGCCCTCGCGGACTTCCTCGACGAGAACGGGACTGCCGAGGAAGTGGTGGGCGAGGTGAGCGAGGACCTGCGCGACCTGACCGACCGGGTCGAGTCGCTCGAAGACGCGCTAGCTGAGGCCGACGACGACCGGGCGGCGATTCGGGAGGAGGTGTCGGCCGTGACCGACCGCGTCGACGACGTGGCCGACCGGGTCGAGACGGTCGCGGACGACCTCGACGAACTGGAGACGACCGCCGAGACCCTCGAAGAACGCCTCGACTCGGTCGAAGAACTCGAATCGGACATCGAGGACATCGAGACGGAACTGGACGAACTCCGTTCGTTCCGCGACCGCCTGAGTAGCGCTTTCGGCACTGGCGACGAGTAGCGTAGTCAGGGTCCTCGCGCCGCGCGAGCCTCCGCCGCGCCGAAAGCGCAATCGGTAAAGCCCGCGCCCGTGTGCATTCGACAATGACCGAGACGGTCCGGGTCGCCGTCCCGCGGAAGGGACGCCCGCTGGAGGCAGTTCTCGAACGCTTCGCGGCCGTCGCCGGGGCCGACGCCCTCGCGGACGACGTCTCCTCGACGCTTCGGTACGAGAAAGCGATCACCAAAGGGAAGACGACCCCCGAGCGCGACGTGTACGAACGGCTGGCGGCCTACAGCGACCTCTCGGACCCGCATCGACCGGAGTACACGCTCCTCCGCGACGACCGCGAGGGCAAGCCTCGTCGGATCGTCTTCGACAGCGTCTCTGTCACGATCGACGGAGAGGGACCACGTCCCTCAGGCAGTCGGCCGTCGGCCGACGACGGGGTGACGGTCGAACTGATCGGCCGGGAGGAACCCTTCCGCGCCCTCCGCACCCACGAGTTCGGTCTCGGCTTCGACAGCGCCGACCTCGTGTTGGAGGAAGTCGTCACGCTGGGCGAGACGGGTGTCGAGTCCATCGCCGACGTGAACGCCCGGATCGATCCGCGCGATACGGACGTGCGGGTCGTCAGCGGCCTCGGCGACACCGTGTATCACACGCTCCTAGCGACGCCAGAGGTGCTCCCGCCCGGTGCGGAGCTAGACCGCGAGTTCGTCACCGACTACGAGGGGCCGCTGTGTATCTCACCGCGGTACGAACGGCTCGTCGAGGCCGTTCTCGGCACACGGGCCATCGAAACCGTCGAGTTCGTCTATCCCGATCCGGCGGTAGAGGAGGAGGCCGCCATCGCGGACGCCGGATTGGGCGTCTACCTCACGATGACGGGGTCGACGGCGCGGGAACACGGTCTCGTCGTCGGTGACGATCTGTTCCCGAGCGAGACGGTGTTGATGGAGAACGTCGCGGAGGCGGGGCCGGCCGCGGAACGACTGAAGTCGGCGCTGACTGGAGCGGATCTGGAGACGGCGATCCGACCCTAGGCGGCGCGCGCCGCGTCCGGATCGGTTCCGGCTTCCAGCAGTTCGGTGTAGCGGTTGCGGACGGTCACTTCGGACACGTCGCTCACGGAGCACACCTCCTTCTGCGTGATTTTCTCGCCTTCCAGGATCGAGGCGGCGTAGAGCGCCGCCGCCGCGAGGCCGACGGGACTTTTCCCGCTGTGGACGCCGCTCTCCATGCCCTCTTCGAGGAGGTTGCGGGCGCGGGTCGTCGTGTCGCCGTCGAGTTCGAGGTCGGACGCGAACCGCGGGAGATATTCGAGCGGGTTGGCGGGTTCGATGGCGAGGCCGAGTTCGCGGACGATGTAGCGGTAGGCCCGCGAGAACTCCTTGCGGTCGACGCGGCTGACGGGTTCGAACTCGTCGAGACTCCGCGGCACCGACGCCTGCCGGGCGGCGGCGTACAGGGAGGCCGTCGCCATCGCCTCGATGGATCGACCACGGAGGAGGTCGTCCTCGAGTGCCCGGCGGTAGACGACGCTCGCGGTCTCGCGGACGTTCTCGGGGAGGCCGAGCGCCGACGACATCCGGTCGATCTCGCCAAGCGCCTGCTTCAGGTTGCGCTCCTGCGCGTTCTTCGAGCGGAAGCGCTCGTCCCAGGTCCGGAGGCGCTGGAGTTTCCGACGCTTGCTCCCGTCGATGGTTCGGCCTTTGGCGTCGCGGTCCTGCCAGTCGATGACCGACGAGAGACCGTCGTCGTGGAGGAGTTTCGTCGTCGGGGCGCCGACCCGGCTCTTCTCGGCGCGCTCGTTCGAGTCGAAGGCGCGCCACTCGGGGCCGTGGTCGATTTCGTCCGCCTCGACGACGAGACCACACGCCTCACACACCGTCTCGCCGCGTGCTTCGTCGACGACGAGCGCCGAATCACACTCCGGACAGACGCGTTCGTCGGTCTCCGTCCGTGTCTCGGTCGTCGTACGCTGTTCCCCACCGGTCTCTCGGAGGGTTTCGGACTGCTGACTCATGATTGGGTGTCGCGGCGCGTGGCCGCAGTTTTCCTCTGGCTCACACCTATGATTGGTAGTATCTTAATAGTTTCCACTATGTTTTGATTCCAATAGAAACAGCATATGTGTCGAGACCTCATAGCACACGGCGGTCGACCCGACTCTTTTTGGTGGTGTCAACCTTACCCAGGAGCGACACGGGAGACACGCGTGACGAACAACATCACACCGGACACTGGAACGGACTCGCTCGTCGAGGAGGTCGTCAGTACGCTCCGGACGTTCGAGCTCACCGAGTACGAGGCGAAATGTTTCGTGGCCCTGACGCGCCTGCGCGAGGGCACGGCGAAAGAGGTGAGCGACGTCGCGGACGTGCCGCGGGCGCGCATCTACGACAGCATGGACGCGCTCCAGGATCGGGGGCTGGTGAGCGTTCAGGAGTCCAAACCACGCCGGTTCCGGGCCGTCTCCCCCCGCGAAGCGGTCGACCTCCTCGAACGTGAGTGTCGGAGCCGACTGGATCGCCTCGGTACCGTCCTCCCCCGGCTGGGCTCACCGGAGCGGTCGACCGGCGCCGGCGAAGTCTGGACGATGGAGGGCGAGGCCGCCGTCTCGGAACGCCTCGCCACGCTCGTCATCGACGCCGACGACGAGGTGTTGTTCGCCGTCGCCACCGAGGCGCTCCTCGGTGACGACCTGATCGACGCGCTGGCCGATGCGACCGACCGCGGCGTCGACGTGGTGATCGGCTCGCCCGCCGAGCCGATCCGGGAGCGCCTGCAGGAGGCAGTCCCCGACGCCGACGTGGTCGAGACGTGGACGTGGTGGGAGTCTCATCCCATTCAGCCCGGCGCCGTCACGAGCGTTTGCATGGTCGACGGCGACGCCCTCCTCGTCAGCGCCGACGCCGCGACCGACCTCCCCGGCGTCCGCAAACACCGCGCCATCTGGACCGACAGCGCCGAGGCACCGGTCGTCGGCCTGATGCGGCCACTCCTCTCGACGGCGATCCGCAGTGGCGATTAGGGAAAAGAACCGTCCTCGACCGCGTCGCGGTACGCTGCCACCGCGTCCTCGATTTCTCTCCGCACGTCCCCGAACTGCTCGGCAAAGGGCGGAACCGACTCCGAGAGTCCGATCACGTCCGTCAGCACGAGTACCTGTCCGTCGGTCTCCGGGCCGGCACCGATACCGATCACCGGGATGTCGAGAGCAGCGGTCACCTCGGCGGCCAACTCGTCGGGAACGTGTTCGAGGACGAGCGAGAACGCCCCCGCGGACTCGTGTTTCGCGGCGAGATCACGGATCTCCGCCGCCGCCTCCTCGGTCGTCCCCTGTCGCGCGTAGCCGCCGATCTGGTTGCGCCGCTGGGGCGTCAGTCCGAGATGCGCCATCACCGGAATCCCGAGGTCCACGAGGCGTTCGGTCAGGTCGACCGTATGTGGTCCGGATTCGATTTTGACCGCGTTGGCCCCCGCTTCCTTGATCAGGCGCCCCGCGTTCTCGATGCCCACACCCTTCGTCGTCCCGTAACTCAGGAAGGGCATGTCGGCGACGACGAGGGCGTCGTCCACCGCCCGGGCGACTGCGCCGGTGTGACTGGCCACTTCTTCCATCGTCACCGGGAGCGTCGACTCGTAGCCGAGCACCGCGTTGCCCATGCTGTCGCCGACGAGGATCAGGTCGATGCCCGCCTCGTCGACGATGGCCGCCGTCGGCGCGTCGTACGCCGTCAGCATCGTCAGCGGTTCGTCGCCCTCCGGTGCCCGCTGAATCTCCTGTACCGTTGGCATCGTCCGTGGATCGGTCGCCGGGGAATTAACGCTACTCCCTTTCACCCGGACACGACTCGGCCCTTTGGTTCCTGACTGTACGCCGCACGCCGATCTACTCGTGTTCGGGCGTACTGACGCCGGCGCCCGTCTCCCAGCCCCGGATCAGCGCCGCGAGCGTGCGGTTGATCGGCGCAGACGCGCCGGTCGCTCTGGCTCGATCTACCACGTAACCGTTGATGGCGTCGATCTCGGTGCGACGGCCGCGCGTCACGTCCCGGTGCATCGACGATCGATTGCGTGCCGTCTCGCGTGCGACGGTCGCGACGGCGTCTTTCGCCGTCTCGTCGGCGAGGTCGACGCCGTCCGCCCGCGCGACCGTCGCCGTCTCGACCGCCGCCGCCCGCGCGAGGTCCGCGAGCGGTCCCGGCTCGGCCAGCGCACCGTTTGCGACCCGCGCGAGCGCCGTGACGGGATTGATCGCGGCGTTGATCGCCAGTTTCTCCCAGAGTCGACGCCGCATATCGGCCGCCACCTCGGTCGGCAGGTCGGCCGCACGAAACGCCGCCGCCACGCGCTCGGCCGCCTCCGCGTCGTCCGCGGGTCGCCACGGGCCGAGCGTGATCGTTCCCCGCCCGGTCCACTCGACGTGCCCCGGATCGGCCAGTCGCGCGCCGCAGGTCGCCGTCCCCGCGAGGACGGGCGCGTCGACGTGGGCGGCGAGTACGTCCTCGTTCCCCATCCCGTTCTGGAGGGATAGCACGGCGTCGTAGTCGCCGTTCGCGAGGACCGTCGCCGCCGTCTCGGTGTCGTAGGCTTTCACCGCCACGACGGCGAGGTCGGCGCTCGCACCCGTGGCGTCGGTCGTCGCCGCTGGGGACACGTCGAGCGTCTCGACGCCGGTGATTCGGAGGCCGTCGCGCCGCACCGCCGCGATATGGGGGTCACGCCCGACGAGCGTCACGTCGTGCGTGCGTGCGAGGAGGCCGCCGACGAGGCTGCCGAGACTCCCGGCGCCGAAGACGAGAATATCCATTCCCTGCTTACGTCCCCTCTTCGAACGGCTGAACGACGACGAATCCCTCGTCTCCCGTGAATTCGAGCTGGTAGGTTTCCTCCGAGGACTGCCCCACCAGATCGCTCAGACTCCGGTTTACGTCGGCGCTGGGCGAGAGCGACCCGCTCCACGCGACGGTGGCACTCGGGTCGGTACGGACCGGCGGGCGCAGGACGACCGGGTCGCCGTGAGTGGTGATCGCCACGTCGCCCGGACCGGTGAGGTAGACGTTGGTCAGGCCGCCGGCCGACGATCCGGCGAGGCTGTCGATCGTGCCGATCTCGTAGTCGACGGAGGATGCGAACGCGAGGACGTCGTTCCCGTTGACGGAGACGGACTCCCCGTCCGCGAGGTTGATGATTCCCACCTCCTTGCCCTGATCGGCGAGGTAGAGCCGTCCCGTCCCCTGGGCTTCCATCACGTCCGTCCCTTCGCTCGTCGCCTTGCTCTTCAGAAATCCGGTCACGCCTCCCTCCGCGGAGGCCTTGCCGGAGAACGTCACGTCGCCGCTGTAGGCGACCATCGACCCCGCGAGGGCCGTTACCGACCCGTCGAGGTCGATCGAGAGAAGTTTGCGATTCTGTAGCTGGAAGGTGTCTCCCTCTTGGGTCGGTTCGTTCGCTGTGGCGAAATCTTCGAGTGTCATCGTCGGTCCGAGCCGCGTGCGGCGACTCGTCTCGCCTTTCCCCACATGGTGTCAAATGAGTGTTGGTCGGATCCCCCGTCTCCGGCAGATTTTGCTATCATTGGAGATAATCGGACCGGTGCATTTATATTAGTTGACGGGAACTCACAGCTATGTCAGCGACGGGCGACGAGAACACGACGGTGACGACGGCCCCGCATCAGTACGATATCGACTGGGATCGGCGCGAACCGGTCAGCTTCGCGGTGCAGGCGGCGCTCGGTGAACTCGAAGACTGCTCGCCGACGGATCTGGCGCCGCTCGCGGATTACGTCGATCCGGACGCGCTCGAAGCCTTCTTCAGCGGGCCGCCGGCCGAGGTGGCGACCCGAAGCCTCACGTTCGACTACGAGGGGTACACGATTCACGTCGACGGCAGCGGTCAGGTTCGCATCGACTGACTGCTACTCTTTTCACCGTCCGTCGTTCTCGGGCGTGTACGGGCCTGAAACCGCGACACGCCGACGGCTGGAGTGGCGACTCGGATATTCACAACATATATACTTCCCTCTGGCTACCATTCTTACGTATCCAGCCGAGAGTTACACCGACGGGCGGTCCTCGTCGCCGGTTCTCACCGCCACAGCACGCCTCCATCCATGCCAGCTACACACCGATCACTCCTCCTCGTTGGACTCGTTGTTCTCGCTACAGTCGCCGCGACGGGTATCGTCGCCGGCCAGTCCTCGTCAGGCACTGTCATCGGTCGCCCCGACATCGAGGTGTTCACCTCGACGACCGAGGTCGAACCCGGGACCGAGACCGACCTCGACCTCGTCATCTCGAACGACGGCCAGTTGCGTCGCGGCGGTCCGGCGGAACACGAGAGTCGCGTCACCACCGCCCGCGGCCTCGCGGTCGAAGTCGAGGACGGCGAGACCCCGTTCGAGATCAACACCGGTCGCGTGGCCGTCGGTGAGGTCCCGCGTGGGACGACCCCGGTCGACCCCATCTCGATCACCGTCCCCGAGGATGTCGATCCGGGTCGGTATCGCATCCCCGTGACGGTCTCTTACAGTTACACCGTCAGCGTCGAGTACAACTCGGTCGGTTCCCCCGAGTACAACGACCTCACGCGCGAGACGACGCAGTATATCACCGTCCGGGTTCGCAATCAGGCACAGTTCGATGTCGTCGATACGACGACGACGAGCCAGATCGGTGACACCGGAAACGTGTCGGTGACGCTCCAGAACGACGGGACGCGGCCGGCCCGCGACGCGAGCGTCGTCCTCGACTCGCCGACCGACGAACTCACCTTCGGGAGCGGCTCGGCCAGTTCGACCGGCTACGTCGGTACGTGGGAGCCGGGCACGAACGCGACGGTCGAGTACACCGTCTCCTTCGACGACGACGCGGCACTTCGGAACTACAGCCTCACGGCGACCGTCGAGTACGAGGACACGGACGGCATCGCTCGCACCTCCGAACCGCTCGCAGTCGGCCTCCGACCCGTCCCCGAACAGACCTTCGCGCTCCGTGAGACGAACGCCACGCTCCGCGTGGGCGAGGAAGGAACGTTCGCCGGGACTGTGGTCAATCGCGGCCCCGACACTACCCGTCAGCCCGTCGTCGTCTTCCAGTCGACGAACCCGAACGTCGACGTCGAGTCCAACGAGTACGCCCTCGATACGCTCGATCCGGGCGAGGCGGGCGCGTTCGAGTTCGACGTGGCGATCAGCGACGGCGCGAGCGCCACCACCCAGCAGTTCAACGTCACGGTGCGCTACCGCAACGAACGCGACGACGTGCGCCGGAGCGACTCGCTCAACGAACGGGTGGTGTTCGAACCGCAGCGTGACCGCTTCCGCGTCGAGGCGATCAATCGGACCGTCGTCGCGGGGCAGACGACGACACTCGAACTCCGCGTGACCAACGAGGGCGACGAGCCACTCCGCGACGTGGAGGCCAAGGCGTTCGTTCAGGACCCCCTCAGTAGCGACGACGACGAGGGACTCGTCTCTACGCTTGCACCCGGCGAATCCGCAACCGTCCTCGTCAGTCTGAGTGTGGGTGGCTCGGCGGTGGCGCAAAAGACCTACCCCGTCTCCGTCGACTTCCAGTACGAACTCCCGGACGGCGACACGGAGGTGTCGGAGACGTACCGTGTCCCAGTCACGGTCGAACCACAGGAGCGGCGCGGATTCAGCCTCCCCTTCCTGCCCATCACGCTCGGAGCGCTGGCCGTGGTGGGTGTCGGGTTGTTCGTCTGGCTTCGACGGGATCGGAATAGTGGCGGGCTCTGACACCCCTTCGAACGAGTATCACTCTTGAGAACCCGGCGCCCGCATTTATTATGGGGTGGCGCAAAGCCCGTCGCAATGACCGAACCGACCACGGAGCCCGATTCGGCGGCCGACGACGCGGCCGACCTCGACGAGGAGATGGTTGCGACCCTCGAGAACATCGACACGTCCGACGTGTCGTCCGTCGCGTCCGCTGCCGAGGACGCTCAGGATACCGAGGCGGCGTCGCCGTTCGACGCCGCCGTGGACGACGACCCGGCCGACGACGAGTCGGAGACGGAGGACGACGAGACGATCTCCGTACTGGAGTTCGTTCTGGCCGACGAGCGCTACTGTCTCGACATCACCTTCATCGAGCAGATCGTCGAGCGCGGGACGGTCACGCGGATTCCGAACGCGCCCGACTTCGTCGAGGGCGTCATCGACCTCCGCGGGGATATTACGACGGTCATCGATCCGAAGGAGACGCTGGCGGCGGACGACGCGGAGGACGGCGAACTGATCATCGTCTTCGACTCGACGCGGATGGACGACGAGTGGAGTGTCGGGTGGGCCGTCGACGGCGTCCGTCGCGTCTCGACCGTGTCGCTGTCGGAGGTCAAGGAGTCGCCAGTCGACGAACCGTGGATCAACGGCGTGGTCAAGCGGGACGACGACGGCGAGTTCGTCATCTGGACCGAGCCGGGCGAACTCATGCGCACCGACGGCGGCGACGAACCGTAGCCGACCTTATCGTCGTCGGAGCAGTTCGGGCAGTCGCACGCGGTCGAGGCCGTCCTCGGGGACGACCGTCGGTTCGGGACGGGACATCATCTCCGGGCGGCCGGTTCGGGATGGCGGGCCGCCGTCGTCATCGCTGATTTCGAGATCGGCCGTCTCGACGACCAGTTCCTCCCAGACGGCCGTCGATTCCTCGGCCGTCCGGCCCGACGCTTTGCGCCGTCCTTCTTCGTAGGAGAGTTCGATCAGGCTCCGTTCGTAGGTCGTATCGGCGGCTTCGCGGACTCGTTCGTACTCCTCGCGATTCGGTTCACCGAGGCTCCGAGCGACGCCGAGTGCGAACGCGCGTTCGAGCGCGCCTTCCTTGTCCAGGTCGTCCCAGTCGGTGTCGAACTCGGATTCGTACATCTATGCCTCTAATTTCCGTTCGGGCCGGATGTGCAGACCGTCGTCGTCGAACTCGACGGGGTGGATGTTGCTGTCGATGTCCGTTCCGCGCATCTTGATGATCTGGACGCCGCGGTGCATGCCGTCGCTCTCCATGTAGTTGTGCATGAAGATGACGCCGTGGGCGAGGTAGTGTTCGTCGGCGTAGGACGTGGGGTCGGTCATCTCGGAGATGAGGAGCGTCGTCGCGTCGACCCGTTTGAGCGAGGTGAGAAACTGGACGAAGGCCTCGTGGTTGTCGGGGTAGAAGTACTGGAGGATCATCGTCGAGTCGATGACGAGGCGGTCGATTTCCCGGGAGTTGATGAACCCGACCAGTCGGTTCGTCATGTTCTTGACGCCGGACGAGAAGTCGTTGCCGCCGGGGCCTTTCAGGAGTCGTTTCGCGTTCGAGTCGAAGACGTTTCGAAACTGGAATTTCCCCGACTGCGCCGCCTTCTCGAAGCCGAAGTCGTAGGCGCTCATGTCGTGGGTCAACTCCGCTTCGGTCTCGTGCATGCTCAGAAAGAGGCACTTCTCCCCCACCCGGGCTCCCTCGGTGACGAACTGCGAGGAGAACGTTGTCTTCCCGCTTCCCGGTGGTCCGCTGAGAATGTACAACCGATTCCGGAGGAGTCCCCCGTCGACGAGTTCGTCGAAACCGTCCACACCGGTGGAAAGCCTCATTGCTCGGAACTCGGCGGTCCGAATCAAATAGGTTGCGCCCGGGTTCTCAGGCATGAAAATCGGGGCACGCCGACTTACGTTCGACAGTACGAGCGGCGTCCGTTGCACGCCATCACCGCGTTGCGAATTTATTTCAGGCAGTCCACGCAACTATGTGTCGTAATGACCGAGTTGACACGAACTGGGATCGAGGGGCTCGATTCGATCCTCGGTGGCGGGATCGTCGATAACGCGACCGTACTGATCAGCGGGAACCCGGGGACCGGAAAGAGTATTCTCGGCCTCCAGTACATCTACAACGGCGTACAGGAGTTCGACGAGAAGGGTATCTATCTCTCTTTCGAGGAGAACGCGGAAGACATCGCGCAGGCTGCCGAATCCATCGGGTTCGAGAACTGGCGCGAACTGGTCGAGAACGACGATATCCTCGTCTACGACAAGCAGCGCCTTCTCCGGCACAACGACTTCAACGACACGCTGGAACTGTTGCTGGACGAGTTCGAGGAGATGGAGTACGAGCGGCTCGTCCTCGACTCGCTGACGATGTTCGAACTGTTCTTCGCGGACGAACAGGAGAAGCGGACTTATCTCCTCAAGTTCTCCGACATCCTGAAAGCCAACGGCCTCACGTCGCTGCTCATCGCCGAGCAGTCCGCCGTGTTCCCGGAACAGGACATCGGTTTGGAGAACTTCCTCACCGACGGGAACATCTACCTCATCCAGACACCCACCGAGTCGGGCGTCAACCGGTACATCTGGGTCGCCAAGATGCGCAAGCAGGATATCGAGACGGACATCTTTCCGATGGACATCACCGACGGGGGGATCACGGTCCACGAACGCGCGGCCGGCTTCTCGATGATGGGCCGTCGCGACGACCCCTTCCCCGGGGAATAGCGTTCCGCCGGCTACGCGGGACTCACCGACTGCATCGAGGGTTCGTCCGACAGGCTACTACTCCGACAGCGTCCGCCAGGCCTCGTCGAGCCGGTTCTTGATCCGCCGCCGCTCTTCGACTTCGACGGATACGTCCCCCTCGCTGAAACTCACGACGACCTCCTCGATGTTTCGACGGTAGACGTTGACTCGCCGCCGCTCGTCGGACAACACTCGATCGTGGTGCTCGAGCAGGTTAGCCTCCTGCAGTTCCTCTATCCGACGGTAACAGGTGGCGATCGGTACGTCGAGTTCGTCGCTGAGTTCCTGGGCCGAGCGCGGTTCGTGAGCGAAACTCAGTATTTGCGGGTTGTACTCGTTGCCCAGAACCCGCAGCATCTCGATCCCGTCCATTCGTTATCAGTTTAGATATAGGGGAACACCATAAAATGTACCGTCGGACGCGTGCATGACATGGTCGGACGTGACACCAACCACGACTCCGATCCCGGGGGTATCAGCACTGAGAATATCACGATCAGATTTATAACTCGGTGCGGCAACTTCACTCACGAAACTCAATGCTCGTCGTCGAATACCTCTACCTCGCCGCGACTGGTGTCTTGGTCCTGTCCGGATTGACGATGGTCGGCATGGCGATCAAGGCGTACCTCCAGACAACTCGCCGTGCGATGATCCACGTCTCGCTCGGCTTCGGTCTCATCGCTGCCGCCGCAATTGCGACCGCGATCAGCGCGTTCGTCACCGACTTCGAAGGGGTTCGCTCGCTCCTCTTGGTCAACAACGGGCTCTCGTCGCTCGGCTTCATCCTCGTCGTCTACAGCCTCATTATCTACGACTGATAGTCGGGGTTGCGCGGAATTTGGGGGTTTCGACGGCCTGAAACCTGAATTTTCACGAGTGATATTTTGGTACGTAGCTTTATTACTGTTTTCGAGAACGATACGAGCAGAGCCCGCGGGCACCACGACCCCGGGTTGTACAATCAACGATGTTCGAAGAACGAACTGACAGGGGTCAGGTCGGTATTGGGACGCTCATCGTGTTCATCGCGATGGTCCTGGTCGCGGCGATCGCGGCTGGCGTTCTCATCAATACGGCCGGCTTCCTCCAAACGCAGTCAGAACAGACGGGTCAACAGAGCAGCGCGCAGGTAACTGATCGGCTCGAACCGGTCTCCAAAACCGGCAACGTCTCGTACTACAACAGCTCGAGCGACATCACGCTGACCGAGAGCCAGGCGAACGCCTCCATGGACAACACGTCGCTGGCGGTCAACGAGGTGTCGCTGGTCGTCCAGAAGTCGCCGGGCGCGAGCGACATCAACATGAGCGCGACGACGTTCGAACTGATCGCGCCGAACGGCACCGATCGCTTCGCGTTCACCAACGGCACCGCGATCAACCGAACCGGCGCGACCGGTCCGGACGATCGGACGCGAGCGCTCCAGGACAACGACAACTCGCTTGACGAAAGCCGTGGATCGGGACTGATCCTGAACAGCCGCACCGACCGGCTGGTCGTGACGATCAACATGACCGCGCTCGCGCAAAAGGACGCGTTCACCAACGGACCGCTGTACTCCGGCGAGACGGCGACGCTCCGCATCAACACCGAGAGCGGTGCCACGAGCATCATCCGAATTCAGGTGCCACAGTCGCTCTCCGGCGAGCAGTCGGTCGAACTCTAAATTCGACCACCCGACTCCACCGAATCTTTATGTTTTCACCCGCGAAAGTGGAAACACTGCCTAGCGCATGCCATCCGACTCAGACGACTCCGTCTCGGAACGCGGCAAGGTTCTCACCGAGGAGGAGTTAGACCTCACCAGACACGACAACGTCTCCGAACTCGACGACGGCCGATACGTCGTCTCGACCGGTGGCTCGACGAGCGACGAGGCCACCGAGGCGCGAGAGCAGGCCCGCGAGGCCCGCGACGCTCTCGACCCAGTATCCGATGATGCCGACGCCGAGGATGACGAACCGCAGATCTCCGAGATGGATGTCAACGCCTGGCTCGAAGACCACTTTCGAGAGATCGACGCTCAGTACGGGTTCCACGCCACGGCGAAGTTCGACGATGGCGTTAGCCGCCACCAGGTCGTCTCGAACGACGTGGTTACCAGCTTCGAGTCGCTGCTGATCTGGTACGCCCAGCACGTCGGCGGCGGGACGCCGGTCGAAGATGTCCTCGGCATCCTGCTCGCCGAGTCGAGCGTCTCCGTTCGCTACCCGGTTCGGACGCTCGCCGGCTTGCTCAAGCGGTACGATCTCGACCGTGACGACTCTATCGGTGATCTCCTCGAGGCCGTCTCCGACGAACAGGCCGTCGAACTGGCCGAGGATTGAGGCTGCCGGTCGACCCGCCAACATCGGCAGTCTCTCACGGCTGGCCTGACCGCCTGCCCGCATCCGTATCAACGTTGAGAATCGCGCCCGAGTCTTTATTTATTGAGTCGCGAATCTTCGCCACAGATGCCACCGCAAGTACTACTCGTCGACGACTCGGATTTCATGCGCAACCTCTTGCGCGAGATTCTCGAAGAGAACTTCGAGATCGTCGGGGAAGCCGAAAACGGCGTCGAAGCCGTCGAACTCTACCGGGAACACGATCCAGACCTGGTGATGATGGACATCGTGATGCCGATCCGTGACGGGATCGAAGCGACGAGCGAGATCACTGGCAGCGACCCCGACGCGAACGTCATCATGTGTACCAGCGTTGGGCAGGAGGAAAAGATGAAAAACGCCGTGAAAGCCGGTGCGGACGGCTACATCACGAAACCGTTCCAGAAACCGAACGTGCTCGAAGCCATCGACGACGTCGTGGCCTGACAATGCGGGTCGATATCCAGTCGCTCGGCACCTACAACCGCCTCGCACAGGAGGGGGCGGAACACGCCGCAGCGTCGCTGACGCAGATGACGGGCATCGAGACGTACGTCGACGTGACCAACGTCACGCTGATGTCGAAACGCGACGTGGAGGACGTGTTCGGCGGGACGGAGTTCGTCGGCATCCAGATCGGTCTCGGCGGCGGGTTGTCGGGCGAGACGGCGCTGGCGTTCGACCGCAGTAGCGCCGCGAGCATCGTCGACGTCCTCGTCCCTGGCGCGACCGCCGGCGACGACGACTCGTTCGACGAGATGGCCCGGAGTGGCGTCAAGGAGATCGGCAACATCATGATGGGCGGGTTCGTCGACGGCTGGGCCGACTATCTGGCCACGAGCGTCGACATGACACCGCCGACGTACGTCGAACGCGACGGGACCGACGTACTCCCCAACGGTGCGCTGGAACGCGCCGAGGAGGACCACGTCTTCGTCTTCGAGAGCCAGATGACGGCGGTCGACGAACAGATCGACGCCTACATCTACATGCTGCCGGAGTACGGCGCCTTCTCGGAGATGCTGGAAGCCAGCGACGACCACGAGGACGCCATCCCGATGGACAAGTTGACCGTCTTCGACGAGATGACTCGACAGGGCGCCGAACGCGCCGCCGAGAACGTCTCGTCGATGACGGGCATCGAGACTGACGTGGACGTGAGCCGACTCAGTTTCGTCCCCATCGAGGACGTGCCGAACACAGCCCGGGACGAGGTGTATCTCGGGACCGTCATGGAGTTCAAGGGGACGCCGGGCGGCTACCTCGCCATCCTGTTCGACGAGCCGTCCGCGCGGACCATCGTCGACGCGACGGTGCCGATGGAACTCGACGACCCTCTCGGCGACATGGGTGAAAGCGCGATTCAGGAGATGGGCAACATCATGACCAGCGGGTTCATCGACGGGTGGGCGAACGTGCTGCAGACGAGCATCGACCACACCCCGCCCGAACTGGTCCACGATCTCGGGACGGCCATCCTCAGTCCCATCGCGGGACGGCTCGGCCAGTCACAGGAGTACGCCTTCCTGATGGATTCGACGGTCGTCACGCCGGAGGGTGAGTTCAACTGCGAGATCTACGCGATCCCCGACGAGCAGAAACTCAAGCAAGCGCTCGACTCCCTGCTGGTCGAGCGGAGCGATCAACTCGAAGCGAACCGAGAATCGCTCTTCTAACATGAAGACGTACGGCGAGAAGCCGGCGTCTGCGCGGACGCGTCAGCGGGTCGGGATCGCCGATTTCGCGGTGACGACCAACGGGGCCATCCTGACGACCAGCGGCCTCGGCTCGTGTCTCGGCGTCTGCCTCCACGACGACCGGGCAGGGGTCGCTGGACTCATCCACGTCATGCTGCCGACCGCGCCCGACGATGCACCGAACGCCGCGAAGTACGCCGACACGGGTATCGACGCCGTGTTGCAGACGATGTGTGCCGAGGGCGCCGCCGTCGACGACGTCAGGGCGAAACTGGCCGGCGGGAGCGCCATGTTCGAGTTCGACAGTCAGGACGAACCGATCGGCGAGCGCAACGTCGCGGTGGCCCGGACGATGCTTGATCGACGGGGCGTCCCTATCGACGCCGAGGACGTTGGTGGCAATGCGGGCCGCTCGATCCGCTTTCACGGCGACACGGGCGCGCTCCTGATCAAGTCCGCCGGGGACGAACGACGATTGTGACCCCGATTTGCCCGTAAACGGCCGTGTTAGGCGTCAGACGGCCGTCATACAAGTATCAAAATTGATAACTGAAGGACAACGATTAAAGTACGGGAGGTCCATCAGAAACACGATAGAATGGGTTCGACGGGACGTCGGTCGACGGGAGGGACCGGATGGAACTCCTAGAGCGCTTCCTCGGTGGTGACGACGACGATGACGGCGGGAGCGGCGGCTCCGGTGGCGACGACGACATGTTCTTCGAGGACGGCGACGACGACCTCGACGACTTCGGCGGCGACGACTTCGGGGACGACGGCCTCGGATTCGACGACGGCGACGACGGTAGTGCCGCGACCGCCGAACTCGAAGGACGGATCGACGAACTCGAAAACGAGGTCGCCAGCCTCTCTTCGACGGTGAGTACGATCCGAAGCGAGAACGAGGAGATCAGCAACACCGTCGAGGACGTCGAGGAGAACGTCCGCAAACTGCTCGACATCTACGAGATGGTCACCCGCGGCGTCAACCCTTTCGTCGACGACGTGCAGGCCGGGGGCGGCGGCTTCGACGGCGGCGGCGGCCTCGGCCTGTTCGACGACAGCGGCGACGAGGAGGAGGACGACGATCTGGACGACGACATCGCCGGCGCCGAGGCCGAGGACTTCTTCGACGACGACTTCCTGGACGACGGCGACGAGGACGACGACTTCGGCGACTTCGACGAACCCAGCGCCAGCGTTTCGACTACCGAGGATACCATGGCCGATGATTCCGACGACTCCGACGACTCCGGCAAATCGTTCGAGGAACTGAAAAACGAGTACGAGAGCGGCGACGCCGAGTGGGCAGAGGAGGACGACGACTCCGGTGACGCCACCAACGGCGACGCGCTCGACGACGAGCTAGCCGACGACGGGATGGACGATGCTCTCGACGGCATGGACGACGACGGCAGTGACTTCGGGATGGACGACGACTTCGGCGGGATGGACGATGCGTTCGACGGCATGGACGACGACGGCAGTGACTTCGGGATGGACGACGACCTGGACGGGATGGGCGACGACGACGAGGCTGGTGGTGTGGGCGCTGCCGATCCCGATCCCGATCCCGATCCCGATCCAACCCCCGAACCGGAACCAGAACCGGAACCCGAACCGGAGGCCGTGGCCGACGGGTCGGCCGCACAGCCCACGCCAGACACGGACGAAACCGGCGCCGGCGACCTGCAGTTCGCCGCCAACACGCTGATGCAGGGCTCGGGTGCGACGACGACGAAACCCTACCTCGAGACGGTTCCGTCCGGCTACGTGGGTGACCTGCTCGTCATGGAGTGGCTCGAATACCTCGTCGAACAGGGCGACGTGGAGGACGCGGCCCGCGCGGTCGAGTTCTACCGTCGCATCCAGTGGGTCGGCGAGGAAGCCGCGGACGAACTCCGCGACTTCCTGGTGGGCTTCGGTGAGCTCGACGCGGATCGGGAGGTGACCGGTGCCCCGTCGACGCTCACCATCGACCACCACGTCGCCAGCCTCCGCTACATCAGCCGACTGACCGGATCCACCGCCGATTCGGTCGTCTTCGAGTGCTGGAGCGGCGGCGGAGGTGTTCCCTTTGGGCTTTAGCGTCAGCGGATCGGCGGCCATCGTCTTCGTCGGCATCTTCCTCGCCTTCTCGACGGCGTACACGGCGTCGGCCAACGGGTTCGAACGCGTCTCGGACGCCAACTCGGCGGTCGACGAGGAGGCGCTCGAACGCCAGAACACCGCGCTCTCCGTCGCGAACGCCACGTACGACGCCAGCAACGACACGCTCGTCGTCGACGTGGTCAACGAGGGGACGACCACCCTCTCGGTCAACGCGACGGATCTCCTAGTGGACAACACCTACCGCGACGACTACGCAGTGCGGCGTGTCGCTGGCGACAACTCGACCGACCTGTGGCTCCCCGGCGAGCGCCTCCACCTCGAAGTGTCGACCTCGACGCAGCCGAACCGCGTCAAAATCGTCTCCGGCCCCGGCGTGGCCGTCACGGAGGTGCTCTGAATGGCGAGCGTCTCGGCCTCACATCTGATCCTGTTCATCGCGAGTCTGGTCATCGCCGCGGGTGTCGCCGGGACGTTCACACAGGGCGTCTCGCGGCTCAGCCAGGGCATCGACGATCAGAGCCTCGAAGTCGCCGACGAGGTACGGACCGACATCGAGGTGATCAGCGACTCCGGCAGTCCCGTCTACAACAACTCCTCGAAGACGGTGACGCTGCTGGTGAAAAACACCGGCACGTCGACGATTCCAGCGGACTCGCGGTTCATCGAAATCTTACTCGACGGACAGTATCGGACGAACGTCACGGTCACCGTCGTCGACGGCGAGCAGTGGCGGCCGAACAACGTCGTCCGTATCGTGATCAGCAACACCGACCTGTCGGCCGGCGGTGACCACCGCGCGAAACTCATCGTGAACGGTGACGAGGAGGTGTTCAGATTCCGAACATGAGTCAGGCTGGATCCAACTTGCTGTCGCTCGGACTGAAAGATCACGACCGTCTCAACAAGGAACTCGGTGGCGGCGTTCCCCGCGGGAGTATCGTCCTCGCCGAGGGCGATTACGGGGCGGGCAAGAGCGCCATGTCCCAGCGGTTCACCTACGGCTTCTGCGAGGAGGGCCACACCGTCACGTACCTCTCGACGGAGTTGACGACCCGTGGGTTCATCGACCAGATGCACTCGCTGTCGTACGACATGGTCGACCATCTGCTAGACGAGAACGTTCTGTTCCTCCACGCCGACTTCGACACCGGTGGGGCACTCTCGGACGAGGGGGAGGGCGAACGCAAGGAACTCCTCAAGCGCCTGATGAACGCGGACGTGATGTGGAACTCGGAGGTGATCGTGATCGACACGTTCGACGCCATCCTCCGCAACGACCCGAAGTTCGAGGCGCTGGTCCGCCAGAACGAGGAGCGACAGGCCGCCCTCGAGATCATCGGCTTCTTCCGCGACGTGATCTCGCAGGGCAAGATCATCGTCTTGACCGTCGACCCCTCGACGGTCGACGAGGAGGCCATCGGCCCCTTCCGCTCCATCGCCGACGTGTTCCTCGAACTCGAGATGGTCGAAGTCGGCAACGACGTGCGCCGCCAGATTTCGGTCAAGCGGTTCGCGGGCATGGGACAGCAGGTCGGAGACACCATCGGCTACTCCGTCCGTTCGGGGACGGGGATCGTCATCGAAAGTCGTAGTGTCGCATAATGACAGAACTCGGAACCGCCACCCCCTCGGACGAACTCAAGCAGATCGCGGCCAACCGGCCACATCTCCGCGATCATCTCAAGAAGTTCAAGCAGATCACCGGCGAGTTCCCCATGCTCATCGACGAACCCACGAGCGAGTACGAAACGAGCCGACCGAACGTCCTCTACCCCATCGGCGGCCCGATCTACTGTCACATCTACGGCGACCTCGGGCAGGATATGAAGTACTACGCCATCGAGCCGTCGCTCTCGGGCGACGAGCAGAGCCTGTTCTCGAAGATCCGGGACGAACTGCTCGACCGAAGCGTCAGCAAGGCCGTCCCCGAAGAGGAGTCGGAGTACGACGACCGCATCGAGGAACTCCTCGAGGAGACGACGACCATCGAACGGGACCGGAGCGGCCTGCGCTACTGGATCGACCGGCTCCTCGATTTCCTCGGTCTCGGCAATATCCGTGTCAGCGAGCAGACTTACGAGAACATCCGCTACCGGCTCAATCGCGACATCGTCGGGCTCGGACCGCTCGAACCCGTCATGCGCGACCCGGCCAACGAGGACATTCACGTCATCGGCCCCCACCAGTGCTACGTCGACCACGGCACCTACGGCCTGATCGAGACGACCGTCGACTTCGGGACGCCCGAACAGTTCGACTCGTGGATTCGGAGCATGGGCGAGCGCATCGGCGACCCCGTCTCCGACTCCAACCCCATCGTGGACTCCACGCTCCCGGACGGCTCCCGTCTCAACGTCATCTACTCCGACGACGTGAGCGTGCAGGGGCCGAGCCTCACCATCCGGCAGGGCGACGAGACGCCGCTCTCGATCAACCAGATCACCAAGTGGGGGACGCTCTCGCCCGAACTCGTCGCCTACCTCTGGCTCTGTCTGGAGAACGAACAGACGGTGTTCGTCGTCGGCGAGACGGCGTCCGGGAAGACGACGACACTCAACTCCATCATGTCGTTCATCCCGCGGGACTCGAAGATCTACACCGCGGAGGACACCGCCGAGGTGCTCCCGCCCCACGATACGTGGCAGCAGTTGCTCACCCGCGAGGGTGGCGCCGAGGAGGATTCGGACGTGGACATGTTCGACCTCGTCGCCGCAGCCCTGCGGTCGCGCCCCGACTACATCATCGTGGGTGAGGTTCGTGGCGAGGAGGGTCGGATGGCCTTCCAGGCAGCCCAGACCGGTCACCCGGTGATGCTCACCTTCCACGCCAGCGACATCGTCTCGATGATCCAGCGGTTCACCGGCGACCCGATCAACGTCCCCGAGACGTTCATGGACAACGCCGACGTGGCACTGTTCCAGAACCGGGTGAAACAGGGAGACGACGTCCTCCGTCGGGTGACCAGCGTCCAGGAGATCGAGGGCTACTCGAAGGAGATGGACGGTGTCGTCACCCGGCAGGTGTTCAGTTGGGACCCCGTCGAGGACGAGATCGTCTTCCAGGGGATGAACAACTCCTACGTCCTCGAAGAACAGATCGCGACCCTCCTCGGTTACGCCGACACGCGCGACATCTACGACGACCTCGACTTCCGCGCCCGACTCGTCGAGCGCATGATCGAGGAGAACATCCTCGGGTACCACGAGGTCAACGAGGCCATCAAGTCGTTCCAGCGGGACGGCGTCGAGGGCCTTCCCTTCGACATCCACAAATAATGGCGTCCGAACCTGCCGCAGAGAGCGGAAACGACATCACCGCCTCGGAGACGCTCGCGTCCATCGTCGACGCGTACGAGCGCATGGACATGGAGATGTCGCGGTACATCTTCCTCATCGTCCTCCCGTCGCTCGTGTTCTTCGCCGGGACCGTCGCTGTCGCGGTTTTCGTCGACCTGCCGCTCTCCGTTCGCCTCCCCATCCCGTTGCTGGGCGGGCTCGTCCTCTTCGCGGCCATCGCGTATCCCAAGCTCCTCGTGAGTCAGGAGCGCGTCGAGATGGAGAACCAGTACCACCTCATGATGACCCACATGACGGTGCTGTCGACGACGAACATCGACCGCATGGAGGTGTTCCGCAAACTCGGGGAAGAGAAAGAGTACGGCGCGCTCTCCGCCGAGATCAACCGCGTCGTCCAGCTCGTCGACACGTGGAATCAGAGCCTCGACGACGCCTGCCGTCGGCGCGCCCGCCGCATTCCGAGTGAACCCCTCTCGGACTTCTTCGACCGCCTCGCCTACACCGTCAACGCCGGGCAGGAACTCAGCGAGTTCCTCCTCAGCGAACAGCAGGTGATGATACAGAACTACGTGACGATGTACGAGAGCACCCTCGACAATCTCGAAGTCATGAAAGACCTCTACCTGTCGATGGTGCTGTCGATGACGTTCGCGCTGGTGTTCGCCATCGTTCTCCCCATCCTGACGGGGACGAACCCGAGCATGACCGTCGGCGCCGTCATCGTCCTCTACGGCTTCGTCCAGACCGGCTTTTTCCTCATCATCCGGACGATGTCGCCGTACGACCCGCTCTGGTACTACCCGGACGACGTGCGCCCGGAGGGTGAGTGGTCGATGATCGGCAGCCTCGTCGCCGGTGGCGTGCTCTCGGTCGTCCTGATCATCCTCGTCGCCGGCGACCTGTTCGGCATCGGGCCCGGCCTGACCGACCTGCTCCCCGTCTCGTCGCTTCCCCGACCAATCTATCTGGCCATCCCCGTCACGCCGCTTGCGATTCCGGGCATCGTGTTTCGAGTAGAGGAGGAGCGCATCAAGGCCCGCGACGACGAGTTCCCGAGTTTCATCCGGGCGCTCGGTGCGAGCGAGACGGCGAAACAGTCCACGACCACGGCCGTGCTCAAGACGCTCCGGAAGAAGGACTTCGGTCCACTCACCGACGACGTGGACGACCTGTTCAAACGCCTGAACATGCGGCTCGAACCGGACCGTGCCTGGCAGTATTTCACGGCCAACACGCGTTCGTATCTCATCCAGAAGTTCAGCGAGATGTATCTCGTCGGCAGACAGATGGGGGGCGAGCCCAAACAACTGGGCGAACTCATCAGCCAGAATATGAATCACGTCAACCAGCTCAGACAGCAACGCGAGCAGGCGACGGTCACGATGATCGGCCTGCTGTACGGGATCACAGCGGCCTCCTCCTTCGCCTTCTTCATCGGCTTCAAGATCGTCGACATCCTCGCGGAGATGTCGCTCGACCTCGGCACGAGTTCCCAGATGAACGTGGGCAAACTCATCCACACCGAGGTGTACGACCTTCCATTCATCCAGTTTCTCCTCCTCGGTGTGGTGATGATCAACGCCGTCCTCTCGTCACTCATCATCCGCACCGTCGACGGCGGCCACAAGGCCAACGCACTCCTCCATTTCGTGATGCTGACGTGGATCGGCTGTGTCGTCGCCGTCCTGACCATGTCCGTCGTGGGAGGGTTGCTGAATGTCTGAACGCGTCATCGCGGACTTCGTCGGTCGCTTCTTCATGACCGACATGAGCCGCGAGGATCCGGTCCGCGGGCGTATCATCATGAGCCCGAAGCGGCTCGTCCTCGTCGGCGACGACCACAAGATAACCGTCCCGACGTCGTCGATGTTCGACATCGCCGTCGGGCACGTCCCGCCAGAGATGCGCGGGTTCTTCAACGACTCCGTCACCATCGCTTACCGTGGCGACGAGGGGCGTCGCATGGCCGTCGTCGAGGCCGAGAGCGACACGGTCGACAAGTTCGCGACGATCCTGTTCAAGGCCCACCTGAACGGCCGCACGGTGACGGTCGAACACCCCGCACGGCGTGGGGGACGGGTCGTCGACTCCGCCGTCCAGAAGGCCAAACTCACCGTCGACGACGGCGCCCTCGCCTTCTCCGGTCCCGACGTGGACTTCGCCATCGATCTGGCGACCGTGACGGATTTCGAGAAGGAGACGCGGACGCTCGGCGGCGAGAGCCGCCCCGCGCTGTCCGTCCGGCACGTCCCGGGAACCACCGCACTCGTCTCGGTCGTCGCCCTTCCCTCCGAACGGGTGATGAACCTCCTCGGTCGCTACTTCCGCCTGGAGTACAGCGACATCGTCGAGGACCTGCAGGACATCTCCCTCTCCGACGAGGAAGTGCAGGTGCTCGTGGCCATCTACTCCGCCGGCGAGGGCGTCGATCCGCTCGAAGTCGTCGCCGCCGACGCCAGTCGAACGACGATGGTCCTGAACGGCCTCCGCGAGAAAGGGCTCGTCGTCGACGGCGACGAGGGGACGGCGCTGACGCCCAAAGGCCGGGTCGTCGTCAACAGCCGTCTCGAAGAGATCAACTCGTGACGACTCCGATCGCACGGGCTGTCGGTGGCGAGCGATACGATTATACGCCGGCAGTGTCCGCTACGGTCTAGCCGATGGTCTCGCGGTGGCAGTGCCGACACTGTTCGTTCACGCTCTGGGCAGCGAACAGTGACGCCGCCGCCGACCCCGTCGCCACCCACTTGCTGCAACACGCCGCGTCGAACCTGACGAACGACGGCGTCCGGACGGCGTGGCGCTGTCCGTACTGTGACACCCAGGGGCAGACCTACGCTGGCGACGGCGCGGTCGAGGCGTTCAAATCCCACCTGTTCGAGCACGAAACGCTGGAGACTGGCGTCCACATGGCCGACGCTATCGGCAGGACCGGCAGCGCCCTGCTGATCGTGCCCACCGACGGCGCCGCCGCGGCCAACGCTCGCACGCACTTCCTCTCGCGCGGCGACGACGTACTGATCGTCACGGCGAGTCCAGCCGCGCGGCTTCGGCTGCTCGACGAGACGCTCGACTCGTGGCCCACGTCGACGAGGATCCTCACGACGGCCGCCGACCCGCTGGCGTCGACGGGGATCGACCCCGCGGCCGTTCCGCTGGAAATCGTGACGATCGATCGGCGTCCCGACCTGAGCGGCCTCGGCGAGACGCTCGCGTCGACGCTCTCGTCCCGGCGAGCCGACGGGACACTCGTCGTCGAGTTCGACATTCTCTCGGAGCTCCTCGCCACCTTCGAGTTGCAGACCGTGTTCCGCTTTCTCCACCTCCTTCTGTCGCGTCTCGATCAGGAGGACGCGCTCTCGCAGTTCTATCTCGATCCACGACGCCACCAGCGGGCGAGTATCAACGTCCTGGAGAAGGCGTTCGACCTGTCTATCAGGTCGAAGGGCACGGTGTTCACGGCCGAGCCCAACGACTGAGTGCCCTACTGGTCGTTCATCGCCTCGCTGGCGATGTTGCGCCCGCGGGCGTTGAGCGCGACCTCGCGGCGGACGCGGATCTCCTCGACCACTTCGAGTTCGATGAGCCGGTCGAACACTTCCTCCACCTCGTCCACGTCCATCCCGAGGAAGTCGGGAATTTCGAACGGCGAGACGCCCGAGTACAGCGCCATCAACACTTCGTTCTGGCGCTCGGTGAGGTCGACACCGATCTCGCTTCGGCTCTCGCCTTTCCGGAGCAGGGTTTCGAGGATCGAACACCGACGCGACGACCCGGAGATGTACGTCTGGACGCTGGTTCCCTCCTCGCTGTGTTCGACCTCCAGCACCTGTCGTTTCTCGTCTTTGACCGAGCGTTCGTTCGCCTCCATCGACCCGATGTCGTCGAGGTCGATCTCCACGAACGAGCCGTCGGCGATGGCGAGGTCGACGGCGCCCTCCTCGATTTTCAGCCGGGCTTTCTCCCACTCGGCGTCGGTGACGACGCCGCCCTCGACGGCCGGATGGCGCGCGAGGATGACCTTCCGGTCGAGGAGCGCCCGGTACAGCATCCGCTCGAACGACTCGGGCTCTTTCGCGGAGACGAGTACTACGTCCTCGGTCGCCAGCTGGAGGCTCACGTAGCCCGACACCTTCGCCACCAGTTGGTTCACGTCGGTCCGACCCTCCAGGCTCTCGATTTTGGAGAGCGGGATGGTCCGCTTGCCGCCGTTGCCCGCGAGGATCAGCCGCTTGTTCGACAGCAGGATTCGCCCGCCGGTCCACTCCGCGTCGTTCAGTTCGCGGCCGTCCTTGACGACCTGCGTGAACTTCCCGCGCGTGTCGACGACTTTTCGCTCGCCCTCGCTCATCGACGCCCTCCGAGTTTCGACAGTGCCGCGAACGCCTGTTTGCGAACCTCCTCGTCGTCGGTGCGGTCGAGCATGTTCTCCAGTCGGTCACGGGCGCGCTCGCCACCCACCTTCCCGAGGACGAACACCGCCTTCGACTGGGCGGTCTCCGAACACTCCGCGTCTTCCAGCAGGTCGAGCAGTTCGCGCTCGACCGTCTCGCCGCCGAGTTCGACGAGGCTCGTCGCCGCGAACTGGGCGGTCGTGCCGTCGTCGGCTTCGAGCGCGTCGATCAGGGCCACCACGGCGTCCTCGTACCCCTCGTCGCCGCCGACCCGGCCGAGGAGCCACGCCACGTTGCGCCGCTCGCGGGGCTGCCGGCTCTGCTCCAGCAACTCGACGAGCGGGTCGACGACGCTCCGGTCGGCCGACTCCAGCCGATCGACGATGGTCTCGCGGATGCGGTGACTCTGTTCCGTCGGCGCCGCCGCGAGCAACTCGACGATGGAGAAGACGGCCGCCCGCCGGACCACGTCGCTGTCGTCGTCGAGCGCTTCGATCAGTGGGTCGATGGCCTCCGGCCCCTGATAGCCGCCGAGCGCCATGACGGCCGCGTAGCGCACCTCGTCGTTGTCGTCGTCGACGGCGTCGAGTAGCGGCGAGAGCGCCCGGCTGGTGCCGATAGCGGCCAGCGCGTCGGCGGCTTCGCGGCGCACGTGGCCGACCGGGTCGCCGAGGCGCGCCGCGAGCGCGTCAGCCGCCGACTCGTCGCCGATGGCGCCGCACGCTCGTGCCGCGCGGGCCCGAACCCGCGGGTTCGGGTCGTCGAGCGTCTCGACCAGCGCCGGGAGCGCCCCGGCGTCACCGAGTCCCCGGAGCGCGTTGGCGGCCGCCATTCGGAGTTCCGGCCGGTCGGCCGAGAGCGTCTTGACGAACGCCTCGGCGCGCACCCAGTCGGCGCCGTCGGAATCGACCCCGGCCATCTCGGTCACCAGCCGTTCGATGGCGTCCGGGCCGATGGCGTCGAGGGCGTCGATGGCGGCGCCCCGAACTTCCTCGTCGTCGTCCTCCTGGGCCACCCGTACCAGCGCGTCGACCGCCTGTGGTTCGTCGTCGACCACGTCACCCAGAATCTTGGCCGCCCGTTTCCGGATCGACGGCGAGTCGCTGAGCTTCAGGTGGTCGAGCAGCGAATCCACGTCGCCGTCCTTCTCGAGCTGGTAGAGCGACATGTTACGTTCGTCGGTAGACGCGTCGCCGTTTGTCGACCGTTTCGACTGTCTCCCGGCTCTCCCGCGGCAGCGTCTCCGTCATCCCGATGACGAGGTAGCCCCCCTCGCGGAGCGAGGAGAGGACGGTGTCGACGACCGCTCGCTTCGACTCCGTGTTGATGTAGATGAGGAGATTCCGACAGAGGACGAGATCGACGTCCCGTTTCGGCGCGTCCGCGATGAGATCGTGCTGTTCGAAGGTGACCAGATCTTTCACGTTCTGCTGGACGACGAACGTGTCGCCGTCGCGGTCGACGTACCGCTCGGCGTCGTCGAGCGGTTCGAGTTCGGACGCCACGTCCCGGGTCTTGGTCGTCTGGTAGACGCCCTCGCGGGCCCGGTCGAGTACGTCGGCGTTGATGTCGGTTCCGACGATCTCCAGTCGGCGCGTCTGGATCTCGTCGTCGTCGAGCGCGAGCATCGCGAGCGAGTAGGGTTCGCGGCCGTCCGAGCAAGGGGCGCTCCACACCCGCGTTCGACCGTGGTCGGCCGTCACTTCCCGGAGCGCCTCGCGGATCGGCTCCCACGCCTCCGGATTGCGGTAGAAACTGGTGACGTTGATCGAGAGGGAGTCGAGGAGTTCCGTCGGCTCCTCGGGGTCCGAGCGCACGAGGCCGAGATACTCGTCGTAGCTCTCCACGTCGCGGCGCCGCATCCGGGCGGAGATCCGCCGGTCCAGATACGACTCGTTGTAGTACGAGGACTCGAAGTCGAGTTCTGCGGAGAGGTGAGCGAGCAACTGCTGGAACGCCTCGTCTTCGGTGGTTGGGTTCGGGCTCATTGGATCAGAGCGTCACCACGTCGAGGATGGGAACGATGTTGCCGTCGCCGAGGACGGCCGTCCCGCTGAGACCGGGGATGCCGCTCAGCACACCCTCCAGTGGCTTGACGACGACCTCCTCCTGTTTGTTCACGGCGTCACAGCGGAGTGCGGTCCGGCGTTCCGACTTCCGGATGCGGAGGAGCATACTGTCACCGTTGGCCGTCTGGCCGGGCACATCGAGTTCGGACGCGAGGTCGACGACCGGGTAGATCTCCTCGTCGTGTTCGATCATCGGCTGGTCGTTGATCGTCTCGACCGTCGGCATCCGGCTCACCTCGTCGATGTTCTTGATCGGGACGCCGTACTCCTCGTTACCGACCTCGATGAAGAGCACCTTGACGATGGCGACGGTCACCGGGAGTCGCAGGGTGACGGTCGTCCCCTCGCCTTTCTCGCTCTCGACGTTGACCGAGCCGTCCAGCTGTTTGACCGTGCTGTGGACGACGTCCATCCCGACGCCTCGGCCGCTCACGTCGGTCACCTCGTCGGCGGTGGAGAAGCCGGGGTGGAAGACGAGGTCGTACACCTCCGTATCTTCCATCGCGTCGAGTTCGGCCTCCGTGCGCACGCCCTTCTCCAGCGCCTTCCGCCGGAGTTCGTCCACGTCGAGGCCGCGGCCGTCGTCCTCGACAGTGACGGTGACGTGATCGCGCTCGCGGCTCGCCCGGAGTTCGATGGTGCCTTCCCGATCTTTGCCCGCCGCCTCCCGCTCCGCGGGCGGTTCGATCCCGTGATCCACCGCGTTCCGCAGGATGTGCATCAGCGGGTCGCTGATCTCGGTGAGGATGGTGCGGTCGAGTTCGATGTCCTGCCCTTCCATCCGGAAGTCGATCTCCTTCTCCTGTTCGCGAGCCAGGTCGCGGACCAGCCGCGGGAACTTGCTGATCACCTTCCGCATCGGGATCAGCCGCATATCCATCACCGTATTCTGGAGGTTGCCGGTGATCTTGTCGAGTTCCCCGAGCGTGTCGGTCGCGCTCCCCACGTCGCCGTCGCCGACGGCGCGCCGGAGCTTGATCCGGCTGGTGACGAGCTGTTCGACCAGCCCGTGCAGGTCGTCGAGTTGGTCCACGTCGACCCGGACGGAGCTGATCTCGCGGGAGGACCCGTTGCTCTCGCCGGTCTTGCCGCCCGTGTCGCTGTCGCTGCCGCTGTCGTCGCTCTCGGCGTCGTCCGCCTGCGTGTCGTCGGCGTCGGGCTCCGTGCTCGCGGTGTCGGACTCGCCGTTTGCCGCCTCGTCGCTCCCCGCCTGTGATAGCGTGGCGCCGTCGATGGCGGAGACGCGGTCGAGCGTCGCTCGCAGTTCGTCGGCGGTCGTCGAGGCGACGACCAGATCGAAGCCGCCCTCGTACTCGCCGTCCTCGATGGCGTCGGGTTCGGGCGTGGCGGAGACGAGGTCGCACTCTTCCCGGATGGCTTCGAGGACGAGCATCCCGTCGACGCCTTTCATCTCCGTGTCCCCGATTTCGACGGTCACATCGAAGGTGTCCACTTGGCCGGTTTCCGCGTCCGCCGCCGCGGTATCGTCGGCGGCGGTGGCGTCGCCGCCCGTCGCCCCACCGTTCTCGATGACGGTGCGGATATCCTCCTCCAGATCACCGGTCTCTACGTCGACGGTCCCGTCCTCGTCGATGGATTCGACGGCGAGTTCGAGGCGGTCGACGCCCGCGAACACCAGGTCCATCACCTCGGGTGTCACCGCCATCTCGTCCTCGCGGAGTTCGTCGAGGAGGTCCTCGATGGCGTGGGCGAGGTCGCTGGCCTCGTCGTACCCCATCGCCCCGAAGTTCCCCTTCAGGGTGTGGGCCGTGCGGAAGATGTCGTCCATCGCCTCCTGATCGTCGGGGTCGGACTCCAGTGCCAGCAGGGAGTTGTTGAGGTCGGTCAGCTGCTCTTCGCTCTCGTGGACGAACGCCTGTACGTACTCTTCGGTCATGCGTTAACCTCCAGTCGGGTGGCATCGAGGATGCCGTCGGGGACTTCGTCGTCGGGCAGTACGTCGTCGACCGATCCCAGTTCGATGGCCCGCTTGGGCATACCGAACACCGCCGACGATGCCTCGTCTTGGGCGATGACGTGGCCGCCGGCGTCCTTGATCGCCCGGGCGCCTTCGGCGCCGTCGGCGCCCATGCCGGTGAGGACGACACCGACGAGCGGGCCGTCGATGGTCTCGGCCGCCGAGCGCATCGTCACGTCGGCGGCGGGGCGCACGCCGTGTTCCGGCGGGTCCTCGGTCAGTTTCGTCCGGAGCCGCCCCCCGCCGGCGCCCGCGATGACGAGGTGTTTGCCGCCCGGAGCGACCAGCGCCTCGCCGCCACCGATGCGGTCGCCGTCGGTCGCTTCGCGGACGTCGTACTCGCTCGCTGCGTCGAGGCGGTCGGCGAACCGCCCGGTGAACGCGTCGGGCATGTGCTGGACGACGATGATCCGAAAGTCGGCGTCCCGGGGGAGCGCCCCCACGACCCGTTCGACGACCGTCGGCCCGCCCGTCGAGGAGGCGATTAGCACCGTCGCTCCCTCCTCGTAGTCACCGGCTGTGGTCGACGGTTCGGCCGTCGACTGCGTCGCCCGGGACGGGGCCGAGGAACCGGCTCCCCGGCCGCCGCTCACGTCCGCGCCGGCGACGGCTTTCACCTTGCGGACGAGTTGGTCTTCCTTGCTCGACATCCGCGTACTGACTTCGCCGCCGGGTTTGGTGAAGAAGTCGACCGCCCCCTTCTCCAGCGCCTCGAAGGTTACGTCGGCGCCGTCCGCAGTGTGGGCGCTGAGCATCAGGATCGGCGTGGGACGCTTGGCCATGATTCGCTCGACGGCTTCCAGCCCGTCGACATCGGGCATCTGCAGGTCCATCGTCACCACGTCCGGCTCGTGTTCGAGGACGGCGTCGACCGCTTCGGCACCGTCGGCGGCCGTGTCGACGACGCTCACGCCACCGTTTTCGAGCATGTCGGAGAGCATCGTCCGCATGAAATGCGAGTCGTCGACGACGACAGCGCGCGTCGATCCGCTCATCGACGCGTGGCCCCTCCGTCATTCGACTGTCTCGTCGCGACGGTCTGAGGCGGCCCGCCGATTCCGGGGGGGATTCGTCCGATCATACGTTGGTCACTCGTTTCCCTAGCGGTGAAATAAATACACCGGCACGGTTATCAGAACGGATAATGCGACCAGTACGCTTAATGTACGATTCGTCCTCTCGTAGAGTATGCAAACTCGCGACGGGACGAGGGAACGTGACCGTGCCGAACGGGAGGTCGACCGATGAGCGAGACGGCAGCACGCGCCCGCACCGTTCAGCTCCTCGAGTTCGAACTCGGCTCCGAGGCGTACGCGGTCGACATCGCGCACGTCGCCGAAATCGTCGACGTGAACGATCTCACGGTCGTTCCCAACTCGGCCCCCCACGTCGAGGGTGTAATGGATCTCCGCGGTAAGACGACGACAATCATCGATCCGAAAACTGTCTTCGGCATCGGCGGCGGTGGCGACGGCAAACGGATCGTGGTGTTCGACCGTGACCTGACGGCCAACGGGAAGTCGATCGGCTGGATCGTCGACGAAGTCGATCAGGTCGTCGAGGTCGAACCGGACGACGTGGAGTCGTCGCCCGTCGACGACGCCGACGACGCGGTCCGTGGCGTCATCAAACGCGACGGCGATTTCGTCATCTGGGTCCGCCCGACGGTCCTCGATGTGTAGCCTCAGCGTCCCCTCGGGGACTGCCCACGATGACGCGCTGGATCACACTGAACACGTATCACCGACGATAATTCGGCCAATAGCTTCATATACGTCGAGTCGGACCGAACAGTCGAAGAAACACCGGCGGGACGCCGATTCAGGCGCGCTTCGGTGGCTCGGTGGTCCGCCGGTCACAACGATTCCCGACCGTCCACGCGCCTCCCAAGGACTCCGATCATGACGCCCACGCTCTCAGACGCGACGGTGCTCATCGTAGACGACGAGCAGTCGCTAGCGGATCTGTACGCCTACTGGATCGACGAGTTTGCCGAGGCACACACCGCCTACGACGGGACGGAAGCGCTGGAGAAACTGGACGACTACGTCGACGTGATGTTGCTCGACCGCCGGATGCCCGGCCTGTCGGGCGACGAAGTTGTCGACGAGGTGGAAAAGCAGGGCCTCGACGTGCGGATCGTCATGGTGACGGCGGTCGACCCGGGCTTCGACATCGTCGACATGGGTATCGACGACTACCTGATCAAGCCCGTCGATCAGCCCGAACTCGTCGACACCGTCGAGCGGATGATGGTTCGGAGCACCTACGACGATCAGCTTCAGGAGAAGTTCCAGCTCGTCGAGAAGAAAGTGACGCTCGAAGCGGCGAAGACGCCCCACGAACTCGAGGAGAGCGAGGAGTACACCGAACTGAACCGTCGGCTGGAGGCCATCGAGCGTGACCTCGATTCGGCCGTCGAGGAGTTCGACGAAAACGACTTCACCGTCGCCTTCCGGGAACTGCCCGACGGCGGCCCGGTCGATTCGACCGAGGGCTAGTCGGGTTATCGGACGACCGTCACCGGCACCGGCGACCGTCGGACGACCGATTCGGCCACGCTCCCGAGCAACACGCGAGTGACACCCTGTCGGCCGTGACTCCCGATGACGATGCTGTCGATATCGTTGTTCTCTGCCCACTCCACGATGGCCCGGGACGGCATGCCGATCACCGTCTCCGTCGTCAGTTCCATCCCGTGCTCCGCGGCGCGGGCCTTCGCGTCTTCGAGGACCTTCTCGGTGCGTTCCTCGGCGGAGTCCTGCAGATGTTCGAACGTACTCGGCGCCGCCTCGATGGAGCCGTAGCCCACGTCCGTGGGGTCGATGACCGAGAGCGCCGTGATGTCGGCGTCGGGGTACTCTTCGAGGGCGAATTCGAGCGCGGCATCTGCAGGGTCCGATCCGTCTACCGGAACGAGTAGTCGTTTCGCCATGCCGTACCGTCCGCACGACACCCCCGTAAGCGTAGGGGATAGCTCCCCACCGGTGGGAACGGCAGCCGAGCGGGATAGTCAGGTTTTCGTAGGATGGCCCGCAACCCCCGGTATGGGAAGCCATCGTTCCGTCTCGCGACGCGGATTTCTGACGACCGTCGCGGGCACAGCGGCGACGGCGGCCGCCGCCGGAACCGCCACGGCGCAGGCGTCGTTCGGCGGGTGGATGAGCGACGTGGGCAACTACAGCGAGGTCACCGACGCGACCGGCCAGAGTGAAGTGACGATCACGGTCGGTGCGTCCGGTAATGGCGGGAACTTCGCGTTCGGCCCGCCGGCCGTCCAGGTCGATCCCGGGACGACAATCATCTGGGAGTGGAACGGCGAAGGCGGCCAACACAACGTCGTCGCCGAGGAAGGTGGCGAGTTCGAGAGCGAACTCACCGCCGAAGCCGGCTTCACGTTCGAACAGACCTTCGAGTCCGAAGGTGTGATCAAGTACTTCTGCCAGCCCCACCGCGCGCTCGGCATGAAAGGCGTCGTCGTCGTCGGCGCGATGCCCGACTCCGGCGGCGGTGGCGGCGGTGGTGGCGGTGGCGGCGGCGGCGGTGGCGGCGGTGGCGGCGCTCCGGCCGTCCCCGACAGCGCCAAATCCCTCGCCCTCGCCCTGACGGCCGCGCTGGTGTCCGTACTCGGACTGGCCTACTTCTTCATCCGCTACGGCGGCGACTACGGCGAAGAGTTCGAGAGCGCCTGAGCCGCGGCGGCCGACTACGAGACGATCTCGACGCCCGTAATCTCGAAGCGGGCCCCGCCAGTGTCGCTCTCGACGACGTCGATCTCCCAGTCGTGGGACTCGACCACGTCGATCTCCCAGTCGTGGGACTCGACCACGTCGAGAACGATGGCGAGACCGAGGCCCGTCCCGCCGTCGTTCGTCGAGTAGCCCGCCTCGAAGATCCGGTCGCGCTCCGACTCGGGGATGCCGGGGCCGTCGTCGGCGACGTAGAAGCCGTCCGGGAGAGGACCGACCGTGATGGTTACGGCGTCCTCCCCGCCGCCTGCGGCGTTGCTCGCGGCCTCGTCGTCCGTCGCACCGCGTTCGAAGGTATCCTCGGCGTCGTCGGCCTCCGGTCGACCGTCCGTCGAGCCGTGCTCGACCGAATTCCGAAACAGGTTCTCGAACAGCTGTGCGAGCCGCGACTCGTCGGCCATGATCGTCCGTTCGGTGCGGCGGTCGAGCGTCGCGCCGTCGGTCACCACGTTCGCCCAGCAGCGGTCGACGAACGAGTCGAGATCGATGGAGGTCAGCTCGATACCCCGGTTCCGGTGGCCGGCGAGCATCAACAGATCGTCGATCAACCGATCCATGCGCTTCAGCGCGGTCGCCGCGTCGTCGAGGTGGGGCGAGTCACACTCCTCCTGTGCCCACTCGAGCCGGCCGGCGGCCACGTTCAGCGGGCTCCGCAGATCGTGTGAGACGACGCTCGCGAGTTCTTCGAGGCGGTCGTTCTGCCGTTGCAGTTCGCGTTCCCGTTCGACGCGTTCGCTGATGTCGCGGGCGGTCGCCAGAATCGCCGTCTCACCCCGGTAGGGGATTAGCGTGGAGTTGACCTCCACGGGGATGCGCTCGCCAGATTTCGTCTCGTGGACCGTGTCGAACCGCTTGATTTCGCCCCGCGAGAACTGAGCGATCCGCGA